>NZ_FNHL01000003.1:0-300000 GCF_900103715.1 Halogranum gelatinilyticum | reverse complement strand
CGACGAGGCGCAGGGAACCTTCGTCGACTACCTCCGAACCTCCGGGCTCTCGCTGCGCTCGGGCAGCGACTACCAGAAGCTCGTGATGCGCTCGGGCAATGACCCGCGAGCGCGGGAAGCACTGCTCGCCAAGCAACGAGCGCGGGATATCATGCTCAACGCCGACGAGAAGGTGCGCGAACTCGCTGACATCCTGGCGAGACACCGTGAGGACCGCGTCATCGTCTTCACGGCCCACACGAACCTCGTCTACCGGCTCTCCGAGCGGTTTCTCATCCCGGCGATCACGAACGAGACGGGCGCGAAGGAACGCCGCGAGATTCTCGACCGCTTCCGGTCGGGCGAGTACAGCCGCGTCGTCACCGCGAACGTCCTCGACGAGGGTGTCGACGTGCCCGACGCGAACGTCGCCGTCGTGCTCTCGGGCAGCGGCAGCGAACGCGAGTTCACCCAGCGACTGGGACGGATCCTTCGGCCGAAGGCCGACGGCGGCCGCGCGCTTCTCTACGAGGTCGTGAGCAGCGAGACCGCAGAAGAGAACATCGCGAGTCGTCGTCGGTAGCTCCGTCTACTGGTACGGGAGTCGAGATGTTCTGTAATCGCGAGTCGTCGGCGGTAGCTCCGTCTACTGGTACAGGAGTTGCGGTGTTCTGTGCATCGCGAATCGTCGTCGCTGACGACGTCTCACCTCACTCCAGACCGTGGTCGCGCGCACCGTCGCGGATCTTCGTCGCGCGCTTTCGGACGCGGTTGACGTACCGCTGGATCTTCTCGGGTTTCTCGCCGTAGAACGAGGCGAGCCAGTAGACGTCCGTGTGCGGTTGGGTGAGGAGGTAGGCGACGAGCGTGTCGCGACCGGCCTGAATTATCGTCGGCGGGACGCCGCGCTCGCCGGTTCCGGCCTCCTCGAAGCCGTTGACGTCGAAGTAGACGTCGGCGTAGAGTTCGGCCGTCTCGGGGTCGTCGAAGGTACTCCCTCCGTGGTTCGGTGCGTCGAACCGGTAGACTGGGTCGCCCGTCTCCGACTGCGATTCGACGATGCGGACGTTCAGGAGATACTCGCGGTACACGGTCCGTCGGTCGCGGTCTGCTGGTGTGGTGTCTGATTTCGACATCTGTGGTGGGTGTCTTGTGGGTGTCTGCTGGGGGTCTGCTGGCTGTTTCGTGGATTCGCGGTCGGTTCGGTGGTCGCCGTAGCGTCGGCGTTGCGGCCGCTAGAGCCGACGGCCGAGCAGGACGCCGCCAGCGAGGAGGGCGGCCGCCGCACCGACGAGAACGACCGTCGGCACGCCGCCGACACTGCCCGCCGCGCCCGTCGCACCGTCGCCGAGCGAGTCGCTTCCGTCGCTCGCGTCCTCGGTGGCTCCGGCAGCACCGTCCTCGGAATCTTCGGCGGCGACCGTCACGACGTCGGACTGGGTCGCTGGCTGGAACCTGTCGCCGCTGTCGGTGTCGAACTGGACCGGCTCGACGCTGACCCGCGCTTCCCCCGGAGCGACACCAGTGAGTTCGACGGTCGCGAGCGGCACGTCGGCCGCGCCAGCCTGGACCGAGTCCTCCAGGTCGGCGGCTTCGAGCAGGAGCGTCCCGCCGTCTCCCTCCGTCGTCGGCTCGTTCGTCATGCTGAACGCGTCGGGGTAGGCCGCGCCGTCGATGCGGGCGACGTCGGTCCCGTCGAGCGAGAGCCGGAGATAGTAGCCGGAGAGGCCGTCGGGAGCCGACGTTAGCACGACGTCGAACGTCGCCGTCTCGCTCGCCGTCACGTCGCCGCCGACGAGGCGGACGGTCGGGTCGTCAGTCTGCGCTGCAGTGGTGCCGGTCGCCGTCACTGCCCCGAGGAGGGCGAACGTGGTTACCGCCGCGGCAACGACGAGTGTGGCTGCCGCAGTACGAGTCGAATCGCGAGTAATTCTCGTTGTGAGGGTCTGAATCGGTCGAATCATAGGGTCTGTGGTATCTGGATAAACTGGGGTGGTGGGGTAGTGAGGCCAGTGCAGCGGCAAGCGGCCGTCTCAGTTGATCTCCTCGAAGAGCGTCGCGAGGTCGTCGAAGTCGAGCTGGCCGTTCTCGTTGAAGTCGTAGGCCGCGCTGTTCAGCCGCACCGCGTCGCTGTCGAAGTGGCGGAACAGCAGGACGATGTCGTTGTAGTCGAGTCGACCGTTGCCGTTGACGTCCTCGTAGAGCCCGTCGTCGTCGGGGTCGGTCGGCTTCTCGCCGTCGCCGACCGCCGGTGGTCCCCGCGGGCCGCCCACGAAGACGCCGAAGCGTGCCTCGGCGTCGAGCGGGTCGCCGCTCTCGTCGTCCATCCGCTCGATCTCGACGTCGAGGTCGGCCGTCCCCATGCTCTCGGCCGCGACTTCGAGCGTCGCCAGGCGGGCTCTGCTCGCGCCGGGCTGGACCTGCTTGCTGGCGTCGGAGAAGCGCAGCGTGGCCGACGACCCGTCGTCGGCGACAGTGCCCTGCGTGAGCGCGAGGTCGTCGGGGAAGGTGACGCCGGTGATGCTCGCGACCTCGGGGTCCGAGACGGTGACCGTCACCTGCGCGCCCGAGAAGCCCGACGGGAGCGACGAGGCGTAGAGGTCGGCCGTCCCGGTCGACCCCTGGCCGACGGCGAGGGAGTCGACGTCGACGAGCACGTTCGGCTGGTAGACGTAGACGCCGTCGTTGGGATACGAGCGGGCCGGGCCGCCGAAGCCGTCCTCACAGCAGAGGACGCGGCCGTCGTCCATCACGTACAGATTGTCGATGTTGCGGAGCGCGTCGTCGGCGTCCTCCGGCGGGTCGGTGAAGTCGGGACCGACGATGACCGGTTCGAGCGTCGAGACGTTGTAATCGGGTTCGAGTTCCGCGCGGTAGACGACGCCGCCGTCGACGCGGTCCATCTGGATGTCGCCCGTGTCGTTCGCGAGGTCGTCGTTGAACTCCGAGATACCGAAGTAGACGAAGTCGCCGGGACCGGCACCGTCCATGCTGTCGACACCCTCGGCCTTGTTGAACTCGATGGTGGCACCGACTTCCTTGGCCGCGGCGCGGGTTTCGAGGAACGGGATCTTGCGGAGTTCCTCGTCGACGCCGTCGGGCCCCTCCTCGGCGTACTGCTCGGCCCACTCGACGATCTCCTCGTTCGTGATGTAATTCTGGTTGCCGTTTTCGACGACGGCGCGGTCGGCCTCTTCGAGTGCTGCCGCGCGGTCCTCTCGCCAGTCGGTCTCGGCGTGTGTCTCCAGATAGTCCGTCTGGGTGACGTCGTCGTACGCGGCGATCCACTCCTCGCACTCGGCGTTGCTCGCGTGGCCGAGTTCGATCCACTCCACGTCGAGCGAGACGTCGGCGGGGGAGTTGCGCTCGCTCGCCTCGTCGTTCGTGATCTTCGGGGCGTAGAGCGTCCCGGCGACGGCCATCGGGTCCTCGTAGCTCGGAATCTCCTCGTCGGCGACGAACTTGTAGATACCCTTGCTGTCGCCGTCCGAACAGCCGTAGACGGTCTTCATGTCGCTCTGGACGTCGGGCGCCTCCCACGAGGCGCGGCCCATGACGTAGTATTTGATGGGCGTCGGCTCGTCGGCCGCGGCGTCGCGGAAGTCGACCTGGTAGCCGTAGCGGTAGGGGTTCGGATAGACGTCACCGATGGGGTACGTCGAGTTACCGCCGTTCTGGTCGACCGGGTCCGCGCCGAGATAGTACGCGAGGAACTCGACGCCGTCGAGTGCGAACGCACCCTGCGGATACCACGACTCGTCGCCGTAGTATTCCGAGAGCGCGGACGTGATCTCCGTCGGGTTCGGCCGGTTCCAGAACTGGCAGGCACCGATCAGTCCCTTCCCCGAGCCAGCCTCCACGACGTCACTGACGGTGGCCGTCAGCGAGACGCGCGGGTGGGCGTAGTTCTCCTCGGAGGAGATCATCGTGTTCCACGGGCTGAGGTCGCCGTAACAGTTGATGCGCGTGCCGCCGAGTTCGCGGAGCGCGTCGGTGTTCGCGAGGTTGATGGCGTTGTCGAGGTCCGCGCTCCACTCGCCGTCGTCGTCTTGGCTGAGGGGGATCCGCGAGACGTTGCCGGGGCTGTTCTCCCAGTTGGTGAAGAGATAGCCCTCGGTGCCCGCGTCGTCGGTGGCGACGAACTGGTTGCAGTCGGGGTTGTAGCCCGCGTTACCGTACTGCGTGCCCGCGAAGTTCTCCTGCGTGATGTCGGTGCCATCCGGCGTCTGGGAGACACCGAGCCGTTCGGTACCGTCGTTGATCTCGTCTTCCTCCTGTGCGAGGAGGACGTAGCTGCCGTTGCCGGCGCGGACCTGTCGTTGCTCGGATTCGGTCACCGGGACGGGGATCTCCTCGAAGTCGTCGTTGTTGCCGTCGAGGTCGAACTGGAAGCCGCTGAAGTAGCCGATACCGGCTCGGTTGAAGGGTGCGAGGTTCTCCCGGCTCGGGTGCTGGAGGCTGTAGAGCGGGGTGCCGTCCGCGAAGACGAACGGGCCTGTGGCCTCGGCACCGAACGCCGTCGTCGAGAACCGCTTCATCGACCCCCTGACGCTCGGCGCGCCGGGTGTGTTCGTCTCCGCTACTTCGTCCGCGCTGGCCACTCCAGCCACGCTGGCTCCGAGCGTGGCTGCGAGTGACGTCGCCATGAGGTTTCGCCTGGTAAAGTCCATGAGGCGATTCGACAGTTGTAGTAGCCCCTAAAGGACTTTTGTAAGAGCGACATAGAGGGCTTGTAACGGCTATTTACGGCCATCTCGTCGCAATACGCTCCCGATGGAACTGTTCGACACGGAGCCGAACATATCCGACAATATATTCGCAATGAGAATGTAGATTTTTATCACGACACGAGAGAACTGAACTCTGGACTGACGCGCGGAAAAGGTAGTCGTTCGGTCCCGACTGCCGGTCGTCACGACGGGCTGTGTGCGACCGACCGGGTCACTCGACGCTCGCGTCGAACTCGAAGGAGTCGGCGTTCTGGAACGCCTCGAACTGAATCTCCTCGAAGACGAGTTCGGTCTCGGCGTCGCTGTCGCCACCGACGGTCACCTCGGCTGTCCGCTCGAACGTCTCGCCGTCGAGCGAGAGCGTGACCGTGGCCGTCCCGACGCGTTCGACGTCCGTCCGGTTGGTCACTGTCAGAACGACTGCGAGTGCGTCCGAGTCGGCGCGGCTGAACTCGAAGTCGCTGACGACGAGGGGCTTCTGCTGTGCCTGCTCGCGGGGGTCATTCGCCGGTTCCGTCGGCGGGTTACGCGGCCCGGTCGGGCCGGGGAGCGAGGAGAGACAGCCCGAGAGGGCGAAGGGGAGCGTGCCGAGGAGGACCCGTCGCTTCATATCCGAGGCTCAATCGCCCGGCGTATGAGCCTTGTCCTCTCCGGCAGTCGTTCCCGTCCCGCTTATAAACGACGCCGAACTACGCACGGACGTGCTCACGAAGGACCTCCTGCGCGTCTCCCGCACCGGCGGCGGCTACCACCCGCAGTTCGTCGGCAGGGAGGCCGAGTCGGTCGCCAGCCGCGTCGTCGAGACCTACGAGTCGCACGTCGGCGACCGTCGCGGCGCGCTGGAGGACGCCCTCACCGCCCTCGAAACCGAAGCGGAGTCGTTCAAGCTCGTCCGCGGCTTCGCCGCCCTCTGCGACCGTGAAGCGGAGTACGAGACGCGGAGTGCCCTCCCCCCAGAGCGCGCCCGCCGCGTCGCCTTCGAGGCGGCGGAGACCGTCGGCGTCGCGAGCGAGGACGAGCGCGAGCAGGCACTCGCGGCGGCTGCGGACCGACTCGGTGTCGACGCGTCGGCGGTCGAAACCTCGCTCTACGCCGACCGCGAGGTGAACCAGACGCTCGCGGCCTTCGAGCCGCGCTGGACGCCCGACGAACTCCTGACGCAGTACAACCTCTCGCTCGCACAGACCGCGCTGTTCGACGCCACGGAGGTGCGGATTCGAAGTGCCGACCCGAAGGCACTCGTCTCCGCGGTCAAACGGCTCCGGCTGATGTACGAGGTCGAGCAGACGCCCGAGGGTCGCGAACTGGTCGTCACCGGCCCCGACGCGCTCTTTCGGCGCACCCGCAGATACGGGACGGGCTTTGCTCGATTGCTCCGCACCGTCGCGGCGACCGACGACTGGCGGCTCTCGGCCACCATCGACGACCGCGGGACCGAGCGCGACCTCGTGCTCACCGACGCCGACGTGTCGGTTCCGGGCGTCGAACCCGTCGCCGAACCCGCCTTCGACAGCGGTGTCGAGGCCGACTTCGCGGCCCGCTTTCGGGCACTGGACCTCGACTGGACGCTCGTGCGGGAGCCGGAACCGCTCGCCGTCGACGGCGGCGCGCGGGTGATGATTCCGGACTTCGCGTTCGACTACGAATACACGGACTTCCGCGTCTACTTCGAAATCATGGGCTTCTGGACGCCCGACTACGTCGAGAAGAAACTCGGCCAGCTCGCGGGCGTCGAGGACGTCGACCTCCTCGTCGCCGTCGACGAGTCGCTCGCCGCCAGCGACGAAATCGAGGCACGGGACCACCGCGCGATTCCCTACTCCGGCACCGTGCGCGTGAAGGACGTCGTCGACGTGCTCCGAGAGTACGAGGCGGACCTCGTCGCCGACGCGTCGGGCGACCTGCCGGACGAACTGACGCCCGACGCGGACGTGATCTCGCTCGCCGACCTCGCAGCCGACTACGCGGTGAGCGTCGACGCCATCGAGGACAAGTCCTTCCCCGACCACCGTCGCGTCGGCCGAACGCTCGTTCGACCCGCTGTTCTCGACGACCTCGCCGACGCCATCGAGCCGGGGATGGACCTCGGCGAAGCGGAGGACGTGCTCGCCGATCACGGCATCGGCGACGCGAGTGCCGCGCTCTCGGCACTCGGCTACCGCGTCGCCTGGGAGGGGCTGTCGGGCGGGACCGTCCGCGAGAAGTGAGTCGGCCCCTCGGCTTTTCAGGCTCCAGCCGGAATGTAGAGACATGAAGCTGACACGACTTCTCGGCTCGAAACGGGCGCGCCAGCTCAGTGCAGCCACGACGCTCTGGGAAGCGGTCAAGTCGTTCCGTGGCGGCCAGAAGAAACTCGCCGTACTCCTCGCCGGCGCGGCGGCACTCGGCTACAAGCGCAGCGAACTCGGCTATCTCGCACAGGCAGCAGTGAAACTCTACAAGAAGCGCGCGTAGTCGGGATCGCTATATTTCGTCCAGATTCTCGCGTCGCCCTTTCGGCACCGTCGAGCGCAACTCACCGTAGAGGAAGAGTCCAACACCGATGGGTTCGCGCTCGCCGGCGACCTCGTGGGCCGCGATGAGATAGCCCCAGTCGCCCTCCCAGTCGAGTTCTTGGTCGTCGCCACCGGCGAACGTGGCGGCCTCTTCGCTCCCAAGTTCGACGACGTTCTTCGTCGCCTCTCGTCCGAACCGTTGGACCGCGTTCGTCGTCGGCTTCCAGTGTTCCTGTCGCGTCCGGAGGAAGGTCATGCCGAGCCCCTCGATGCCGATGGGACTCTCGGTGTCGCCGTGGAGCACCCAGATCTTCCCCGCACCCTTCTCCCAGAAGGTGTAGTCGTCGAACGTCTCCGGCGGGATGCCGAAGCGTTCGTTCCACCATTCGAGGACCTCCTCGCGCGTCGCTCGGCCGGGAACCTCGCGCTCGTCGGCCGTGGCAGGAAGACGGTCGAACTGCTGGCCGTCGTTGGTTGGGGCATCGTCGCTCATGCCTCCACCTCCGTCTCGTCGGCGTCGCCACCGACCTCCGCGGCAGTCTCTCGCCGCTCCGTCCCGCCGACCTTCAGCTTCGCACAGAAGAACCCGCCCGTGTCGTTCTGGTGGGGGTAGACCCGCTGGGTCTTCGTGACGCTCGGATGGTACTCCTCGCCCTCCCACTCGGTGACGCCGGGCGAGGTTTCGAGCGGCGTGTCGAACTCGACGACCCCGCAGTCCTCGCTCTCCAAGGCGTGGGTCACGACAGCCTCGTTCTCCTCGGGCGCGAACGTACAGGTGGAGTAGACGACGATACCGCCGGGCTTTGTGGCCTGAATCGCGCGGCGAATGATGCCCTTCTGGACGCCGACGACACTCTTGACGTGGTTCATCGTCCACTGGTCGCGCACGTCAGGGTTCTTGCGGACCGTCCCCTCACACGAGCAGGGCGCGTCGACGAGCGTCCGGTCGAAGTGGTCGAAGTGGAACGGCTTCATCGAGAAGTTGCGCGCGTCGCGGTTCGTGACGGCGACGTTGGTGACGCCGAGCCGTTCGGCGTTGTGCCGGAGCGCGGAGAGCCGACCCAGACTGTTGTCGTTGGCGACGACGAAGCCTTCGTCGTCCATCAGTGCCGAGAGCTGACTGGACTTGCTGCCCGGCGCGGCGCAGGTGTCCCACACTTTCTCGCCCGGCTGGGGGTCGAGTGCGATGGCCGGAAGCGCGGAGACTTCCTCCTGCCCGTGGAGCCAGCCGTGGAAGTAGGGCCACGTCGTGCCCGCCTTGCCGTCGGTCAGCCGCAGGATTTCGGGGTTCCAGTCGGTCTGTTCGTAGCCGATGTCTTCGGCGTCGAGTGCTGCTTTGGCCCGCTCGACGGTCGTCTTGATGGTGTTGACGCGAACGGCGTACGGCAGCGGCCGGTCACAGGCCGCCAGAAACGCCTCCTCGTCGTCGACGAGCGGTAGATACCGCTTGATGGGGTCCATTGACACTCTCTTTCCCACGCGGTCGTTTGTCGGTTTCGGAGTCGGTGTGGTGGGGGTCGGACGACGTTCCACCGTCGCACACGGCCGACTGTTTTAGTAGCCTGCCACGCCTCGTGTCAACCATGGCGCGCATCAACGTTCTCGCAGACGACGTCACCCTCGACGAGCCGATGATGGTCGAAGGCCTCCCCGGCGTCGGTCTCGTCGGCAAGATCGTGGCCGACCACTTGGTCGACCGGTTCGAGATGACACACTACGCGAACGTCCACTGCGACGGCATCCCTCGCGTCGCAGTCTACACCGAGTCCGACACGGAACTCCGGACGCCCGTCCGGCTCTACGCCGACGAGGAGCGGGACCTGCTCGTGCTTCAGAGCGACGTCCCCATCCATCCGAAGGCGGCCGGAGAGTTCGCGGGCTGTATCCGCAGCTGGTTCGAGGAAGACGGCGTCGTGCCCATCTTCCTGAGCGGGATTGGGACGGACAAAGGAGACAGTGTCCCCACGCTCTACGGCGTCGCTACCGGTGAGGGACGGGTGCTCCTCGACGAGGCGGATATCGGCCATCCGTCCGAGATGGGGCTGGTGACCGGTCCGACGGGCGCGCTGATGAACTACGTCCTCGAACACGGCCTGACGAGCGTCGGTCTCGTCGTCGAGTCCGACCCGCAGTTCCCCGACCCCGAGGCGGCGCGCGTCGTCATCAAGAAAGGCATCGAACCGCTAGCAGACGTCGAGGTCCCCGTCGACACCCTCGTCGAGGACGCCGAGGAGATCCGCCGCGCCAAAGAGCAGTTCGCGAAACGGATGCAGGACGCCGACGACGAGAGCACGCAGGCTCAGCCGTTGCGGATGTATCAGTAACGGACCCCGAGGACGACCGGCATCTGCAACCCTTATACCTCGTCGGCCGTTTCTTCCGACCATGACAGACGAGACGCTCGACGCAGAACAGGCAGACGAGACGCCTGTCGACGACGAGGCGGAGCGCTCGGCCGACGCCGTTGCGGACGCGGAGCAGTCACCTGACGCCGCGGAGGCGGCCGAAGTCGACATCGCCGGCCGCGTCGCCGAGTACGACGACGAGCTCGCCGCCGAGGTCCGCGAACTCGAGAACCACGTCACGAAGCTCGAAGCCGAACTCGCCGCCCGCGAGGAGCGGATCGACGAACTGGAAGGGATGGTCAAGCGCAAACAGGCTGACTTCCAGAACTACAAACAGCGCGCGAAGAAGAAGCAGGCGCAGATCAAAGAGCGCGCCACCGAGGACTTCGTCGAGCGGGTCGTCACCGTCCGCGACAACCTCGTTCGCGCGCTGGACCAGGACGAGGGTGCCGACATCCGGCCGGGTGTCAAGTCGACGCTCGACGAGTTCGACCGCATCCTCGAGAGCGAGAACGTCGAGATCATCGACCCCGACCTCGGTGCGGAAGTCGACCCGCAGCGTCACGAAGTGATGATGCGCGTCGACAGCGACCAGCCCGAGGGCACCGTCGCCTCCGTCTTCCAACCCGGCTACGAGATGGCCGACAAAGTCATCCGCGCGGCGCAGATTACCGTCAGCGACGGCGGCGAATAACTCTCCCCGCCAGAACGCTCTTCTGACGTCCGCCCGACGCTTTCATCACGCTCAGCAGTTCACTACGTGGCTACCAGTCGTGTCACCACTGCGTTCCTCGTCAACACGGCACACCAGTCTCGCGGTTCGATATAAACCTCCCGAACAGTCTGTTCGAGGAGCGTGCGAAACCGCAAGACTGCAGCGACCTTCTCGTCCGACGCAGTTCGTTCCGTCTAGTAACCTTTAACCGCGGGAAGCCGGTATCTGGAAGCAACATGGCGAGCAACAAAATTCTCGGTATCGACCTGGGTACCACAAACAGCGCGTTCGCCGTGATGGAGGGCGGAGACCCCGAAATCATCGTGAACGCGGAGGGTGACCGGACCACCCCGTCCGTTGTCGCCTTCACCGACGACGGCGAGCGACTCGTCGGCAAACCGGCGAAGAACCAGGCCATCCAGAACCCCGACCGGACCTACCGGTCGATCAAGCGTCACATGGGTGAAGACGGCTACACCGTCGAGGTCGAAGGCGAGGACTACACGCCCGAGCAGATCTCGGCGATGATCCTCCAGAAGATCAAGCGCGACGCCGAGGACTATCTCGGCGACGACGTCGAGAAGGCCGTCATCACCGTCCCGGCGTACTTCAACGACAAGCAGCGTCAGGCCACGAAGGACGCCGGCGAGATCGCCGGCTTCGAGGTTGAGCGCATCGTCAACGAACCGACGGCGGCGTCGATGGCGTACGGTCTCGACGACGACTCCGACCAGACCGTCCTCGTGTTCGACCTCGGTGGCGGGACGTTCGACGTCTCGGTGCTGGACCTCGGTGGCGGCGTCTACGAAGTCGTCGCGACGAACGGGGACAACAGCCTCGGCGGCGACGACTGGGACGAGGCCATCATCGACCATCTCGCGACCGAGTTCAAGAACAACCACGGCATCGACCTCCGCGAGGACCGTCAGGCCCTCCAGCGGCTGAAGGACGCTGCCGAGGAAGCGAAGATCGAACTCAGCTCCCGCAAGGAGACGGATATCAACCTGCCGTTCATCACGGCGACCGATTCCGGCCCGGTCCACCTCGAACAGTCGCTCACCCGTGCGAAGTTCGAGTCGCTGACCGAGGACCTCATCGAGCGCACCGTCGGCCCGACGGAGCAGGCGCTCGAAGACGCAGGCTACGGTAAGGACGACATCGACGAGGTCATCCTCGTCGGCGGGTCGACCCGGATGCCGCAGGTTCAGGAGAAGGTCACCGAGATCCTCGGTAAGGAGCCGAAGAAGAACGTCAACCCCGACGAGGCCGTCGCACTCGGCGCGGCCATCCAGGGTGGCGTCCTCGGCGGCGAGGTCGACGACATCGTCCTGCTGGACGTGACGCCGCTCTCGCTCGGTATCGAGGTCAAGGGCGGTCTCTTCGAGCGACTCATCGAGAAGAACACCACCATCCCGACCGAGGAGTCGAAGATCTTCACCACGGCCGCGGACAACCAGACCTCCGTGCAGGTCCGCGTCTTCCAGGGCGAGCGTGAAATCGCCGAGGAGAACGAACTGCTCGGCGAGTTCCAGCTCTCGGGTATCCCGCCGGCTCCGGCTGGCACGCCGCAGATCGAGGTCGGCTTCAACATCGACGAGAACGGGATCGTCAACGTCGAGGCCGAGGACAAAGGCTCCGGCAACGCTGAGTCCATCACCATCGAGGGGGGCGCGGGTCTCTCGGACGACGAGATCGAGCGGATGCAGGAGGAAGCCGAGCAGCACGCCGAAGAGGACGAGGAACGTCGCGAGCGCATCGAGGCGCGGAACAACGCCGAGGGCGCAGTCCAGCGCGCGAACAAGCTCCTCGAGGAGAACGAGGAGCAGGTCGACGACGACCTTCGCGCGGACATCGAGGCCGCAATCGAGGACGTCGAGGCGACGCTCGAAGACGACGACGCCACGACCGAGGAACTCGAAGACGCGACCGAGAGCCTCTCGAAGGAACTGCAGGAGATCGGCAAGCAGATGTACCAAGAGCAGGCCCAGGCGCAGGCTGGCGGTCCCGGCGGTGCCGGTCCGGGCGGCGCCGGTGGCATGGGCGGCATGGGTGGCGACGCCACCGACGGCGGCGACGAGTACGTCGACGCCGACTTCGAGGACGTCGACGACGAGGAAGAGAAGTAAGTCCTCGCGCTGACCGTCCACGAGAGCCGTCACAGCCGACGAATTATTCGCTCTCTCTTTCGCAATTGACCACGACCGATCAGTGCCGACGGTATCTGTCGTCGCGGCAACGTCGCAAGCGCGCTTTTGAAGTAGCTCCACCGATAACCGATTCGGTAACTGATGAGCGAGGACTTCTACGACGTGCTCGGGGTCTCCCGGGATGCCGACGAGGACGAGATCAAGAAGGCCTACCGAAAGAAGGCAACCGAGTACCACCCGGACGTCAGCGACGACCCGAACGCTGAGGAGAAGTTCAAGAAGGTCAAGAAGGCCAAAGAGGTCCTCAGCGACGAGGAGAAGCGCTCGGCGTACGACCGCATGGGCCACGACCGCTTCGAGCAGGCCGAGAAGCGCGGCGGCTTCGACGGCGGTGGCGGTGGCCGTGGCGGCGGCAACCCGTTCGGCGGCGGTGGCGGCATGGGCGGGGGGATGGGCGGCTTCGAGGACATCTTCAACAACCTGTTCAACGGCGGCGGCGGCCGCGGCGGGCAGGGTAACCGCCCGCAGCAGGGGGCGGACCTGCGGACGCGGCTCACCATCGACCTCGAAGACGCCTTCGAGGGCGTCGAGAAGAGCCTGACCGTCACGCGTCCCGAGCGGTGTCCCGACTGCGACGGCGAGGGCCATCCCGAGGACGCCGATGTGGAGACCTGTCCCGAGTGTAACGGGCAGGGCCAGACGACGACGGTCCAGCAGACGCCGTTCGGTCGGATGCAGCAGACGCAGGCCTGTCGGAACTGTGGCGGCGACGGCAACCTCTACAGCGAGACGTGTGACAGCTGTGGTGGCGACGGCCGCGTCCGCAACGAGGCGACGCTCGACGTCGAGATCCCCGCGGGTATCCGCGACGGCCAGACCATCCGGATGGAGCGCGAGGGCGCGCCCGGCGAGAACGGCGGTCCCAACGGCAATCTGCTCATCGAGGTCCACGTCGAGGAGAACGAGCAGTTCCGTCGCGAGGGCGACGACCTCCACTACCAGCATCCCGTCTCGTTCCCGCAGGCGGTCTTCGGCGCGACCGTCGAGTTCGAGACGCTCGACGGCACCGTCGAGATGGACGTCCCCAGCGGAACCCAGAGCGGCGAGACCTTCCGACTGAAGGGCAAGGGGATGCCGCGACTCCAGCGTCGTGGCTCCGGCGACCTCTACGTGCAGGTGCAGGTCGTCACCCCCGAGAACCTCAACAAGGAGCAGAAGAAGGCCCTAGAGAAGTTCGCCGAAGCGGGCGGCGACGAAGTCGAGGTCAAAGAGGGCTTCTTCGAGAAGATCAAGAACTCCTTCTAAGCCGCTCCCGACGGGACTCCATCTTCGCCGCTTCGCCGCTTTCGGCACAATTCTGCACCAATCTACTTGCCGTGTGCGCGTGAACCACGTCACATGGCGCACACGAAAGCTCACTACAGCGACGTCGACCCCGTCGGCGGCGGAATGTACTTCCTCCGAGACGCGCTCGACTGCGAGAGCCTCGGTCTCACCGTCGTCGACGCCGATGCCGGGTGGGAGGGCAAAGAACACGACCACGTCGAATCCGACCACGAGGAGGTCTACCTCCTCGTCGAGGGCGAGGGGTCGATCACGGTCGACGGCGAGACGCTCGACCTGTCGAAGGGTGACGCCGTCCGGGTCTCCCCCGACGCGTCCCGACAGATCCGCGCGGGCGACGTCGACAGCACGTTCGTCATCGTCGGCGCGCCGTAGCCTTCTCTTCGTCCACCGCAGCCGTCCACCGCAGTTGTCCACCGCAGTTGTCCACCGCACTCGCCACGGACGTCGCGTGCGGCGTGTCCGTCGGTCTTTTGTCGGTCTCAGCCCAACGGCGAGTCGTGAACACTCTCGGAGACCTCGTCGCCCGCGAGCGTCGGTCGTCGGCGACGGCGCTTTCAGTCCCAGCGCTCGACCGCGACTACAGCTACCGCGACTTCTGTACCACCGCGTGGAAGGCGGGCAACTTCCTCGGCTTTCTCGGCGTCCGCGGTGGCGGCCGGGTGGCTGTCGAGCCAGACCTCCTCCCCGAGCCGCTCCTGACCGTCTTCGGGGCCGCGCTCCACGGCGCGACGACGACCTTCGACACGAGCGACCCTGACGTCCGAGCGCTCGTCGTTCCACAGGACCGAGAAGGCGACTTCGAGGACGTGCCGGGGACCAAACGTGTCGTCTACGGCGGTCCGCCCTCGGACCCCGGCGTCTCTCACTGGGAGACGGACGTCTGGAGCGAGAACCCGACGTTCCCGCCGACGCCGGTCGACCCCGAGACGGCCGCTCTCGACGTCGACGGCGAGGCCTACAGCCACCGCTACCTGCTCGACGTGGCCGCGACTGTCGTCGACGACGCGGACCTCACCGAGGAGGACGACGTCGTCGTCCGCGGTTCCATCGCCGACGTCGATGTCTTCGTCGCGGGCGTCCTCGCGCCGCTGTCGGTCGGCGCGACGGTCGTCTTCCCGGACGATGACGACTGCGGGTCGCAAGGAACCGTCGCCGTCGTTGGCGACACTGACGAGACCGAGACGGACGTCGCCGACGCGCCCGAAGACCACGTCCTCACCGCGTCGGACGTGCGTTGATAGCACAGCTCACTGAGCTATTTCACCAACCCGGTCGTCCGCTCGGCCATGGCCGACACCACTGTCGTTTCGAGCGAGCGCGTCTCGCTCCGTCCCGTCGAACGCGACGACGCCGAGTTCATGCAACGCTCGACGACCGACCCGGAGATTCGCGTCCCGCTCGGCTCCACACAGCCGAGCAACAGCCACCAGAGCGAGACGTTCATCGAGGAGACGCTCGAAGGCGGCGACGGTGTTTCGCTGGTCGTCGAGACCGACGACGAGTCTATCGGGCTGGTCGCCGTCAAGAGCCTCGACCAGGCGCGGCCGGAACTCGTCTACTGGCTGGTCCCGGAGTACCACGGCGAGGGCTACGGGTCCGAAGCTGTCGGCCTCTTCGTCGACTACCTCTTTCGGACCCACGACTGCCGCGGCCTGCACGCTCGGGTCTTCGACTTCAACGACGGCTCACAGGATGTCGTGAGGGGACTCGGCTTCACCGAAGAAGGGCGGTTCAGAGAGGCTCGCTTCGTCGACGGCGACTACGTCGACGTCGTTCACTTCGGGCTGCTGCGCCGCGAGTGGCAGGCGCGGTAGTTACTTCGCGTTCTCGATCTTTTCTAACGCTTCGGGGTTCTCGATGCTGCTCATGTCGCCGAGGTCTTCGCCCTGATAGAGCGAGGAGATGGCGCGGCGGATGATCTTCCCCGACTGGGTCTTCGGGAACTCGTCGACGAACAGCACCTCACGCGGGCGGAACGGCTTTCCTAACTCCTCGCCGACGAGTGCCCGCAACTCCTCGCGGAGGTCGTCGCTCTCCGCGACACCGTCTTCGAGCACGACGTAGGCGACGACGGCCGTTCCGGTCGTGTCGTCGGGGACGCCGACGGCGGCGGCCTGGTTGACGGACTCGTGTTCGATGAGCGCGCCTTCGACCTCGGCGGGACCGACCTTCCGGCCCGCGACGTTGAGCGCGTCGTCGGCGCGGCCGTGCAGGAACCAGAAGCCGTCTTCGTCCTTCTGTGCCCAGTCGCCGTGGTCCCAGAGGTCCTCCCAGGTCGACCAGTAAGTGTTCAGATACCGCTCGTCGCCCTCCCAGAGCGACTTCGTCATCGAGGGACACGAATCACGGGCGACGAGGAAGCCGCGTTCGTGGTCGTCGGCGACGGACTCGCCCTCGGAGTTCACGATGTCGATGTTCATCCCCAGTCCCGGCCCACCGAGCGAGCAGGGTTTCAGCGGCTGAGTCGGCATGGGCATGAGGAAGCAGCCGCAGATTTCGGTGCCGCCGGAGATGTTGATGATGGGTGCTTCGCCGCCACCGACGTTCTCGTAGAACCACTGCCAGGATTCGGGGTCCCAGGGTTCGCCGGTCGAGCCGAGCAGTCTGAGCGACGATAGGTCGTGCTTTTCGATCCACTCGTCGTCGTACTTGCGGAGTGCGCGGATAGCGGTCGGCGAGATGCCGAAGGTGGTGAGCTTGTGGCGGTCGATCATCTCCCAGAAGCGGTCGGGTTCGGGGTGGTCGGGCGCGCCCTCGTACATGAAGATGGTTCCGCCGAACGTTTGGTTGCCAATCAGCGTCCACGGTCCCATCATCCAGCCGATGTCCGAAACCCAGAAGAACCTATCAGAGGGCTTCTGGTCGAAGCCGAAGTGGATTTCTTTCGCTGTTTGCATCTGGACGCCGGCGTGGGTGTGGACGATGCCTTTCGGTTTTCCTGTGGTCCCTGAGGAGTACAGCAGCATCGACTCCTGGTCCGAAGGCAGTTCCTTGGTATCGTAGGCGTCGTCCTGCGTCTCGATAGCGTCGGCCCACCACTCGTCGTGGTCAGCGTTCCACGGCACGTCGACGGTGCTGCCGTCGTTGCTGGCACCCAATCGGTCGAAGACCACAGTGTGCTCGACGTGACCCGCTTCGTCGATGGCATCGTCCGCGGCTCCCTTGAGCAGAATCTCGCCGCCACGACGCTGGAAACCGTCGCCAGTGAAGAGGACGGAACACTCTGAGTCTTCGATTCTCGTGGCTGTGGCGTCGACACCGAAGCCCGAGAAGATAGGCACCGCGATGGCACCGACTTTGAAACAGCCGTAGAGGATAGAGATGACTTCGGGGACCATCGGCATATACAGCCCCACTGTATCGCCCGTCTCGATGCCCGTCGATTCGAGGTAGTTCGCGACCTTGTTGGCCTGGCGATGCAGTTCGTGGTAGGTCACCTCGCGGACGGTACCGTCTTCGCCCTCCCAGATGCAGGCGACCGTGTTGCGTTTCTCGCTATCGACGGCTGCGTGGCGGTCGAGCGTGTTGTGGGCGATGTTGATGCGGCCGCCGGGATACCACTCGGAGAACTGTGGGCCCTCGGAGTCGTCGCGGACGGTCTCGTAGTCCTCGTAGAAATCGATGCCGAGATAATCGACGAGCTCGTCCCAGAACCATTCGACGCCGCTCTCGTCGACGCCTTCGACGTCGTGGCAGGTCCGTTCGATGAGTTCGTCGTAGTCCTCGATACCGTACGTCTGCATAAACTCCCAGACGTTCGTCGACTCCACGAACGACTGGCTCGGCTCGTGGACGACCTCGTCGATGTCGGGTACCGTGGTCATATCTGAGGGTTCCGACGCCGGTGACAAGTAGCTTTCCGCACTATCGTCCGTGTTGGTCCCGTGACTCCACGACGGCAAACGGTTTTTGCCGACGTGGCTGTTACTGTCAGTCATGTACGTCCGCGATGCCAAGAACCGAGACGAGGTGTGGCTGCTCGACCACATCGAGGCGATGGGACTCGACGACGCGGCGTTCCGGTCGCGCGACTACGTCATCGCGGTCGACGAGGAGACGAACACCCGAGTCGGCTTCGGCCGCATCCGGCTCCACAAGGCCGACGACGGCGACTCCTGTGAGCTGACCGGCATCGGCGTCCTCGCCGACTGGCGGGGGCAGGGCGTCGGCGCGCACGTCGTCGAACGCTTGCTCGGGAAGGCCGCCGCCGACGGCTTCGACGACGTCTACTGCATCACCGACCAGCCGAACTATCTCCTCCAGTTCGGCTTCGAGCCGCTCGATTCGAGCGACCTCCCCGAACCGCTCGCCCGTCGCCACGAAGAGAAACGCGAGTCGCTCGACGAGACGGTCGTCGCGACGCACATCGCTGTCGACGACTTCGAGATGCCCGAGGGGCTTCGCGAGGCGTTTAAAGACGCCCAACCAGTCGCAGAAGAACCCGAACCCGAGGAGTCGGCGGAAGATTTCGGTATCGACCCGGAGAAAGCGACCTACAAGTACGACACCGGGCGGTGAGACGCCTGCGTTGGTGAGACGCCTTACGCGGCTTACGTCCGGTCTTCGAGGAAGTCGGTACTGAAGACGATCCACGCCAGCACCGTACAGAAGAGGATGGGCGGGAGAATCGCGAAGCCCCAGAGGGGGTCCATCCCCCAGCCGAGAATCAACGCGACGTCGGCGAGCCCGATACCGAGGAAGGGCGCGACGGCGAGGGCGGCGCGTTTGCGGTTCCGGCCCGAGGACTCCTCGGTCGGGTCGGCCGGGTCGGGGGACGCCTCTCGCTCGCTCGTGGAGGTGGCCATATCCTCACTCCGTACTGGAGGGGCAAAAGAACCGCGTTCTCTCCGCTACACGTCGTCGTAGCGCGAGGCGAACTGCACGGCCGCGAACAGTCCGCCCATGACGACGCCCGCGAGTACCATCCCGTAGAGCGCGACCGACGCCGGAGACGTCGGCAGCGCGAGCGTCCCGAACACCTCGAACGTCGGCGACGACTCGGCACTGTTCGAGCCGACGAAGAAGCCGATGATTCCGGCGAGCACCACTACGACACCAGCGACAGTCAGGAGCACGCGTCGCCCGGTGGGTTCGTCGTTCACGTCTCCGGGTCGGGACCGTGTGCTATAGACTCTTTCTCTCTCGGTCCTGTTCGCGCGCTCCGTCTCTGTCGTCTCCGCCGTCTCCGTCGTCTCCCGCCTCCGGGACGTATAAACACCCCCTCGCTGTAGCATTTCCCATGCCAGAAGACCTGATTCAGCAGGCCCGCGACGTCCTCGCAAACGCCCACGTCCCCTACTCGGAGTACCGCGTCGGCGCGGCGCTCCGCGCCAGCGACGGGACCGTCTTCGTCGGCTGCAACATCGAGAACGCGAACTACTCGAACAGCCTCCACGCCGAGGAAGTCGCCATCGCCGAGGCCGTCAAGAACGGCTACACCGAGTTCGACCGCCTCGCCGTCTCCTCGGGCGTCCGCGACGGCGTCACCCCCTGCGGGATGTGCCGCCAGACGCTCGCGGAGTTCTGCGACGAGGACCTCGTCGTCGTCTGCGACGAGGGCGACGAGGAGACGACGGAGTACGTCCTCGGCGAACTGCTACCGAACACCATCTCGCTCGGGACGCTCGAAGCCGCGAAAGAACAGCAGGAGTAACTGAGCGTCGCTCGTGCGACGCGGGGAGAGAGATTATTCGAGGTGGTGGTAGTCCAGTTCGTGGCCCTCGTCGATTGCCGCCTGGACTTCCGGCGACGGCTCGCCGACGCCCCGCGTCGTGAGTCCCATCCCCGTGTCTCCGCGGTCGACGAGGATGTTTTTGCGCCACGTCTCGTCTGTCTCGGTGAAGTCCTCACGGAAGTGCGCGCCGCGGGACTCCTCGCGTTCGAGCGCGCCGCGAAGGATCGCTTCGCCGACCGTGAAGGTGAACGAGAGGTCCACCGCGTACTCGAAGGCGAGACTCGTCCGGTCGCCGTCGACCCGGAGGTCGGCGGTCCGCTCGCGGAGGTCCTGTAGCCGCTCCAGCCCGGCTTTCAGGCTCTCCTCGTCGCGCAGGATGCCCGCGTGCTCCCACATGAGTTCGCCAAAGGCCTCGTGGAGTTCCTCCGGCGTCACGTCGCCGTCAGAGGTCTCCAGCCCTTCCAGTGCCGCGAACTCCCGCTGGGCGAGCGCGCGCATCCCGCCGGGGAGTTCGGGCGTCTCACCCGTCACCTGATTGGCGACGTGGTCGCCGACGAGCTTGCCGATGGCGACCGTCTCGGCCAGCGAGTTGCCGCCGAGACGGTTCGCGCCGTGGACGCCGGCGACCGTCTCGCCGACGGCGTACAGCCCCTCGACACCCGTCTCGCCCGTGTTGAAGTCAATGTCGACGCCGCCCATCGTGTAGTGGGCCGTCGGCGCGACCTCAACCGGTTCTTCGGCCATATCGACGCCAAGGCTCTGGAACCGCTCGTACATCCGCGGCAGTCGCTCCTCGATGAAGTCGCGGTCGCGGTGGGAGATGTCGAGGTAGACACCGCCGTTCTCGGTCCCCCGCCCTTCGCGGACCTCCTGGGCGATTGCACGGGCGACGACGTCGCGGGCGTCGAGTTCCATCTGGTCGGGCGAGTAGCGTTCCATGAACCGTTCTCCCTCACTGTTGAACAGCCGTCCACCCTCGCCGCGGACGGCTTCGGTGACGAGTCGGCCGCCCCACTCCTCCTCCCAGTCGGGGTCTTGGACCATTCCGGTCGGGTGGAACTGGACGAACTCGGTGTCCAGCAGGCTTGCACCGGCTTCGTATGCCAGAGCGGGACCGTCGCCGTTGTTCTCGTCGTCGCGCGAGGAGTGGCGGTTGTAGATGGCACTGAACCCGCCAGCCGCCAGCACGACGTGTTCGGCGGTGAAGACGACGAAGTGGCCGTCCTCCATGTCGTAGCCCGCCGCGCCATAGACGCGCGAGCCGTCGGAGAGCAGCCGGGTGACCATCACGTTGTCGCGGTACGGGATCTCCAACTCCTGGGCCTTCGCGACGAGCGTTTCGAGGATGGCCTCGCCCGTACGGTCGCCGACGAAACAGGTCCGCCGGAACGACTGCGCGCCGAAGTAGCGTTGGTTGATCTTCCCGTCCTCGGTGCGGTCGAAGGGCATCCCCCACTCGTCGAGTTCGCGGATGCGGTCGGGCATACCCTTCGCGACGAGTTCGACCGCGTCCGGGTCGTTGATGAAGTGGCCCTCGTCGTAGGTGTCGGCGGCGTGGACCGTCCAGTCGTCCTCCTCGTCGAGAGAGCCGAGTGCGGCGTTGATGCCGCCTGCGGCCCACGTCGTGTGTGCGTCACCGTGGTCGCGCTTGCCGATGACGAGCGGCTCGACGCCCGCCTGTTTGAGCGAGATGGCCGTCCGTGCCCCGGCGGCACCCGCACCGACGACGAGTACCGGGACGGTGACCTCCTCGTACTCGACGTTCTCGGTATCGACGCCCTGTACCGCCTCTTCGGGTACCGACGGGTCTGTGGGTGTCATGGTGACCTCAAACGAGTCTCAGGGTTGGACGGACTTGAGGGCTTCGCGCGTGTGCGCGCACGTGCGCGTAAACCGGCAAAACTGAACTGGGCGTTCCCCACGCCAGTCCGCGCCGACCTGTCCCCGCCGAAACACGACGCAAACCGATGGACAAACGCTTTCACACCGTCTTTCGTCACTTCTGTATCATGGTCAAGGACACAGACGCAAGCGAAGACCCGAACCAGGGCTTCCAGTACCACGTCGAACTCGAAGAAGGCGACGTCGCCAACGCCGTCCTCCTCCCCGGCAACCCCGAGCGACTGGACAAGATCACCCCCTTCTGGGACGACCACGAAGAGGTCGCCTACCACCGTGAGTACCGCACGGCGACGGGGACCTACGAGGGGACGCCCATCTCCGTCACGTCGACGGGTATCGGCAGTCCCTCTGCCGCCATCGCGCTCGAAGAACTCGCCCGCGTCGGCGCGGACACCTTCATCCGCGTCGGCTCCTGCGGCGCGCTCCAGCCCGAGATGGACGTCGGCGACCTCGTCATCACCTCCGGCGGCGTGCGCCAGGAGGGGACGAGCAAGGAATACGTCCGCGAGGAGTACCCCGCCGTCGCCGACAAGGAGGTCGTCTCCGCACTCGTCGCCGCCGCCGAGCGCCTCGGCCACGACTACCACGTCGGCCTGACAATGAGTGCCGACTCCTTCTACACCGGCCAGGGCCGCCCCGGCTTCGAGGGCTTCCGCGCGCTCGGCAGCGAAGACCTCGTGAAGGAACTGCAGGACGCGAACGTCAAGAACATCGAGATGGAGGCCTCCGCGCTCCTCACCATCGCCAACGTCTACGGTCTCCGCGCCGGTGCGGTCTGCTCGGTCTACGCCAACCGCGTCACCGGCGAGTTCCGGACCGAAGGCGAGACGAAGTCCGCCGAGACGGCCAGCCTCGCCGTGAAGCTCCTCGCGAAGATGGACGCGGTCAAAGAAGAGGCGGGCGTCGACCACTGGCACGCCGGGCTGTCGCTGGAGTAGTCGCCGTCGCCGGAGACGTCGCCCCCGAGGAATCTCGATTCGAATCGCGACAACAGCCCACCCATCTCACGGCAACAACCCACCAAACCACGGCAACAGTCCACACACCGAACCGCCGTTCTCGGCCGTGTACGGCAACATCTGCCGCGGACGTGTAAGCCCGTTCCAAAGCCCATTTATCCGAGGGCTTCGCAGGTCCGTCTATGACTACGCAGGTCGTCGTTCTCGGCGCGGGCTACGCCGGTGCCGGTGCCGTGAAATCGTTCGAGAAAGAGATCGCCGACGGTGAGGCCGAACTGACGTGGATCTCCGAGGAGGACTACCATCTCGTCCTCCACGAGGTCCACCGTGTCGTCCGCAACCCGGCCGTCGAAGAGAAGATCTCGATTCCGGTCGACGAGATCAAGTCGCCCTCGACGGACTTCGTCAAGGGCCACGTCGCCAACGTCGACA
Organism: Halogranum gelatinilyticum; assembly: GCF_900103715.1. Taxonomy (NCBI): domain Archaea; kingdom Methanobacteriati; phylum Methanobacteriota; class Halobacteria; order Halobacteriales; family Haloferacaceae; genus Halogranum; species Halogranum gelatinilyticum. Next base: position 277,275 of record NZ_FNHL01000003.1, on the reverse strand, counting down.
CCGACGAGCGCGTCGTCGAACTCTCCGACGACAGCTCCGTCGAGTACGACTACCTGCTCGTCGCGCTCGGCAGCGCGACGGCCTTCTACGGCATCGAGGGCCTCGAAGAGTATTCGCTCACCCTCAAGGGTCTCGACGACGCTCGCGAGATCCACCAGCAGGTCAAGGAGGCCGCCGAGGCTGGCTCCCGCAGCGAACCCGCACAGGTCGTCGTCGGCGGTGCCGGTCTCTCGGGTATCCAGTGCGCTGGCGAGATCGCGGAGTTCCGCGACACCCACCGCGCACCGGTCGACATCAAGATCGTCGAAGGGCTCGACGAGATCTTCCCCGGCCAGGATCCCGAGGTCCAGGGCGCGCTCCGCAAGCGGCTTCAGGAGGCCGACGTCGACATCCTCACGGGCGACTTCATCTCGAAGGTCGACGAGGAGACCATCTTCCTCGGCGGCGGCGAGGACGAAGACCCCGAAGAACTCGACTACGACGTCCTCGTCTGGACCGGCGGTATCACGGGCCAGGAAGAAGTCGCCGACGCCGAGGTCGACAAGGACGAGCGTTCGAACCGCATCTTCGCCGACCAGGACTTCGGGACCTCCGACGACCGCGTCTTCGCCATCGGCGACTCCGCGCTCGTCGACCAGGGCGACGACAACATCGCGCCGCCGACCGCCCAGGCGGCCTGGCAGGCAGCAGACGTCGCTGGCGAGAACCTCGCGCGCGCCGTCCGCGGCGGCCCGCTGAAGACCTGGACCCACAAGGACAAGGGGACCGTCGTCTCCGTCGGTGACAAGGCCGTCGCCCACGACGTCCAGGGCGTCCCGATCAACACCTTCGGCGGCCCGGCCGCGAAGCTCCTGAAGAAGGGGATCGCGACGCGCTGGATCGCCGACGTCTCCTCCGTCAAGCGCGCCTTCGACGCGTGGGAGGATATGTAACGCGACGACGCTAACGCTCCATCTCTCGACTTCGGTTTCTCTCGCGGTTCTCTGTCTCTCGCGGTTATTCATCTCTCGCGGTTCTCCGTCTCTCAGCTTCTCGATCTCTCTCGTTGTTGTCTACGACTCCGGACGCTCCTTGCCCTCTGCCATCTCAAAACAGGTCGCACCGTCGTTCCGTCACCGCCGATCCCGGTGTTACTTCGCTACGGACTCTTCAGCTCTCGGCGACTCTCCAGTGTCGTCCGGCCCCGCTCGTGGGACGACGAGCGTGACGACGGCACCGTCGTCGTCGTCCTCGGCGAAGTGGAGGTCGCCGCCGGAGCGTTTGGCCGTCCAGTAGACGAGCCACAGCCCGAGTCCCTCTCCGTGTTCTAACGGCGTCTCGCGGCCGCTCTCCAACACCGCCCGCTGGTCTGTCGGGATGCCCGGACCGTTGTCCGACACGGTGACTTCGACGACCTCCTCGCCGTCGGCCGTCGTCGTTCGGACGTCGATGTCGACCCGGCGGTCCGCGTTGCGGTTGTGTTGCAGTGCGTTCCGACAGAGTTCGTCGATGGCGAGTTCGAGCTGTGGGTTGGCCAGCGCGTCGGCCGTCCGCTCGACCGAGGCAGTGACGGTCGCGTCCGGGTGCGCCGTCCGCAGCTCGTCGACGAGTTCCTCGACGGCCGCGGCGACGTCGATGCGTTCGGTCATTGATTCGTCGCTGTCGATGACGCCTTGCAGTCGGCGGGCGGTCTCACTCAGGCGCAACAGCCGTTTCGCGTGGGTTTCGATGGTCGACAGCTGTTGTGTGCCGTCCGCACTGGAGTCTCTGCTCAACTCCGCGTAGCCGAGGATGACCGACGTGCTGTTTCGGACGTTGTGCCGGAGGACCCGGTTGAGGACTTCGAGTCGCTGGCGACGCTCCTCCAACTCCGCTTCGTGGCTCGCGATGGCCTCGACGAGTTCGTTGAACCCTTCGCTTATCTCACGCCACTCGTCGCTCGCAGTCAACGACACCCTCGACTCGAAGTCGCCGTCTCGGACGCGCTCGAATCCGTCGAGGAGTGCTTCGGTCTGGTTCAGGGTCGTCTGGTACTCCCAGCGGCCGAAGGCGGCGACGAGAAACAGCACGAGTGCGATGCTGATTCCCTGAAACGTCTGGAGGTCGTTGACGAGCTGGTTCGTCGCCGTCACGTCGCGGACGACGGTCACCTGCCAGCCTGTCGAGGGGACCGTCGCCGACGCGGACAGCTCTTCGTCGAAGGTCTGTGTCCGCTCGTGGAGGACCATCTCGTCGCTGCTGACGACGACAGCCTGCGACTCGTCGCCGGTCGCTTCGACCGGCCCGAAAAGCGTTGACGTGTCGGCGTATATCCCGGCGGAGAGAGCACCGACGACCGTCGACCGGTTGTAGACCGGCGCGCTCATCACGACGACCGCGCGCTCCGAGCCGTCGGCTCGCTGCGGCTGCGCGATGTAGAGTTCGCCGTCGAGCGCGGCACGGATGTGGGCTTCGTCGGCGACGTTGCTGCCGATGACCGCCCGACGCTGCGTCTCGGTCACGTCACCGTGGAACTGACGCACCGTGCCGTTGGCGTCGACGAGCTGGACCGCAAAGAAGCGCGACGTCTCGAGAAACGCCCGCAGGAAGCTTCCCGCCTCGTCGAACTCGCGGGCCTCCGGTTTCGACGCCATGTATCCGAGGGTGTCGGCCTTCTCGGCGACGACGCCGTCGATCTGGTGTGCCGTCAGGCTGGCGACGTCTTCGACGTCGGCGCGCTCCTGCTCGACCAGTTGTCCTTTGTACAGTTCGACGCCTCCGTAGACGCTCCCGCCGAGCAGGGCTGCGGCGAGTACCAACACGAGGAGGAGTCTGGCGCGGAGCTTCATCGTTGACTTGAGAGAGATGTGTGACAGTCAGTCACGATACCACAGAGACCGTCTGCCTGTTCATCGCCGCTTCACCCTGATGGCCAATAGCGTTCCGAGGACGGCCACCGCACCGAGACCGAACCCGACTCCCGGTGCTGCGGTCTCCGTGATTCCCGGTCCGTCCGTCTCCGCCGCTCCCGTCTCTCGTTCTCCCGCCGCTTGCGTCGTCTCCCCGGTCACCGCACGGCCGCTCGCCGCGTCGACCGAGACGGTTCCGGCCAAGACGTCGTTGACGTGGAGTTCGTACTCGCCCGTGCGGTCGAGCGTCCGGGCGAACCGGACGCTCCGGCTCCCGTCGGCTGCGACCGTGACGACGCGCTCGTCGACGACGGCACCGTTCGACACGAGTTTCGCGTGGAACGGCCCGTCGGCACCGCCGACGTTGTGAATCAGGACGTCGACGCCGACGGTGTCGCCGGCGGCCGCGTCGGTCGTGCTGACCGACGGGCGGTCCATCTCGAACTTCGGCCGCTTGACGCCCGTCGTGAAGTCCGAAAGCCCCGGCGAGACGGCGACGAAGACGTACTCGCTCGCGGTCTCGTCTTCGAGACGCGTCGCCAGCTCCGTCCACTCCCCGTCGTGGTAGCGGTAGAGCGCGATGGCCTCGGGGCGAGCGTCCAGTGCGGCCAACTTGGCGCGCTCCAGTCTGAAGGTAAACTCGACGCGCTCGATGTCGGCGTCCGGCACCGAGTGGTTGACCCGGACGTATCCCGCCGCTTCGGCACCGTCGCCGGAGTCGAACGCGGGTGCGTCGTCGAGTCGGTCGTCCGTCGCGGTGACGTTCATCGTGAATCCGCCGTCGCGAGTGACCGTCACGTTCAACCGGTCGACGCTGACGCCGGGTTCGACGTCGTCCCACGCTCGGGACTCGTCCGCCGGACCGCGCTGCACGTCTCGCAGGTCCAGCGTGACTCCCGTTCCGGCAGTCGCATTGTCGACGCGGAAGTCGACCTGCGTCGGCCGTCCGACCGACTTCCCTCGCGTCGCGACGACGGTCGAACGGTCACGGGCCGTCTCGGAACGCCTGTCCGCAGCGACGCCACGCTTGGACTCGTTTGCCGAACCACGGCCGTTTCCTCGGGCACTCTCGTTCCGGTTGTCGGCGGCGTTGTCGTTCTGGTTGCCGTCGGCAGCGTTGTCGTTCCGGTTGCTGTCGGCAGCGTTGTTGCCCTGATTACCGTTGCCAGCATCATTTTGCTGGCTATCGGCAGTGTTGTCGTTCCGGCTGTCGGCAGCGTTGTCGTCCTGATTCCCGTTGGCAGCACTGTTCTGATTACCGTCGGCACCACCGTTCTGCTTGCTATCGGCAGCGTTAGCAATCTGCTTGTCGTTGGCGGCGTTGTCGATCTGCTTGCTGTTGGAAGGGGTGTTCCCTTGCTTGTCGTCGGCACCGCTGTTCTGCTTACTGTTGGAAGGGGTGTTCCCCTGCTTCTCGTCGGCACCGCCGTTCTGCTTGTCGTTGGCGGCGTTGTCGTTCTGTTGACCACCCGTCTGCTTGCCGTTTCCTCTCGCGCCCTCGTCGTCCGAAGGACCTGTCGAACTCGTGCCACGTTCCGCATCGCTCTGTACGGTTCCGACCGATGACGCTTCCGCTCCGGGGTTGGTGTGAGCGGTACTCACACCTGGGATTTCGACGACATCGCGGACGACTGGAACGGCCGAAACCTGCCCAATGAGTAACGATAACACGAGGCAAATAGCCAGTAACCGACCCACGCGGGGGAGTCGACCGCTCATCTCCCCTCCCGGATGGATCGGTCCGAAGCCGCGGCTCGGCACCGCCACGGACGCGCGACAATCCCACTCTCTCCTTCCGTCATTTCAGTTGATACTCCTCTCTCGTGGACTCTCTTAACTGTTGTCAGAAAATCTATTTTTTGCACCCGATACAGCGCTATCTTCGCTGTGAGTGCAGAAGAGAAAAACGGAGACCGGAGCAGCGGTTAGTGTGCGGGCTCTTCGGAGGGAGCGATCATGCTCTCGATGACCAGGATGAGCACGTTGCTGGTGTCGTCCTTCCCGTCGAGTTTGCCCTCGATGACGAGCTTCGACAGCGGCGTCGGGCCGACGGTGACGGCGTCGCCCTCGTGGAAGTCACGGACCGACCCCTGCACGTGGATCTCGGCGCGGCACTTCTCGGGGTGGTGGACGCTGGAGAGGTCGATGCCCTCGACGTTGACCTTCTCGACACGCTCGCCCTCGTGGAACAGCGGGACGGCGGCGGGCTCGTCCATCTCCTGGATATCGAGTGCCTCGTAGGCGTTGGCGGTCGGCTTGTAGCCACCTTTCGGGCCCGGGACGCCCTCGACGAGCTGGAGTGCTTTCAGACTCTGCATCTGGTTGCGGATGGTGCCGGGGTTGCGGTCTACCTCTTCTGCGATGTCCTCACCCTTGACGGCGGACTCGGACTCGCGGTAGAGGTTAATCAGGGCCGTGAGTATCTGTTGCTGGCTCGGCGTGAGTTCGATTGATGACATATGGCCATGTTCGTGATTGATGTGCTTAAACCCGATGGATACTCGAGCCGTCACCGAATCTGAAGAGAAGCATCAGTAAAGAAAAGATTCTGAGCGCGACAAACGAACAGTTCGCCGCCGAGAACCTTCCGGTCCGTCGCTTCCGCGAGAGCAACAACGCTTTGACCCTCGCCACTGCGCGTACATCCATGAACGGGAAGCGTGTCCTCGTCACCGGCGGTGCCGGTTTCATCGGTTCGAACCTCGCGAACCATCTCGCGGCCGACAACGACGTGATCGCCCTCGACGACCTCTATCTCGGGACGCCCGACAACCTCGACGACGACGTGGAGTTCGTAGACGCGAGCGTCCTCGACGACGACCTCCCGACCGGCGTCGACGTCGTGTTCCATCTCGCGGCACTCTCCTCCTACAAGATGCACGAGGAGGACCCCACGCAGGGTGCCCGCGTCAACGTCGAGGGCTTCGTCAACACGGTCGACCAGGCCCGACAGGACGGCTGCGACACCGTCGTCTACGCCTCCACCTCCTCTATCTACGGCGACCGAACCGAACCCTCCCCCGAAGACATGGCTGTCGAGGCTCGGACGGGCTACGAGGCCTCCAAACTCGCCCGCGAGCGCTACGCCGAGTACTTCCACAACCACTACGGCATGACGCTCGCCGGGATGCGGTTCTTCTCCGTCTACCAGGGCTTCGGCGGCAACGAGGAGCACAAAGGCGAGTTCGCCAACACCATCGCCCAGTTCGCCCACCAGATCGCGGAGGGCGAGTCGCCCGAACTGTTCGGCGATGGCTCGCAGACGCGGGACTTCACCCACGTCGACGACATCGTCCGCGGGCTCGAACTCGCGGCCGACCACGAACTCCAGGGTATCTACAACCTCGGCACGGGCGAGAGCTACGACTTCAACACGATGGTCGCGATGATCAACGACGTCCTCGGCACCGACGTCGAACCCGTCTACGTCGAGAACCCCTTCGACATCTACGTCCACGACACGATGGCCGACGTTTCGAAGATGAAGGCCGACACGGGCTGGGAGCCGCAGATTAGCTTCGAGGAAGGTGTCGAGCTGGTCTGCGAGCCGTATCTGGACTGAGCGACAACCACACCCGCTAAGTGTCGCCCGGCAGGACGTACGACAATGACGCGACCAGCCCGCATCATCGGCGCACCGACCGACTACGGCGCGAACCGACGCGGCGTCGACATGGGTCCCTCCGCGATTCGCTACGCCGGCCTCGCAAAGCAACTGGAGAGTGCCGGTATCACCGTCGAGGACGCTGGCGACCTTCCGGTCCCCCTCGCGGACGAACGCGACCCCGAACCGGCGTCCGGTCTCGCCAACGCGAAGTTCATCGAGGAGGTCGAAGAAGTCTCGACGCGCATCGCCGACGAGGTCGCCGCGACGCTCGCCGACGACACCACGCCCGTCGTCCTCGGCGGCGACCACTCTATCGCCATCGGGTCGATGGCTGGCTCGGCCAGAGACGCCGAAATCGGTGTCATTTGGTTCGACGCCCACGGCGACTTCAACACCCCGACCACCTCGCCCTCCGGCAACGTCCACGGGATGCCGCTCGCGGCCGCCCTCGGCATCGGCGACTTCGAGGGCGTCGGCTGGGCCAACGCCCGCGGCCTGAAGGAAGAGAACGTCGCACTCGTCGGTCTCCGCGACCTCGACGCCGCCGAGAAAGAGGCCATCCGCACCTCCGACGTCACGGCTTTCACGATGTCCGACGTCGACGAGCGCGGCATGACCGAAGTCGTCGACGACGCACTCGCCGTCGCCAGTGACGGCACCGACGGCGTCCACGTCAGCCTCGACCTCGACTGGCTCGACCCCAAGGAAGCACCCGGCGTCGGGACGCCCGTCCGCGGCGGAGCCTCGTACCGCGAGGCCCACTCCGCGCTGGAACAGGTCGCCTCGGCGGGCGTGCTTCGCTCACTCGAAGTCGTCGAAGTCAACCCCATCCTCGACCAGCACAACGAAACCGCAGAACTCGCGACGGAACTCGCCGCGAGCGCGCTCGGCAAGCGCATCCTCTGAGGCGTTCGCCCCCGTCGCATCGGTCGCCCGTTTCGAGACCTTTTCCTCGTCGAGCCACTGACTCCGACCATGGCCACGGCTGACGGCATCCACGTGGAACTCGAAGTTAGCGACGTCGACGGCTGTCCCGCGGCCACGGTGAGCGAGCGCGCCGACGTGGCGTCGGTCACCACCAGCCGCCGTCAGACCGGTGACGGCGAGCGCGTCGTCGGCGAGTTCACCGCCGACAGCGACGCCGACGTCGGCGACAGCGCGGAGGCGGTCCTCTCGGACACCGACTCCACCGTCTACCGCTTTGCGAGCGACACAGACTGCCCCTGCGGCCGACTCCCGGACCACGGCTGTCCGGTACGTAACGTCCGTGCCGAGGACGGAACTGTCGTGCTCACCTTCATCGTCGCGGACGTTGCAGCACTCCGGACTGTCGTGGCCGACCTTCGGGACTGCTGTGGCTCCGTGCGTGTCCGTCGGCTGACCCGCTCGACGGCCGAGGACGGAGAGACGCTGGTCGTCGTCGACCGCAGCGCGTTCACCGACCGCCAGTACGAGGCACTCCAGACAGCCCACGACCGGGGCTACTTCGAGCGGCCGCGAGAGACCAGTGCCGCCGACGTCGCCGACGAACTCGGCATCTCGGCTGCGACCTTCGGCCAACATCTCGCCGTCGCCCAGCGGAAACTGCTCGACCAGCTCGTCGAGACGTGACGTTCACAAATTATTATTTTAAATACTGCTGCTTAAATAAACCCACAGGACTGAGGGATAGCTCCTATGGAAGTCGCAGACAGACCCACATCCACACCGATGTCACAGACAGTCTACAACGAAATCGGCGGGCAAGCGGCAGTCGAAGCTGTCGTCGACGACTTCTACGACCGAGTTCTCTCGGACGACCAGCTCGTCCACTTCTTCGACGACCAGGACATGGCCGAACTCCGCGCCCACCAGGTCCAGTTCATCAGTGCGGTCGCTGGCGGCCCGGTCGACTACACCGGCGACGATATGCGCGAAGCTCACGAGCATCTCGACATCTCCGAGTCGGACTTCGCGGCCGTCGCGGAACATCTTGAGGCAGCACTGCGGGCGAACGGCGTCGACGACGACAACGTCGAGGCGATCCTCTCGGAGGTCGCGGCGTTGAAAGCACCGGTACTCGGGCAGTAACCGGCCGAAAAAATCAGTCGTGGAAGTGGGCGGTCCGGGGAGTTACTCCGCTTCGGCGGCCGGTTCTTCTGCGTCGTCCGTCTCCACGTCTTTTTCGCTCTCTGCACTGGCCCGTGCGGCCGGAACCACGTCGACGGCGGCGACGTGGTCGCCGTCGTCGAGATCCATCACGATGACGCCCATCGTGTTGCGGCCGACAGTCGAGATCTCGTCGACGCGAGTGCGCATGATCTGGCCGGTCTCGCTCATCGCGACGAGATGGTCGCCGGGGGCGACCGTCTCGATGGCGCAGGTCGGCCCGTTGCGCTTGGTCGTCTTGATGTCGATGAGACCCTTGCCGTTGCGCGACTGGGTGCGGTAGTTGCCGATGTCCGTCCGCTTGCCGTAGCCGTTCTTGGTGACGGTGAGGAGCCACTCGTGTCGGTCCTCTTCGACGGCGGCGACGCCGGCGACCTTGTCGTCGCCGGTGAGCTGGATGCCGCGGACACCTCGGGCCGTCCGGCCCATGGCGCGGACTTCGTCCTCGTCGAAGCGGATGCTCATGCCCTCGGTGGTGGCGATGATGATGTCGCGGGTGTTGTCGGTAACCTCGACGTCGACGAGCGCGTCGTCGTCTTCGAGGCGGATGGCCCGAATCCCCGTCGAGAGGATGTTCGAGAAGTCGTCGACGGCGGTCCGCTTGATGTAGCCGTCGCGGGTGACCATCGTGAAGAACTCGTCTTCGTCCATCTCGTCGGTGTTGACGACGGCTTCGATCTCCTCGCCCTGGTCGAGGTCGATGACGTTGACGGCCGACTTGCCGCGGGCTGTCCGCGACATCTCGGGGATCTCGTAGGTCTTCAGCTGGTAGACCTGCCCGTGGTTCGTAAAGCAGAGGAGGTAGTCGTGGGTGTTCGCGAAGAACACCGACGACACCTGGTCGTCCTCTTTGAGGTCCGTGCCGATGATCCCCTTCCCGCCGCGGTTCTGTGCGCGGAAGGTGGTCGCCGGCATCCGCTTGATGTAGTCGTCCTCGGTGACGACGACGACGACGTCCTCCTGCGGGATGAGCTCCTCGCGGGTGATGGAGCCGGTGTCCTCGATGATGCTCGTCCGCCGCTCGTCGGCGTACTCGTCTTTGATGTCGCGGAGTTCGTCCTTGATGACGCCGAGCAGTTCGGACTCGTCGTCGAGGATCTCGTTCAGCCGCTCGATGGTGGCCTGGACGTCCTCGTACTCCTCTTCGATGGCTTCGGCCTCCATCGAGGTCAGCGACCCGAGCTGCATCGAGACGATGTGGTCGACCTGCGCCTCCGAGAAGCCGTAGGCCTCCATGAGTGCCTCCTTCGCGTCGTCGCGGCTCTCGGAGTCACGGATGAGTTCGACCACGTCGTCGGCGTTTTCGAGTGCCGTCAGCCGGCCTTCGAGGATGTGTGCGCGGTCTTCGGCCTCGCCGAGGTCGTACTCGGAGCGTCGGCGGACGACTTCGCGGCGGTGCTTCAGATACTCCTGCAGCGTCTCTTTGAGGTCGAGCACCTTCGGCTGGCCGTCGACGAGCGCGAGGTTGATGACGCCGAAGGTGGATTCGAGATGGTTGTCGAGCAGCTGGTTCTTGACGATCTCAGCGCTCGCGCCGCGCTTGAGTTCGACGACGACGCGGATGCCGTCGCGGTCGGACTCGTCGCGGAGGTCGCGGATGCCCTCGATCTTGCCGTCGTTGACGTCGTCCGCGATACGCTCGATGAGCCGCGCCTTGTTCTCCTGGTAGGGGAGTTCGGTGACGACGATGCGTTCGTCGTTGCCCTTCGCGTCCTGCTCGACGTCGATCTCGGCGCGGACGCGGATACGGCCACGGCCGGTCTTGTACGCCTGGTGGATGGCGTTGCGGCCGACGATGTTGGCGGCCGTCGGGAAGTCCGGTCCCTTGACGTGATCCATCAACTCCTCGATGGTGCACTCGGGATTGTCGATGAGGTGGATCGTCGCGTCGACGATCTCGCCGAGGTTGTGCGGCGGGATGTTCGTCGACATCCCAACCGCGATACCCGACGAGCCGTTGACGAGCAGGTTCGGGAACGCCGAGGGCAGCACCTCGGGTTCCGTCAGGCGGTCGTCGTAGTTGGACTGGAAGTCGACGGTGTCCTTCTCGATGTCGGCCAGGAGTTCCTCGGCGATGGGCGACATCCGGGCCTCCGTATACCGCATGGCGGCCGGCGGGTCGCCGTCGACGGAGCCGAAGTTCCCCTGCCCGTCCACGAGCGGGACGCGCATCGAGAAGTCCTGTGCCATCCGCGCCAGCGCGTCGTAGATTGCGGAGTCGCCGTGCGGGTGGAAGTCACCCATCGTCTCGCCGACGATGGAGGAGGACTTCCGGTGCGACGAGCGGGACGTGACACCCGCTTCGTGCATCGCGTAGAGGATGCGCCGGTGGACGGGCTTGAGACCGTCGCGGACGTCCGGAAGGGCGCGTCCGGCGATGACGCTCATCGCGTAGTCGATATACGACTGCTCCATCTCGTCTTCGATGCGAGCAGACATCACCTGTGCTGCCTGTACGTCGTTGTCGTCTGGGTTCGGTATCTCTGAACTCATCGTCTCTCCGTCCGGTGTCCACAGCCTGTGCTACCGTCGTCGGTGCTGAGATGATGACCCGTCATTCAGATGTCGACCCACTCGGCGTCCGTCGCGTGTTCCTTGATGAACTGCTTGCGCGGTTCGACGGCGTCGCCCATCAGGATGTTGAACATCCGGTCTGCGGCCGCGGCGTCCTCGATGTTGATCTGCTTGAGGATGCGGTTCTCGGGGTCCATCGTGGTCTCCCACAGCTGGTCGGGGTTCATCTCGCCCAGTCCCTTGAACCGCTGGACCTGCGTCGGGTTGCCGTTACATTTCTCCTCGACGATGCGGTCGCGCTCCGCCTCGGTCATCGCGTCGTAGGTCTCCCCGCGGTAGCGGATACGGTAGAGCGGCGGCTGGGCTGCGTAGACGTAGCCCGCCTCGACGAGCGGCTTCATGTGGCGGTAGAGCAGCGTGAGCAAGAGCGTCCGGATGTGCGCGCCGTCGACGTCGGCGTCCGTCATCAGGATGATCTTGTTGTACCGCGCCTTCTCGACGTCGAACTCCTCGCCGATACCGGCACCGATGGCGGTGATGAGTGCCCGGACCTCGTTGTTCTCCAAGACGCGGTCCAGCCGGTGTTTCTCGACGTTGAGAATCTTCCCGCGGAGCGGGAGGATTGCCTGGTTCTTCCGGTCGCGGCCCTGTTTGGCCGACCCGCCGGCGGAGTCACCCTCGACGACGAACAGTTCGGCCTCCTCGGGGTCGCGGGTCTGACAGTCGGCGAGCTTGCCCGGCAGCGACGAGGACTCCAGTGCCGACTTGCGCCGGGTGAGTTCCTCGGCCTTCTTCGCCGCTTGTCGGGCCTTCGCGGCCTCGACGGCCTTCATGATGATGGACTGTGCGGTCCCGGGGTTCTCCTCGAAGTAGGTCTTCAGCCCCGCGTGGACGGCACTCTCGGTGATACCGCGGACCTCGGAGTTACCCAGCTTGGTCTTGGTCTGCCCCTCGAACTGCGGGTCGGGATGTTTGACCGAGATGACGGCCGTCAGCCCCTCGCGGACGTCCTCGCCCTTGAGGTTGTTGTCGAGGTCCGTCAGCATATCGTTGGAGGTGGCGTAGTCGTTGACGACGCGGGTAAGTGCCGTCTTGAACCCGGTCAGATGCGAGCCACCCTCGCGGGTGTTGATGTTGTTGGCGAAGGCGTGAATCGAGCCTTGCAGTTCGTCGGTCGCCTGCATGGCGACCTCGACTTGGATGTCGTCTTCCTCGTCTTCGAAGTAGACCACGTCGTCGTGCAGCGGCGTCTTCGTCTCGTTGAGATACTCGACGAACTCCTTGATGCCGCCGTCGTAGCGGAAGACCTCGGTGACGAACTCGCCGTCGTCGTCGGTCTCACGCTGGTCGGTGAGCGTGATCTCGACGCCGGAGTTGAGGAACGCGAGCTCGCGAAGCCGGTTGGCGAGCGTGGAGTAGTTGTACTCTTCGACCTCGAAGATGTCCGCGTCGGGCCAGAAGCGGATCTTCGTGCCCGTCTCCTCGTCGGACCGCATATCGCGGACCCGCTCGAAGGCGTCTGCCTCGGGTTCGCCGTGGTCGAAGCGGTGCTTCCAGACCGCACCGTCGCGTTTGATCTCGACCTCGAGCCAGTGGGAGAGTGCGTTGACGACGCTCACCCCGACGCCGTGCAGCCCGCCAGAGACCTGGTAGGACTTGTTGTCGAACTTCCCGCCCGCGTGGAGGACAGTCATGATGACCTCGACGGCCGGGCGGTCGTACTGCTCGTGGGTGTCCACGGGGATGCCCCGCCCGTCGTCCTCGACGGAGATGGAGTTGTCCTCGTGGATGGTCACGTCGATGTTGTCGCAGTAGCCCGCGAGTGCCTCGTCGATGGAGTTGTCGACGACCTCGTAGACGAGATGGTGGAGACCACGGGCGTCCGTAGAACCGATGTACATCGCCGGACGCTTTCGAACAGCTTCCAGGCCCTCTAAGACCTGAATCTGCCCGGCGCTGTACTCTGGATCGTGTGACATAGAACTTGGATTCACCTATGGCAGTCCCCACCTTAAACCCTCGCACGCGGGTGCGCGCGTTGGACGATATGTAGTGGTTCCCAGCCGGACTCCATCTGACGGATTCACCGCGTCAACGACTCTCAATGACGGCGCAGTCTCGTGGTTACACTTTCACCGCACTGACGGAGAGGTTTTATGGGTCCGTCGGGTAAGGTTCCAACGAATGACCTCGTTCCAGTCGACACTCGGCGAGGACTCGGGGATCGCCGACGAGCTGGCGCAAAACCAGCGGGAGATCTCCATCGCCGAGTTCTTCGAGAAGAACAAGCATATGCTCGGGTTCGACTCCGGGGCCCGAGGGCTTGTAACCGCCGTGAAAGAGGCGGTCGACAACGCGCTCGACGCGACGGAGGAAGCCGGACTCGCCCCCGACATCTACGTCGAAATCGCCGAGGCCGGTGACTACTACAAACTCATCGTCGAGGACAACGGGCCGGGCATCACCAAGGCCCAACTCCCGAAAGTGTTCGGGAAGCTCCTCTACGGCTCTCGCTTCCACGCCCGCGAGCAGTCCCGCGGGCAGCAGGGTATCGGTATCTCGGCTGCCGTCCTCTACTCGCAACTCACCAGTGGGAAAGCCGCCAAGATTACCAGTCGGACACAGGGCTCGGCCTCCGCACAGTACTTCGAGCTCATCATCGACACCGACTCCAACGAGCCCGAGATCAAGGCCGACAGCGAGACGTCGTGGGACCGCCCGCACGGCACCCGCATCGAGCTGGAGATGGAGGCGAACATGCGCGCTCGCCAGCAGCTCCACGACTACATCAAACACACCGCCGTCGTCAACCCGCACGCCCGCCTCGAACTCCGGGAACCGGGCCTCGACGAACCGATGAAGTTCGAGCGGGCGACGGACCAGCTCCCGGCCGAGACCGAGGAGATCCGCCCGCACCCCCACGGCGTCGAACTCGGGACGCTCATCAAGATGTTGCAGGCGACCGAGTCGTACTCCGTCTCGGGCTTCCTGCAGGAGGAGTTTACCAGAGTAGGAAAGAAGACGGCCGACAAGGTCGTCGACAACTTCCGTGACCGCCACTTCGGCCGCGAGATGGGCTGGTCGGCACCCGAGAAACACGAGGACGCCGACCTCCGGACCGCCCTCGTCGACGCTGTCTCCGGCAAGGGCGCGGACGCGACCGACTCCTTCGCCGAGACGGTCGTCGACACCCTCCAGGGTCGAGAGCGGACGACCCACCACGAACTGACGCAGATCGTCGACAACGCGGCCGATGCGGCCGCCGAGGAGTTCGGGAAGACGTTCGGGTCGACGGTTCGGGAGAAGGCCGTCGCGGCCGCGTGGAACGTCCTCGCGGGCTACGACGAGGGGGGCGACGTCGACCGGCTCACCGGCGACGTCTACGCGCTCGTCGACGAGGCGACCAGCACGCGAAAGGATGACGCGACGGTGCAGGCACTCGCCGAACGCCTCGCCCGGAAGTTCGGGACGGCGGAGGACCGTCGCCACCGCGCGACGTTCACACAGCTCCGGACCTACGTCACCGACGCCGCCGAGGCGACCATCGAGTACGACGACGCGACCGTCGGCGACACCGCCCGCGAGAACATCGTCGAGGCCTTCTGGAGCCGGATGCAGACGGTCCCGGACGACGTGCCGAAGGTAAAAGACGTCGCCGCCGAGCGCGACGTCTCCTCGCAACTGCTCGACGCGATGCGCGAGACGGACATCCTCGCGCCGCCGACGAACTGTCTGTCGCCCATCACCGCCGAACTCGTCGAGGCTGGCCTCCGCAAGGAGTTCGACGCCGACTTCTACGCGGCGGCGACCCGCGACGCCGAGGTCCACGGCGGCGACCCGTTCATCGTCGAGGCCGGTATCGCCTACGGCGGCGACCTGAAGGCAGAGGGCAGCATCGAGCTGCTCCGCTTCGCCAACCGCGTCCCGCTGGTCTACCAGCGCGGCGCGTGTGCGACCACCGACGTCGTGAAACGTATCGGCTGGCGCAACTACGGGCTGGACCAGCCGGGTGGCAGCGGGATGCCGAACGGTCCCGCGGTCCTCATGGTCCACGTCGCCTCGACGAACGTGCCCTTCACGAGCGAGTCGAAGGACGCGCTGGCGAACATCCCGGCCATCGAAGACGAGATCGAACTCGCGATTCGGGAGGCCGCCCGCGAGCTGAAGTCCTACCTCAACAAGCGTCGCTCGATGCAGAAGCGTCGCCAGAAGCAGGACGTCCTCGGGAAGATCCTCCCGCAGATGGCCGACAAGGTCTCGGAGGTCACGGGTCGGCCGCGACCCGACATCGACGGCGCGCTGGCCCGTATCATGAACAACGTCAGCGTCGAACGCGAGGTGAGCGGCGGGAAAGTGACGCTCATCGTGGAGAACTACTCCGACCGGACGGAGCAGCCGGACATCACCGACATCGTCTCCGCGGAGCCGAGCAACGTCTCCGACGGCGCGACGGTGGTCGACTTGGACGGCGAGTGGTTCGTCAAGTGGTCGCCCTCCGTCTCCTCCGGTGACACGGTGAAGCTGACGTACGAAGTAGCGGACGACGCCGACTTCGACATCAACGTCGACGGCGTCGAAAACGAGAAACTGACGGTGCAAGCCTAACCATGAGTTCGAAGATTCAAGACGAGAAAGCCCGCGAGCAGCTCATCGACCTCGCCGCGGAGTTCTACGACCAGTTCGCCGGCGGGAAGATTCCCGAGATGAAACTGCCGACCCGGACGAAGAGCAACATCGTGTTCGACGAGGACTCGAACGTGTGGGTCTACGGCGACCGCACCTCGACGCGATCGGCTAACTCCGTCCGCGGGGCACGCAAGCTCCTCAAGGCGGTCTACACCATCGACTTCCTCGCGAAACAGCTCGACGAGGGTCGCTCGTCGACCCTCCGTGAGCTGTACTACCTCTCGGAATCGTGGGACAACGAGGAGGCGCAGTTCTCCGACCAGGACGAGTCGAACCAGCTCGTCGAGGACCTCGAAATCGTCTCGGAGGTCACCCGCGAGGACTTCCATATGCGGCCGGAGGAGTCCGGTGCGACCCTGATGGGACCGCTCGAACTCCGCGAGCAGACCCGGAGAGGGGAACGCGAGATTCACTGTCAGAAGGACGTCGGCGAGGGCGGTTACCAGATTCCCAACAACCCCGACACCATCGACTTCCTCGACCACGACATCGACTTCGTGCTCTGCGTCGAGACCGGTGGTATGCGCGACCGGCTCGTCGAAAACGGCTTCGACGAGGAGTACAACGTGCTCGTCGTCCACCTGAAGGGCCAGCCCGCGCGGGCGACCCGCCGCATCACGAAGCGGCTGCACGACGAACTCGACCTGCCGGTCGTGGTCTTCACAGACGGCGACCCGTGGTCCTACCGCATCTTCGGCTCCGTGGCGTACGGCTCCATCAAGTCCGCGCACCTCTCGGAGTATCTCGCGACGCCCGAGGCACAGTACGTCGGCATCCGCCCGCAGGACATCGTCGACTACGACCTGCCGACCGACCCGCTCGCGGACTCGGACATCAACGCCCTGGAGTCGGAGCTGACCGACCCGCGCTTCCAGTCTGACTTCTGGACCGAACAGATCGAACTCCAGCTCGACATCGGCAAGAAGGCGGAACAGCAGGCACTCGCCTCGCGCGGGCTGGACTTCGTGACCGACACCTACCTGCCCGAGCGGCTGACCGACATGGGCGTCCTGTAGGCGATGCCGCTGTAGAATCGGTGGAAATCGGCGACGACGAAAGCAGCCAACTACGCGACTACGCGGCCGCGACGCGTTTACGTACGTTCCGTCCGCGGGAGCAGCCCCCGAACGCAGTTTCCGTCCGGTTCGTTTTCCGAGAACGTCACCTCGCCGTTCGACCGCTCGAACAGCCAGTAGACCAACCAGAGACCGACGCCGTCGCCGTGGAACAGGTCCGCGATCTCCCGCTCGCCGGTCAGGACCATCGTGTTCTGTACGGGTATCGGCGGATTTCGGTCTCTGACTTCTATGACGACCGTCTCTGCGTCGACACGGACGGAGACCTCCACCGCTGGATCGTCACCGTCACAGTGTTCGAGCGCGTTGACGACCAACTCGCGAATCGCGAGATCTATCTTCGGAAACGCCAGCGCTGTGGCACCCTCGTCGATTTGTGTCGTGATGCGACACTCCGGATACTCCGGGGCGACGGCGTCGACCGTCTCTCGGACCACGTGGCCGATGTCGACGGTGTCCGACTGGAGTTCGGTCGTGAGAACGTCGACGAGTTCGCGCTGCTTGTCGGCGATGTCGAGGAGCCGTTCCCCTTCGGCGCGGAGCCGTGTGAGCGACCGCGTGCCGTCGTCGTCGACCGTGCCGTCGAGTTCGGCGGCGTAGCCGAGGACGATGTTCATCGAGTTGCGGAGGTTGTGCCGGAGGACGCGGTCGATGACCTGGAGCTGTCGGGTCCGCTCGTGACGCTCGGTCACGTCGCGGGCGAAGCCGACGACGCGGACGACCTCGCCGTCTTCGAAGACCGGCTCGCCCTGTACCCAGACCCAGCGGCTGTCCTCCGCGGGCCGTTCGATCCGGTATTCGATGTCCACGGCCGTGCCGTTCGTGAGCCGTCCCATCGCCTGCTCGACGCGTTCGCGGTCGTCCGGATGGACTCCTTCGAGGAAGTCGCTCGCGTCCTCGTAGAGCACCGACAGCGAACGCCCCCAGACCGACTCGTAGGCGGAGTTGACGAAGAGCAACTCCTCCCAGTCGGCGGTGAACATCCACAGCACTTCGTTCGACGTCTCGGTGAGGTCACGGAGATACGTCCGGTCAGGGTTCGAGGAGCGCACCGACCCAGGCTCGCGGCCGTCGGAGACGACACGGGCGGTGAGGAGGTAGCTGCCGCTGTCCGGTTCGGTGGCCGAGAGTCGCGCGTCGAGACTGGCCCACGACCCGTCGGCCGCCCGACAGCGGTACGTGAGCCGCGGCGACGACTCCGACAGTCCGGTCGTGACGGCGTCGATTGCAGCCTGCAAACGCGATTCGTCGTCCGGATGGACGTACTCGGAGAGCTGTTGGCCGACGAGCGTGTCCGTCCGTGCGTCGGCGTCACCGGCGAGAAGACGCTCGCTCGCGGCGTTCACGTACTGTATCTCGCCGTCGTCGTCGACGAGCGCGAGCAAGTCACTGCTGGCGTCGAGGAGCGCGTGTAGCTGCGCTCGTTCCTCCATGCGTGAGTCTGCCTTTCGGGGTCGGGCGTATAACAGTTCTGTGCGACCCAGCGGCGAGCCGCGCGCTACTGGTTCGCCGACTGCTCGTCCAGGACGACGGGAATCCCGCGCTTGGCCACGTCGGCGGCGAACGCCCCACCATCGGCCGCGAGGAGGTCGAAGGTGTTGTAGTGAATCGGGAGCACGAGGTCGGGGTCCAACGCCGACGCGAGGTCGGCGGCCTCGTGGCGGTCCATGACGACGCTGCCGCCGATGTTGGCGAGGAAGAGCGACACCTCCAGTTCCTCGAAGCCCGGGAGGGCGTCGGAGTCGCCGGGCCAGAAGACCGTCCGGCCGCCGATGGAGAGCAGGAAGGCACAGCCCAGTCCCCGCGGATGGTGCGGGTCGCCGTTCGCGTCGACGTGAGGACCGTCGGGTTCGTTGTAGGCCGGGAGCGACCAGACGTCCACCTGGTCGACCTCGCCGACGGTGACGTGGTCCTCCTCTTCGACGCGGACGACCTCGTACGGCAGGTCGCCGACCGGCTTCACGTCGCGGTCGATGTCGTCCGCGTCGACGCCCTCGTAGGCGACGACGGTCGCGTCCTCCTTCGCGACCTTCTCGATGCCGTCGGAGTCGTAGTGGTGGTTGTGGGTGACGCAGACGAGGTCGCCGTCGCGGGCGTAGTAGTCGTCAAGGACGCCGTACCGACCGGGGTCGAGGTAGGCGACGAAACCGTCGGCGGTCTCGATGCGGACGGTCGCGTAGCCGAGCCACGTGACCGAGAGCCCATCGTGTTTGATTGTCATGACTACAGATGGTCACGCCACGGGTGAGAAACCTCCGGTCGTGGCGAGCGTCGCGAGGAGTTACTGCTCCTCAGCCAGCCGCTCGACGCGCGTCAGACTGTCGGCCGTCTCGGGCGTCTTGTCCTCGCGCACCTCGACGAACCGCGGGAATCGCAGCGCGTAGCCCGACGAGTAGGTCGGCGAGACCTGAATCTCCTCGTAGCCCACCTCGAAGACCGTCGTTGGCCGGAGGTCGACCTCGGTCCCCGACTGCGAGACGATGTCGGGTTCGAGCAGCTCGGTCAACTCGGCCAGTTTCTCGTCGGTGATGCCCGTGGCGACCTTGCCGATGGTCCGGAACTCGTCGTCGCCGTCGGCGTCCTCGACGCGAGCCGACAGCAGGAACGTCCCGAGGAACTTCGCGCGGCGGCCCTCGCCCCACTCCGCGCCGGTGACGACGAGGTCCAGCGTCTCCACGTCGGGCTTGCGTTTCAGCCAGTTCTTCCCGCGGTTGCCCGGCGAGTACGGGGATACCGGATTCTTGAGCATGATGCCCTCGTGGCCCGCTTCGAGGGCGTCGGCCTCGTAGTGCTCGATCTCTTCGGCGTCGTCCGAGAGCAGCAGCTCCGAGACGGCCTCGGTGTGGCCGAGCAGCTCCGCGAGCCGGGCGTGCCGTTCGGTGACGGGTTGGGTGAGGAGGTCGTCGCCAGCGGCGTGCAGGCAGTCGAACGCACGCAGTTCGACCGTGATCTCCTCGCGCATCTGTTCGACGTCGTGTTTCCGGCGGAAGCGACGGAGGATCTCTTGGAACGGCAGCGGCGCGCCCGCGTCGTCGACGGCGACGACCTCGCCGTCGAGAATGACCGGCTGGTCGATTTCGGCTTCGACGAACTCGACGACTTCGGGCAGGGCGTCGGTCACGTCCTCCATGTTTCGGGAGAAGAGGCTCACTTCCTCCTCCTCGACAGCATTCCCGGCCTCACCGCTCCCGTAGTGGACCTGCACCCGCGCGCCGTCGAACTTGGTCTCGACGGCCGCTTCGCCCCATTCGTCGAGCGCGTCGGTGACGGTGCCAGCCTGTGCGAGCATCGCCTGCACCGGGCGGCCGACGTCCAACTCAACGGCGTCGAGACCGTCACGGCCCTCGTCGCGGGCGACGACGGCGACGCGGCCGTAGTCGTTCGACACCTGGAGCGCGCGTTCGACGGTGGCGATGGCGGCGTCCCGACGGTCGCGGGCAGCCTCCTCGACTTCGGTCTCGGCCTCGTCGTCGCGGATGGCCGCTGCGTCCTCCGCGTCGACGAGGAACGCCTCGGCGACGGCGTCGCGGACGGTTCCCTCGCCGACGCCGATACGCATCTCCGAGAGGACGAGCCGGGCGAGATAGCGCGCTTCAGCGGCCGAACAGCGATTGAACAGACCGAACAGCGTGTCGAGCTTGCGGTCCTGGCTGCCGGAGCCTTCGGCTGCCGCGAGTTGTCTGAGCTCGTCGTCGACCCCAGCGACCGTCAGGTCTGACTGTCCGCCCGCGCCGAAGGCGGCGAGACCCCGTTGGCCGCCGAAGTCGAAGCTGGCGGCGACGGCACCGATCTCGCCCAACTCGGCGAGACGCTCCTCGACGTCGGCGGCGGTGACGTTCTGCCCCGCCGCGCGGGCGATGGCCTCGTAGCAGAGGTTCGGGCCGATGTCCAGGGTACTCGACTGCCACGCCGGGAAGACGCGACCCTGGACGAACCGCGCGACGACGGGGAGGTCCTCACCCGCGGTGGCGAAGAGGTCACGGAGGAGTGCCGTCTTTGCGAGGTCCGCAGGCTCGGCTTCGATGTCGTTGGCTCGGGCGGCGAAGTCGGCGAACTGCATCACGCTGTCCTCTCTCCTTCCCGGTCAAAAACACGCCGAAGCCGTCCTCAGAGCCGTTCGTCGAGATAGCGGTCGACCCGCGTGACGCGGTCGCGGTCGTACGTCCACATCCCGCGCCACTCGTTCGGCGCGGTTTCGACGGCGACGAGTGCCGCGTAGGTCCCGTCTCCGCCCTGTGGCGTGTACGCGACACACCACGAGTGGCGGTAGTCGTCGCTGGTCCCGGTGTGGACGGTGAGGTCGAGTGACTCGTCGGGGCGCCATCCCGGCTGTCCGTAGACGTGGACGTCGACCCCCGACTCGGCGAGCTTTCGGTAGACCTCTCGCGTTCCCCGTTCGTCCTCGATACGGGAGAGTCGCTGAAACGTCGACCGGAGCCGACCGCCGCCGCTCGAAAGTGCAAGCCGCTCGATATACCGCGACATGAGTATCAAGAGCAGCTTCTCCTTGTTCGACGCCGGATAGCCACGGAGGTCGAAGACGACGTCGGCGAGCGCGGTGAGCACGCTCGGCGCGCCGCCGTCTTCCAGCCCGCTCGTCCCCGTTTTGTAGAGATCGGAGTTGACGAGGAGAAACGCGTTCATCACCTCGTCGAGCGGGGAGGTCGCCACCACATCGGTGTCTTCGATAACGAGGACGACGTCGTCACCCTCCTCGGGGAACTGCCGTTCGGCGACGCTGACTGACTGACCGGCGAATGCGGATTCGAGCAGCCGTTGGACGGCCTCGGGTTCCTTCCGGTTGACGAGTGCGAGCGACCTGTTCGGTGCGTCGGCCTCCGCGAAGAATGCTCGGAGCGACGGCGGTACATCCCCGGCCATGACCGCGTAGATGTCGCCGGGTAAGATAGTTTTTCCGAGGGATTCTGACGGGCGGTAGCCGTCACAATGGCCAACACGCGCTCCCCGTCGATTCGGGGACGACGGAATATCACTCGCAGAACACTCCGACGCACGCCCGGCCAACTCTCCGTGCGGTTCCGACAGGCGGCTTTCGACCGACACGACCCAACGCTTTGAAGAAGACCGCCGCCGGACTGAGCGTATGAGCAAGGACTTCGCGGCGGACGTCAGAAACGTGCTCGCGGTCGACGCGGAGGCGTTTCAGGCGGAGGCCGAGGCCGACGCCGAAGTCGTCAAGACGGAGCTTCGAGACGGCACCTTCGACAACCACCAGTCTATCGTCGGCTTCGAGTACGAGTTCTACGCCGTCGACGACGGCCGGTGGTCGGGCGACAAGGACCTGGCGTGCTCGCTGATGCGCGTCCCGCGCCGGATGCTCGAACTCATCGGCTTCGAGAAGGAACTCGGTCTCCACAACGCCGAGATGTCCACTAGTCCCCAGCCGTTCAACCCCCACGGGCTCCGGGCACAGGAGTCCGAGGTCCTCGCGCGTCTCAGTGCGGCACTCGACTGTACGAGTGCCGAGGGGATGCGTCTCGTCAGCGACGCCCTGTGGACCATCCCGCCCGCGGGCGAGACCGCGAGCGAGTATCTGGCCAGTAGCGTCGACGACGACGGCGTCGACATCGCGACCAACATGAGCGACGCCGTCCGCTACCACGCGATGGCCAACGGCGACGATATGCCCGACACGTTCCCCGTCGAGGCACCGAACGTCTCCTTCGAGGCGTCGACGGTGATGCCCGAGAGCCTCATCACCTCCATCCAGCCACATTACCAGATGAGTCACGCGGCCGACTTGCCGACGTACTTCAACTACGCACTGCGCGTCGCCGGGCCGCTTCTCGCACTCGGGGTCAACGCGCCGTTCTTCCCCCCGGACCTCTACGACGAGGGGGTCGACGCGGAGACCATCGTCGCGGAGGCGTGGGACGAACACCGCATCAGCGTCTTCGAATCCGTGCTCAACACGGCGACCGAGGAGGACAAGGTGGCGTTCCCGAAGGACCTCGAGACGGTCGAGGACGCCGTCGACCGCGTCGTCGAAGACGAGCTGTTCGTCCCGATGCCCGTCACCCGCGACGGCGACCGCTTCGACGACACCTTCGCGACGCTCCGGATGAAACACGGCACCTACTGGCGGTGGGTTCGTCCGGTCTTCGGCGGCGCGAGCCGGTCGTCGGCCAACGCCCGCGTCGAGTTCCGACCGATTCCCGCCCAGCCGACGGTTCGGGACTCCCTGGCGTTCCAGGCGGCCTTCGCCGGGCTGATGGAGAGCCTCCCGCAGCGACGTCATCCGGTCGTCGACATGGACTGGGAAGTGGCGAGAGAGAACTTCTACGCGGCGATGCGCGACGGACTCGACAGCGGCCAACGCTGGGTGACCAACGACGGCCAGGAGACGACGAACCCCGTCGAAGTCTACGACGACCTACTCGCGCACGCCGCCGACGGACTCGAATCGGCTGGCTGTTCCGAGGCGGAGTCGGACCACTATCTCGCGCCGCTCCGTGCCCGCGTCGACGCCGCCCGGACCCCGGCGGACTGGAAGCGCGAGGAGGTCCGGTCGCGACTCGCCGAGGGTGACGATCTCCACGCGGCGATTACGGGGATGCAACAGGCCTACATCCGCCAGCAGTCGGAGACGTTGCTGGAGGGGACGTTCGCCGACTGGGTGTAGGTCTCGAACGCGCGAACTTCTGAGCCGCTTGAACTCCTGGCCCGCTCGAACTGTTGCTACCGAAGACGTTGCTACTGCCGAGAAAACGAATACGAATGCGGGGGTCGGTCCCGCAGAATACGTCGACGCTTCTTCGACCGACTTAGAGGACTTCCGCGAAGTCCTTGTGGCGGCTGATGTCGACGCCCTCGTCGGTGACGACGGCGACGTTGATGCCGTTACCCGAGGCCAGGTCACGCTCGACGGCACTCTGGATGGCGCGAGCGGCGACGTTTTTGGCTTCCTCGATGGTGAGGTCGTCGCTGTACTCCTGTTCGAGCACACCGAGGGCGTACTGGCTGCCCGAGCCGGTGACCGTGTAGTCCTCTTCGCTCATGCCACCGAGAGCGTCCATGCTGTAGACGTGCGGCCCTTCGTCGTCGACGCCGCCCACGATGGGCGAGACGATGTAGAAGGCACCCGAACGGAGGAAGTTCGAGACGAGCGTCGAGAGTGCCTGCATACTCATGTCCTGGCCGCGACGGGTCTCGTAGAGGCTCGTCTCCGCCTTGAGCGAGCGGATGAGCGACTGAGCGGCCGAGACCGAGCCGGCGATGGTGAGCGCGGCCGTCGGGTGGATCTGCTCGACCTTCTGGACGTCCTTCGAGGACACCATGTAGCCCATGGAGGCGCGCATGTCGGTCGCGAGGACGACGCCCTCTTGCGTCTTGAGACCGACCGTCGTTGTCCCGGTCTTCATCTGTTCGTCCTGGTTAGGCTCGGCGCGCTGCTCGGACTGCGGGAACTCGCCGAGTTCCGGCCCGAACACGTTGGAGTGGTCGCCGTTCAGCGCGTCGAGATCACTGGAGAAGTCGCCTGGCGTACGCATTACCCCGTCCTTGGCCCGGCGCGCTGATAAATGCCACCCTTCCCCCTCGGATTGCCTCTGCCGGAGGCGACTGTCGACCGCCCCGAACAGTCGCGTCGCTCGGCGTTATCGTTGGGGGAATCGGGTGGAAAAGTCGCGAGACGGGGTCGACCCGACTTAGCGCGCTCCGGCGTTCTCGTAGGCCCGACCGAGCCGTTCGAGGACACGGGAGAGCGGAAGCTCGACACCGAGTTGCCGCGCCATGAGCGCGACGGGAAGGAGGACGATTCCAACCACGACGGTGAACTGGTACAGTGCGAACAGGCTGACCCGGTAGGCCGTTTCGAACATCTGCCTACTCCTCCCGCCGCTGTGGGTGTATATAAACGTTTCTGCGTCGGCCGCGCGTCTACCCCTCCGCTGTCGTGCGATTCAACTCTAGTTGTTGTCAGTGCAAATACACTGGCGTTCGAACGGAGATTCGCAGATTTACTCCGTCACTAACTCAGGCGTCACGCATAACTTATGAGAATTATCGCCGGTCCTTGCGCACATCTCCGGGCTCTGTTGGCGCGTCACACGCTGTCGTCAGCCATGATTTCGGTGTCGAACCCTGTCATCGGTCTCGGCTCTCCGCGCTGCACGCTGACGTCGGTCATGTGTCTCTCTCTCGTGGACACGGCCGAACCACAAAGCACGAAACCCTCCGTCCCTTTCGACTCCCTATGAGTGACTATCTGGTCGCGATGGAGGCCGCATGGCTCGTCCGCGACGTCGACGACATCGACGACGCCATCGGGGTCGCCGTCAGTGAGGCTGGTAAACGACTGAATCAGAAGAACAAGGAGTACGTCGACGTCGAGGTCGGCGTCACGGGCTGTCCCGCCTGCGGCGAGCCGTTCGACTCGGCCTTTATCGCCGCCAACACGGCCCTCGTCGGCCTGCTGCTCGAGATCGACATCTTCAACGCCGACACCGAAGAGCACGCCGCCCGTATCGCCAAGAGCGAAGTCGGCGGCGCGCTCCGCGACGTCCCGCTCTCGGTCATCGAGATCGTCGAGACCGAGGCCGACGACGACGAGAACTAAGTAGCCAGGTCGCCCGAAAGCTTTTCTAATAACCCTCGGTTATGCGAGGATATGGAACTCCCGACGCCCCAGGACCTCAGAGAGCGACGGACGTCGCTCGACCTGACGCAGAGCCAGCTCGCCGACATGGCCGGCGTGTCCCAGCCGCTCATCGCCCGTATCGAGGGCGGTGACGTCGACCCCCGGCTCTCGACGCTCCGCCGCATCGTCAACGCGCTCGACGAAGCCGAGGGCAGCGTCGTCCGCGCGGCCGACATCATGCACGAGACCATCATCAGCGTCGCGCCCGACGACTCCGTCCGCGAGGCCGAAGAGCAGATGGACGACGCCGCCTACTCCCAGCTCCCGGTCATCCAGGGTGGTATCCCGGTCGGCTCCATCAGCCACAGCGACATCATCCGCGCCGGCGACGACGTCGGCGACCTGCCCGTCAGCGAGGTCATGAGCGAGTCGTTCCCCTCCGTCTCGCGGGACGCGACGGTCGACGAAGTCCGGAACCTGCTCGACCACTACAAGGCCGTGATGGTCACCGACGGCGGCGAGGCGGTCGGCATCATCACCGAGGCCGACATCGCCCGCCAGCTGTCGTAATCGCGCTCACGTCTCCAACCGTCCTCCAGTCTTTGGCCGTTGCACCGACCCAAAAGCGCATAGTCTCCGACTATCAATGGCTGGCAATGCGCAGTCTCTCTCCCTCCACACAACGTACAGTGGTGCTTCTGGGGTCGACACTCGTCGCTGCCGGGGCGGTGTTCCCCTGGCTCTCCTCGAATGGCTGGCTCGTGGCACTCCCCGGACTGGAGTCGGGGCTCGGCACCTGGGGGCTCGTCTTGTTGCCCGCCGCGCTCTTCCTCGGCGTTCTCCACGGCTTCTCGTCGCGGTTCGTGACCGACACCGCCACACTCGCCGTCGGAGTGCTGTCGCTCGTGGCTGTCGTAGTCTACTGGCAGAACACTATCGGAAACGGATACGTTCCCGCAGTCGGCTGGTATCTCACGCTCACCGGCGCGCTCGTTCTCGTCGCGGGCGGCGTCGAACGTGTCTGGTCTCGGTTCGGTCGCCAGCGTCTCGACACCGACGACGTTCGCTCCGTCTGATTAGAGTTCCAGTCCGCGAATCGAAACGCCGTCTCCTTCTTCCACGTAGCCGATGACGCGGCCGTCCGTCGCCTCGGCGAGTGCCTCGGCGTCCTCGGGAGCGAGCGCGGCGACGAAGCCGGTACCCATGTTGAACGTGCGGTGCATCTCCTCGTCGGAGACGTTGCCCTCCTCCTGGACGAACTGGAAGACCGACTGCGGCTCGAAGGCGTCCTCGATCTCGTAGTGGTAGTCGCCCAGCCGCGTCAGGTTGGTCCAGCCGCCACCGGTGACGTGGGCCGCGGCGTGGACGCCGTGTTCGCGCATCGGGTCGAGCAGGTGGGTGTAGATCTTCGTCGGCTCCAGAAGTGCCTCGCCAACGGTGTCGTAGTCGTCGTAGGGGTAGGCGTCGGTGTACTCGTGGTTTCGCGTCGCGGCTTTCCGGGCGAGCGTCAGGCCGTTCGAGTGGATGCCCGACGAGCGGAAGCCGACGAGCGCGTCACCGGGTTCGGTCTCGGCGGGGAAGATGGCGTCTTTGGCCGCTAATCCGGCGACCGTGCCCGCGAGGTCAAGTCCCTTCACGACCTCGGGCATGACCGCCGTCTCGCCGCCGACGAGTTCCATCTTCGACTCCGCCGCGCCCGCGGCGAGCCCCTTGCCGACCTGTTCGGCGAAGTTCTCGTCCGGCTCGTCGACCGCGAGATAGTCGACGAACGCGACGGGTCGGACGCCCGCCGCGACGAGGTCGTTGACGTTCATCGCGATGCAGTCGATACCGACCGTCGAGTAGTCGGAGAGTGCCTCCGCGACGAGCAGTTTCGTCCCGACGCCGTCGGTCGCGAGCGCGAGATACCGGTCGCCGATGTCGAGCAGCCCGGCGTAGTCGCCCTCGCTTTCGCCGACGGCACCGACGAGCGCGGCCGTGGCCGCCTCGCTCGCGTCGATGTCGACTCCAGACTCCGCGTACGTGAGTTCCTCCGCGTCCGTGTCGTCCTCGCTCATGTGCGAACCCGCGCGAGGCGGCGTGAAAAGTTCACCGCTTGCCGCACGAGCGTGAGGATATTCTCTCGCTTAGAACCCGATGTTGTACACGAACACGATTACAAACGCCAACACCGCGCTCGGCACGAACGTCCCGGCCCAGACGAGCTTGTTCCAGCCCATGACGGTCTTACCGTCGAGCGAGCCGATGGGGACGAGGTTGAACGCCGCGAGGAAGAAGTTGATGGCGAGTCCGCGGCCGCCGATGAGTTCCAAGAGCGGCGAGCCGAGGACGATGCCAGCGACCAGTAGCGGCGCGAAGACGACCACGAGCACGAGGTTCATCACGGGACCGGCGAACGCGATGAGACCGTGTTGACGGTCGGTCAGATAGCCGCGGTGGTGGACCGCGCCGGGGGCGGCGAAGAGGAAGCCGACGATCGCGCTCATGATGGCGACGAACAGCATGTTGTAGTCGGCGCGGAACTCGGCGATCTGGTCGTAGCGGACGGCGACGACCTTGTGGGCGAGTTCATGGAGGATGAAGCCGACACCGGCGGTCAACAGGCTCACGACGAGCGGGACGACGATGCCCGCCTGGAGAAAGCCCGTCGCGCCGCGCTCGAAGAAGATGGCGAACGCGAGCCCGAGGGCGAGCCAGGCGACGCCGAGGTCACGAAGCTCCGTCTGGCTGAAGTCGATGTTCATCGGAACGCCCCCACGATGAGGTCGATACTGCGACCGGCACCCTCCAGCATCAGCCGGGTCACGGCGTCGACGCCGCCGAGTTCTGCCCCGAACAGCGGCAGGATGTAAGCTGCGAAGAGGAGGCTGGCGATGAGACTCCCGATGTTGGTCATCGCGACGACCATGATGAGCTTGAACAGCGGGACGTCGAACATGTCGGCGACGATGTCGCGGATGGGCCGCTCCTCGTCGGCGAGCAGTTTGTTCAGCGTGCCGATGTCCGAGACGTTGACCGAGACGTGTCGCAGCTCCATGTAGCCCGTGAACCAGCCGGGTGCCAAGAGTGGATTGACGGAGGTCATCCACGCGACGCCGCCGCCGACGGCCGCCGACGACCACCGCGCGCCCGCCAGTTTGGCGAGACCAGCCGCGAAGACGCCGTTGACAACGAACCACGCCGCGAAGAGCCGCAGCAGGAACTCGTTGCGGACGCCAGCCATCGCGAGCAGGACGAAGAAGGCGACGAAGCCGACGGACATGGCGACGCCGAGAATCTTGAACCACGGGATGCCGCCCGACTTCGCCTCGCCGACGAGCGACTCCATCGGCGGCAGCGTCTCGGGGTTCGCGAGATAGCGTTCGATGCCCTCGCGGTGGCCCGCGCCGACGACGGCGACGACCCGCTTGCCTTGGGCGCGGAGCGCGACGAGCTGGTGGGCGATGTAGGCGTCGCGCTCGTCGATGAGTGCCTCCGCGCCGCCGGGGCTGAACTCGCGGAACTCCTCCATCATCACGGTGACGACGTCCTTGTCCGTGAGCTGGCTCATGTCGAGTTCCTCGTAGTCCTCCTCGACGTCGAGACCGACGACGCCGAAGACCGCACCCGCGGCGAGACCGACGAGCGCGCCAGCCAAGAGGCCGAGTGCCATGCTGCCGACGGCCTGTGCCAGGAAGCCGCCGACGAGGCCACTGCCGATACCGAGGACGGCCGTCGCGAGCGCGACGGTAATCCCGCCGCCGACCGCGAGGATGAGGCTGTCTTCACCGTCGAGGAAGGCGTCGCCGACGAAGCTCAGCGCGATTCCAGCACCGAGTCCGAGAACCACACCGCCGCTGACGCGAGCGAGAAGCGGTGCCGTGATTCCGAACGAGCCGCCGAAGAGACCGATGATCGGTCCGAGCACGACGCCGACCATCAGGCCGAACATCAGCCCGACGATTCGGCTGTCGGTGACGCCGAAGGCGAGTCCGCCGACCATCCGCAGTTTCTCGACGAAGCCCATCCGACGCCAGAAGCGCTGGATGGTGGTCTGGATGTCGCGGTCGACGAGAGCCACGTCGTGACCCAACTCTTCGGCCGTCTCGACGGCAGCCATCATGTCCGCGCCGGGCTGGATGTCGAACTGTTCGCCCATCCGCGTCTGGACGTAGGAGAGCATCCAGTAGGCGATAAACTGGAAGACGGTGTTGCCCCGAAGCAGGTCGCCCGCGTCGAGGTCGTCGGGCGTCTCGCCCTGTAGCTGGCGGTACCGCCCCTCGTCGAGTTCGACGGCGACGACGTCGGGACGCTCCGCCTCGATGGTCTCTTCGACCTCGCGGACGCTGTCCGCCGAGACGTGCGCCGTCCCGACGACGCGCACACTGCCCTCGGATGGGGCTGACTCCGCACGATTACTCATTGTTCCCACGCTACTTGCCCCCGGGGTTTACCGTTGTCGGACTGCAAAAACAGAACCTGCTTGCCACATCCGGCCGACGCGGTGGGGTTCTGGAGAACAGAGACGGGAACTGAGGTTCGACCCGGCATCGGCAGTGAGACGCAAACCCCACCGGAGCGGACGCGCTTTTGTCCTTCCACCGTGTCCCGGCGGATATGACCATCGAGAACGCCGCCGACCTCGGCGGCACACCCGCCCGAGACACCGCACTCGCCTGCATCGAGGCGGGCATCGAGGCAGCCCACCCCGAACAGGTCGTCCACGACAGCGTCGCGCTCGACGGCGACACGCTAACCATCCAGAGCACAACATACGACCTCGCGGACTACGACCGCGTGCTCGTCGTCGGCGGCGGCAAGGCGGGCGGCGGCGTCACGACGGCACTCGAAGCCGTCCTCGGCGACCGCGTCACCGACGGCGTCGTCGTCACGCGCGACCCCGAGGAGACCGAGTTCACTCAGATCGTCGTCGGCTCCCACCCCGTCCCGGACGAGGCGGGCGTCGAGGGCGCCCGCCGCATCCTCGACCTGCTCGACGGTGCCGACGAGCGGACGCTGGTCCTCGGCGTCATCACGGGCGGGGCGAGCGCGCTCCTCGCCGCGCCGGTCGAGGGAATCTCACTCGCTGACCTCCAACAGACGACGACCGAACTGCTGGAATCCGGGGCCGAAATCGACGAGATCAACGCCGTCCGCAAACATCTCTCGGCGGTCAAGGGCGGCCAACTCGCGCGTGTCGCCGCACCCGCCACCGTCGCCGGACTCGTCTTGAGCGACGTCGTCGGCAACGACTTGAGCGTCATCGCCAGCGGGCCGACCGCGCCCGACAACTCGACGTTCGCCGACGCGCTCGACGTGCTCGACCGCTACGACATCGACGCGCCCCAGTCGGTCCGCGACCGACTCGAAGCGGGTGCTGCGGGTGACGTTCCTGAAACTCCTCGCGCCGACGACCCGGTCTTTGAGCGCGTGACGAACCACGTGCTCGCCGACGGGTTCACCGCCCTCGACGCCGCGCGGTCGGTCGCAGCGGAGCGGGGGTACGAACCCTGTATCCTCTCGTCCCGCGTGCGAGGGGAGGCCCGAGAGGCCGCAAAGAGCCACGTCGCGGTCGGCGAGGAGGTCGTCGCGACCGGCAACCCCGTCTCGGCCCCTGCGGTGGTGCTCGCGGGCGGCGAGACGACGGTCACCATCCGCGGCGGCGGTCGGGGCGGCCCGAACCAGGAGTTCGCGCTCGCGTCGGCCATCGAACTCGCGGGGACCGGATCGGAGATCGCTCTCGGTGCGGTCGACACCGACGGCCGCGACGGCGCGGTCGACGTGGCCGGAGGGTTGGTCGACGGCGAGACCGTCACGGATCTCGGGGCAGCACGGGCGGCACTCGCCGACAACGACGCCTTTCCGGCACTCGAGGCGCGGGACGCCATCGTCCGCACCGGCCCGACGGGGACGAACGTCAACGACCTGCGAGTGCTCGTGGTCGAATCGGGCGAATCGGGCGAATCGGGCGAGTCGACCGAGTAGCTGGCAGCGAATTGGGACTTCTCGCGAGCAACAGGTTTGTCTACTCTGACGGTGTATCGGGAGCCATGGCGAAGCTCTTGCCCTCCAGCCCGGACGTCTCCGCCGTCGAGGAGACCGAACCACGCGTCATCGGCGTCGACAGCGACGACGCCGACGACATGCTCTCGGCGCTCTCGTCGACGACGGCGCGGAAACTCCTCACAGAACTCCACGACGAGCCGGACTCCCCGTCGTCGCTCGCCGACCGCCTCGACACCTCCCTGCAGAACGTCCAGTACCATCTCGGTAAACTCGAAGCCGCCTCGCTCGTCGAGGTCGTCGACACCGTCTACTCCGAGAAGGGTCGCGAGATGAAGGTCTACGCCCCCTCGAACCGGCCGCTCGTCGTCTTCGCGGGGCGCGAGCAGGACTCCACTGGTCTCCAGACCGCGCTCAAACGGCTGCTCGGCGGCTTCGGGATTCTGGGCTTTACGAGCCTGTTCGTCCAGTATCTCCTGAGCGACGGCGCGTGGTTCAGCTTCGGCGCGCCCGCGGGCGGCGGCGACGCCGGGAGTGCGGCGACGGCCGAAAGCGTCCAGATGGCCGCCGACACGACCGCGACGGCGACGGCTGCCGGACTGCCGCCCGGCTTGCTGTTCTTCCTCGGCGGGGCGTTAGTCCTCACTCTCGCGTTCGCCGTGTGGTACGCACGGCGCTGAACGGTCTCACTGACTGGTTCCCGAGCGGTTTTGGACGCGCTAACGACCACGGTCGGGAGTAGGTATTCATACCCGCGAAACGAACTCGGTAGCATGGACCACACTGCCGAGGTAGAGGGCATCGCCGTCGGCATCGGCCCCGACGGGGCGAACGTCCCGGCGGTGGTGCTGTCGGCACGCGGCGAGTACCTCCCCATCTTCGTCACCGGCGATCAGGCGCAGGCGATTCAGCTCGGTCTCTCGGGTGAGAGCTTCGAGCGACCGCTCACACACGAACTGCTCGTCGAGATGGTGACGGAGTTCGGGGGAGCTATCGACGGCATCCGTATCGACGACCTCGCCGACGGGACGTTCTACGCGAAGATCGACGCCGAGCGGTACGAGAACGGCGAGCCACGGCAGTTCGTCTTCGACGCCCGGCCGAGCGACGCCGTCGCGCTCGCGGTCCGGGTCGACTGCCCCATCACCGTCTCCGACGAGATACTCGACAGCGCGGGGCGGCCGCCATCGGCGGTGGACCTGAGTGGCAGCGGCGGACAGGACGAACGCAACGACTGGGATTAGTCCTCGAACTCGAACCCGGTGGCGTGGTACTCTTCTGGCGTCCGAAGTCGAGACCAGCGTACTGTCGACGCTGTCGCGCGTCGAGTTTCAGCCGCAAGAGACAGCGTGCGATACTGGCGAGTCGGTCCGAGCGAGTCGGTCTGAACGTAGTGGTCGGAGAGCGTCGGAGTCGACAGCGAGTCAGGAGTCGCCGTTTCTCATGTTCTTCGCATCCTCCTGTGCGCGCCGCTGGAGTTCCGCGCCCTCGTCGGTGTCGAGGGTGAGATCAGGGACGGGCGTCGGTTCCAAGTTGTCGTCGATAGCGACGTAGACGAAGTGCGACTCGGTCGTGAGTTCGCGCTCGCCGGTCTGGGGGTTCTCGCGGTAAGCTTTGATGCGGACGCGGATGCTCGTTCGACCAGTCTCGTAGGCGTACGCCTGGATGAGTGCTGATTCGCCCCGCGGGATGGGCTGGACGAAATTGACCTCCTCCATCCGGGCGGTCACGCAGGTCATCTCCGCACACCGCATCGCCGAGAGCGCGCCGACGACGTCCATCCACTTCAGGACGTTCCCCCCGTGGGCGACGTCGTAGTTGTTCGTATGGTTGGGCTGGACGAGATGGCGGTTCTCGATGTAGGTGTCCATCAGGTCGGTCATGCCGGGGGCTTTCCGGGGCGGGCAGATGAGCCTACTGGATGGGGCATGGCCGTCCGTGTCGCCCGCTCTCTCCGCCGAGTCAGGGAGTCGGCCGCGCGTCGAGTGTCACCTCGACCGTCTCCTCGGTTCCGTCTCTGAGGACGGTCACGGAGACGGTGTCGCCGGGGCTGGTCTCCAAGGCGAGATACGAGCCGAGATCGGCTTGCGTCCGGACCGCCGTCCCGCCGATGCCGACGACGACGTCGCCGCCGACGGGGACCGCAACCCCGTTGATGACGGTCTGTTCGTCGCTTCCACGAAGAGTTCCGTCGGCGGGACCGCCGTCGACCGCTCGGACGATGATGATGCCCCGAGCGCGGTCAAGTTCGTTGGCCTCGGCCACGAGCGGCGAGACTTCCTGCAACTGGACGCCGAGATACGAGTGCCGATAGCGTCCACGCTGAATCAGCGTCGGAACCACGCGCTCGGTGAGTGCCGCCGAGATGGCGAAGCCGATGTTGTCGCCCCCGCCGGAGTTGATGACGCCGACGACGTCGCCGTCGAGGGTGACGAGCGGGCCGCCGCTGTTGCCGGGGTTGACGGCGGCGTCGGTCTGGACTGCGTCGGCGATGGTGAACCCGTTGGCACTCGGGAGGCCTCTGTCTTGCCCGCTGACGATGCCCGCCGAGACCGACCCACCGAGGTCGAAGGGCGCGCCGAGCGCGACGACGCGGGTACCGACCGGTGGCTCGCTCGCGACGAACGGCAGCGGCTCGGCGTAGTCGGGGACGTCCGAGACACGGAGGACAGCGAGGTCGCTGTAGACGTCGGTGCCGACGACGTCGGCGACGCGCCACTCGCCCTCGCGGAACCGGATGCGGACCTCGGAGCCGCCGTCGACGACGTGCTCGTTCGTGACGAGATGGCGGCCGTCGAACACGAAACCGGACCCTTGCCCGCCCGGCCCGTCTTCGGTGTAGACCCGGACGAGGACGACGGAGGGGATGGTCTCGCGGTAGACGCGTGTGTAGGGACTCGCCGCGGCGTCGTTGCCGACCGCGGGTTCTGTCGTCGCCGTCGACGCCGCGGAGCCGTCCTGTGTCGGTGCAGCACAGCCAGCCGCGGCGACGGCGGCGGCACTCCCGAGTCCCGCGAGAAACCGGCGTCTGCTCGTGTTCATACGTCGGAGTTGGCTGTCAGACGGATAAGCTTCCCGCGCGCTCGTCCACGGTCACGACGACGGCGTGGCTGCTTGGACGCTACGACTCGTCGGTCCCGTCGACAGCGTCGGTCTCGTCGACAGCGTCGGTCCCGTCGACCGTGTCGGTCTCGTCACCCTCGTCGGCTTCGTCGCCCTCGTCGACACTGTCGAGTCTCGCAGCGCGCGCTCGTATGGCGGCTGCGAGTTCGTCGTCGTCGACACCGGACTCCCGAGCGCTCTCGATGACTTCGTCCAGTGCATCCTCGAAGAGTGCGACGGTCTCGATGTTCCGGTTCGTTATCATCGTCCCTATATTCGGCTGAACGAACATAGTGACTCCGGCCACCCCGACGAGCCTTTACCCCTCCCTACCGTCAGGACAGGATATGCCCCTCGACGTCGAGACACCCGAGCCGCCGCAACTGGAGGAGATCGACCCCAACGAGTACGAGGACGCCGAGGTCGTCGGCGACACCGACTACCGCCGCACCGAACTCGAGAGCTTCCTCGCCGACGGCGCGTGGGACCAAGCGTTCGACGAGTGGGCCGCCCACACCGACGTGACGGCCGAAGAGTGGGCCATCGTCCTCGACCTCGACCTGCTCACGCAGTTCGACTTTTTCTGGGATGATTTTGCAGACAGAGTCGGCTACCACGCCCCCGGTCTCCCACAGGACTGGAAGGAGCGCAAACTGCATCCCGACCTCACGAGTTGGGGGCAGGTCTCCTCGATCAACGCGGGGTTGACCGAACTCGGGCAGGTCGTCTCGGAGACGCTCAAGGACGACTACATCGACTGGGAGGCCGAGTACGAAGCACCCGACGACCTGCCGGATTTCGGCTGAGCGGTAGACTCTTGTCGTGTCGGAGTGCTGATTGCTCATGCGCAGACGTGCCCTCCTCGCCAGCGTCGCCGTCGCCACCACGTCGCTCTCCGGGTGTCTCGGTACCGCGTACCGTCCAGTCGGTGGTGACGTTCGTTCGGACTTCGGCAGTTCACACCTCCACCTACACGACGACCCACTCGTCGAGGGGGGACTCGGCGACGACAACGACGCGCAGTTTCACACTCGACTCGTCGTCTCGCCGGAGACTGCACCGACGTTTCTCCAGTCCTCGGACGCCGAGAGCCCGGGACACTTGCAGAACCGAGTCGCTGACGCCGACTTCGACAGTCAGTTCTTCCTCCTGTTCGAGGCTCGGATGTCCCACGATGCGGCGTATCACGTCCACACTCGGCTCTCGCCGGAACCGAACTGGACCGGCTGGTCGACGCTCGGTATCCCGCTCGAAACTGACTCGGCGACGGACGTCGCAGACGAGTACTATCCCGACGCTGACGAACTGGTCTGTACGGCACTCTACCGTTACGAGTCGGCGTCGTCGCCAGGTGCCGCCGAGGTGACGCTCTACGACGAGGACGGTCGGATCAGGGCGGGGCCCTTGCGGACCGACTGACCGGCCGACGACTTCGACACCCGCGCGTGCAACACCACCGTTTTGATATATGCACGGCCAGTTCCACCCAGTATGGAGGATATCAGCGACCAGTACACCCCCGAGGACGTCGAGACCTCGGCCGAGGCGTACTGGGACGAGCACGACGCCTACGAGGCGACGAAGGAGGCACACGCCGAGGACCCCGCCTTCTTCTTCGTCGACGGGCCGCCGTACACCTCGGGGCAGATGCATCTGGGGACGGCGTGGAACAAGACGCTGAAGGACGCGGTCATCCGGTACAAGCGGATGACCGGCCACCGCGTGACCGACCGCCCCGGCTACGACATGCACGGACTCCCAATCGAGGTCAAAGTCGAGGAGGAACTCGGCTTCGACTCGAAGAAGGACATCGAGGAGTTCGGCGTCGAGGCGTTCATCGAGGAGTGTAAGCAGTTCGCCGAGCGCAACCGCGAGAACATGGACGGCGACTTCCAGTCCATCGGTGCCTGGATGGACTGGGACAACCCCTACGAGACGATGTCGCCCGACTATATGGAGGCGACGTGGTGGGCGTTCCAGAACGTCCACGAGAACGGCCTCGTCAAGCAGGGCAAGCGCGCCATCAACCAGTGTCCGCGGTGTGAGACGGCCATCGCCGACAACGAGGTCGAGTACCACGAGATCGAGTCGCCCAGCATCTACGTGAAGTTCCCCCTGAAAGCGCAGGAGGGAAACCTCGTCATCTGGACGACGACGCCGTGGACCATCCCGGCCAACACCTTCGTCGCCGTTAGCGAGGAGATGACCTACCAGAAGGTTGCGGCGACCAAGAACGGTGAGCGCGAGGTCCTCTACCTCGCAGAGCCGTGTGTCGAGGAGGCCCTGAAGAAGGGCCGCTACGACGACTACGAAGTCCTCGATGAACTCCCCGGCAGCGAGATGGTCGGCTGGGAGTACGACCACCCGCTCGCCGAGGAAGTCCCGGACTACGCCGACTTCGAGGGTGCCGGACAGGTCTACACCGGCGACTACGTCGAAGCCGACCGCACGGGTCTGGTCCACTCCGCACCCGGCCACGGTCAGGAAGACTTCGAGCGCGGACAGGAACTCGGTCTCGACGTCTTCTCGCCCGTCGCTGGCAACGGCGACTTCACCGCCGAGGCGGGCAAGTACGAGGGGACGTTCGTCCGCGACGCCAACGACGACATCATCGCCGACCTCGACGCGAAGGGACTGCTCCTGCACAGCGGGACGCACAACCACCGCTACGGCCAGTGTTGGCGCTGTGACACGGACATCATCTTCCTCGCGACCGACCAGTGGTTCATCACCATCACCGACATCAAGGAGGACCTGCTGGACAACATCGACGAGAGCGAGTGGCATCCGCAGTGGGCCCGTGACAACCGCTTCCAGAACTTCGTCGCCGACGCGCCGGACTGGAACGTCTCCCGCCAGCGTTACTGGGGCATCCCGCTTCCCATCTGGAAGCCGCAAGGCGAGTCGACGCCGGACCCCGAAGACCTCATCGTCGTCGGCACGCGCGAGGAGCTCGCCGAGCGCGTCGACCAGGACGTCGACCCCGAGACGATGGACCTTCACCGACCTGCCGTCGACCCCCTGACCATCACCGAGGACGGCGTCAC
Organism: Halogranum gelatinilyticum; assembly: GCF_900103715.1. Lineage (NCBI taxonomy): Archaea > Methanobacteriati > Methanobacteriota > Halobacteria > Halobacteriales > Haloferacaceae > Halogranum > Halogranum gelatinilyticum. The sequence continues at coordinate 239,647 of NZ_FNHL01000003.1, read as the reverse complement.
CTACGAGCGCGTCCCCGACGTGTTCGACGTCTGGATCGACTCCTCCGTCGCCTCGTGGGGCACGCTCGACTACCCCGGCAACACCGAGGACTTCGAGGAGCTGTGGCCCGCGGACCTCATCATCGAGGCCCACGACCAGACCCGCGGCTGGTTCTGGTCGCAACTCGGGATGGGTACCGCCGCAGTCGGTGAATCTCCCTACAAGGAAGTCCTCATGCACGGCTTCGCCAACGACAAGGACGGCCGGAAGATGTCCAAGTCTGTCGGTAACATCGTCACGCCCGAGGAGGCCATCGAGCGTGCGGGCCGCGACCCGCTCCGCGCTTACCTCCTGAGCCACGACCAGCAGGGCGTCGACCTCTCGTTCGAGTGGGACGGTCTCGCCGACATGCAGTCGGGACTGAACATCTTCTGGAACGTGTTCCGCTTCCCGCTGCCGTATATGCGACTCGACGGCTACGATCCGGCGGACGCAGACCTCGACGACGGCGAACTGACCGTTGTCGACCAGTGGATCCTCTCGCGGCTCCAGAGCGTCAAGCAGGAGATGGCCGACGCGTGGGACGACTACGAGATCCACGAAGCGCTCAACACGCTCTTGGACTTCATGACCAAGGACGTCTCGCGCTTCTACGTGAAGGCCATCCGCGAGCGAATGTGGGAGGAGGAGGACTCCGACTCGAAGCGCGGCGCGTACGCCACGCTCTCGACGGTCCTTCTCGAATCCGTCAAGCTCATCGCGCCGTTCACGCCGTATCTCGCCGAGGAGATGTACCAGCATCTCGACGGGAGCGAGACGACGGTCCATATGCTCGACTATCCGACGGTCGACGCCGACTACCACGACCCCGACCTGGAGACGAACATGGCCGTCCTCCGGAGGGTGGAGGAGGCCGCCGCGACCGCTCGTCAGCAGGGCGGCCGTAAGCTCCGCTGGCCCGTCACGCGGGTCATCGTCGAGAGCCAGGATGAGGAGGTCACCGACGCGATGCGCTCGCTGGAAGACCTCTTCCTCGAGCGCGTCAACTCGCGGTCGCTCGACGTCGTCGAGCAGTTCGACGAGCTCGTCGAGCACGCCGATCCGAAGATGAGCGTCATCGGGCCGGAGTTCGGCGGGCAGGCCCAGAAGGTCATGCAGGCCGTCGAGGGCAAGCCTCGCGCCGAGGTCGAGGCCGGTATCGACGTCGACGGCGAGACGGTCGCACTCGACGACGAGATGGTCGAGTACCACGCCGAGCCGCCGGAGGGCATCTCCGGCTCGGACTTCGAGGGTGGCAGCGTCTACGTCGACACGACGCTGACCGAGGACATCGAAGCTGAGGGCTACGCCCGCGACATCGTCCGGCGTGTCCAGGAGATGCGCAAGCAGCTCGACCTCGACGTCGAGGAGACCATCCGGACGCGACTCGATGTCGCCGACGACCGCATCGCCGGCTTCGTCGACCAGCACCGCGAGTTCATCGCCGAGGAGACGCGGACGGCCGAGTTCGTCGACGGCGACGACGGCGAGTTCGACCTCGTCGAGGACTGGGACGTCGAGGGCGTCGACGTGACCATCGGCGTCGCGCGGACGAACGAGTAGCAGGGGCAGTCGGACGACTTCGATTTTTTTCGAACAGCCGACACGGTCTCGCGGGTGATGCGGCTCACGGGAGGTTGTGTCGGACTGTCGCAGGACGCCCCGTGGTGGTGGTTACAGCACGCTGGGCAGGCGTGGTCCTGTCCTCGGTGAAAAATATATGGCCGTCAGACCAGCGCTTCTTCGAGCAGCTGGAGCGGGTGGCGAATCTCGTAGCCGGTCCCGTGTTCCATCTGCATCGAGCAGGTCGGACACTCCGTCATGCCGACGTTGCCCTCGGCGTGGTTCATGTGGTCGAACATGTCCTCGCCGATAGCCATCGACTTGTCGTACTTCTCCTCCTTCCAGCCGTAGGTCCCCGAGATGCCCGAACAGGAGTCACCGACGTCCTCGATGGTGATCCCGTCCAGCTCCCGGAAGAGTTCGACGGCCTGCCGGTCGAGTCCCTGATTCCGGGCGTGACACGGCGCGTGGTAGGCGAGCGACTGCTCGGAGACCGAGGCCTCGTCGATGGCACCCTGGATGTCCTCGTGGATGCGGAGATACTCCAGTGCCTCGTAGGTGTGGTTCGAGATATCCTCGATACCGTCGATGTCGAACAGTTCGGGATACTCCTGGCGGAGCGACATCGAACAGGAGGTACAGGAGGCGATGACGTCGTAGCCCTCCGGGATGAGGCCCTTGAAGTTCTCGGCGTTGATGCCGGCGGCCCGTTTGGCGTCGTCGAGCATCCCGTTCGCGAACATCGGCGTCCCCGAACAGCGCTGTTTGGGGACGACGACCTCGTAGCCGAACTCCTCGAAGACGCGAACCATCGCCTTGCCGACCTCCGGCGTGTTGAAGTTGGAGTAACAGCCGTGGAAGTAGGCGACGCGCTTCTCTTCCGAGCGAACCTGCGGCCCGCCACGCTCGTCCCACCACTCGCGGAAGGTCTGCTCGGCGAATTCGGGGAAGTCGCGTTCGGCCGTAATCCCGAGCACCTTCTCGTTGATCTGCTGGACGACCGAGTTGCCCATGACCGCGTTGGTGAGGCGGGGGACCTTGCTACCCAGCCGGGCGAGTGTGTTGTAGTTCGCGAGGATGCGGTTCCGAACGTACTCCCGCGAGAGCTTGTCCATCTCCTCGTCGACGTACTCCGCTCGCGCGGTGTTGTGCATCTGCGAGAGCGGCACCGACGACGGGCAGGCGTCGTCACACCGCATGCAGTTCGAACACGACATGATGGAGTCGTCGACGGCCTCGTCCTCCTTGCGTTTCAGCCGCCACTGCTCCGGGCCTTGGAACTTCGGCCCGGGGAACTCGTCGTCGACCTCGGCGACCGGACACGCCGTGTCGCACGTGGTGCATTTGTAACAGTTGTCCGCTCCCGGGCGGAGGTCCATATCCCCCGACTCGGGGAACACCTGTACCGGTTCGAAACTGCCTGGGTCTGCTGCGTCACTCATTGAGTAGCCTCCGTTCCTGCGTTTCGGCCCGCCACGAGTCCCGTGGCGAGTGAGATGCCGCTGCCGCTCTTCTCGGCGGCGAAGTCCGCGCCGCCGACGATACCGCCCGCCGCCCGCAGGTTCGCGAACTCCACGTTGCCTTCTGCGTCCGTCGGCCGCAACTCGTCGTCCGGGACGACCCCGAACTTCGCGAAGGGATGGTCGCCGAAGGCGTCGAGGTCAAACCAGTCGTACCGGTCTTCGGAGTGCGGGATGTGACAGCCGAAGATGGGTTCTTCGACGGCCTCACGCGAGGACTCGATGCCCTTGCCGACGAGACCGCCCGTCGCGAGCACGACCTGTTCGGCGTGATACGGCGTCTCGCGACCCTTCTGGTCGACGAGCACTGTCGTAATCCGCTCGCCCGACTCGTCGGTCTCGTAGCCGACGGCAGGGTTGCCCGCCGAGATGCGGACGCCCGCCTCGTCGAGCGCGTCGAACAGCGCGTCTTCGAGGCGGAGACCGGCCAGACTCGGCGGTCCCATCGGGACCTCGAAGACGTCGACGCCGAGCATCTCCGAGAGGGACTCCCGCACTTCCTCGTTCTTCACGTCGCCGAGGAGTGCCGGGAAGCCGACGCGCTCGGCCCCGTCGAGATGCGATTCGACCGTCTTCGCCAGCCGTCGGCGGACGCTCTTCTCGTCGTTGTCGAGTGCCTTCGCGAAGCGTGTCACCTTGGCGTCCGCCCGGAACCGCTCCGGAAACTCGACGGTGACGCCGTCGACGTCGAACGGGACGCCCGCCGCCCCCATGTGGTCTGCGGCGAGCGGCGCGTCGAAGTCGGGCAGCGACTCGAAGCCGACGAGCAACATGTCGCGGTCGTCGCTCGCGAGGCCGTGTCGCGCCGTCTTCGGATAGCGAGCAGTGGGCTTGACCGTCCCGCCGTGGGTCGGCAGGAGGGCGTTGGTGTCGGTGTGACCGCCGAGGTAGAGGTCGCCCGCGACCTCGTCGAACATGGCGAACGCCTCGCGGACGGCGTCCTCGCCGACGATGCTGTACGGATGGTTGTCGGGGAGTTCGCCGAGCGCGTCGTAGGGGTCTGCGACTGGCCCGTCGCCGTCGGGCGTGTAGCCGAGGATGTCGATCAGTCCGCTCGCGAACCGCATGGTCGACTTCTTGTAGGTCACGAGCCGGACCGACGCGCCCGTCTCGGCCGCCGAGAGCGCGGCCGACGCGCCGGCGATACCGCCGCCGACGACGACGACGTCCTCGCTAATCGGCACGGTTGCCTCCCTCGTCTCGGCTGTCCGTGGCCGAGCCGCCATCTGCGACCGCGGTGCCGCTACTCTCGTCGCCACCGACGGAGCCGGGACCGGCGTCGAACGCGCCGAAGTCGACTTTCGAATCGAGTTCGGCGGGGTCGCCGTCCTGGTTCATCGTCGTCGCGTGCAGCGCGTACTTCAACATCGCCTGCGAGAGCTGCGTGCCCCACAGGGCGTGTCGCTCGCCCTTCCACCGTTCCTGGTAGAGTTCGTGGTACGCCTCGCGGGCGACTTCTTCGTCGTACGCGGGGCCGAGTTCGTTCGCCATCTGCTTGCAACAGAACGCGCCCTGACAGTTGCCCATCGAGGCGCGCGTCCGGATGCGGACCGCGTTGAGGTCCGAGCCGGAGCCCTCGATGGCGTCTTGAATCTCCGCCCGGGTGACGGCCTCGCAGTTACAGACGACGGGGTTCGGGCCGTCCGTCTTCAGCACTTCGTCCGCGCGCGAGCCGAGCCGCTGGGCACTCCGACGGCCGATGGGCGAGCGCAGCCCGAACTCCTCCATGTAGTCGCGGAGGACGGTGAAGTCCTCGCTGCCGGGCAGCGGCACGTCGGCCGTACGGCACTCGGCGTCGATCTCGAACTTCTCGCAGACGTGGTCGGAGATCTGCTCGGCCATCATGCGGTAGGTGGTGAGCTTCCCGCCGACGATGGAGGTCATGCCGGGCAGGTCGTCACGCTCGGAGTGGTCGAGCAGGAAGAACTCCCGCGTAATGTCCGTCGGGTCTTCGGTCCCCGTACCCGGTGGCTCGTAGAGCGGACGGACGCCCCAGAAGGAGCGAATCGTCCGGGCGTCTTTGAGCATCGGCACGAGTTCCGAGAGGGTGTCGATCATCAGGTCGACCTCCCAGCCCTCCTCGGGGTAGTCCTCGGGGTCCTCGACCTCTTCGTCCGTGGTTCCGAGGATGCAGGTCGTCTCGTGGGGGACGACGATGTCGGCGTCGCCCTTGGGCCGACAGCGGTTGATGACGGTGTCGACCTGTCGGGTGTTCATGATGGTCATGACGCCCTTGGAGGGTCGGACTTCGACGTCGACGCCGGCCATGTCGCCGAGCTGGCCGGCCCACGCGCCCGTCGCGTTGACGACGTAGTCGGCGCGAATCTTCTCCGTCGTCCCGGGGGTCTTGTGGTTGCGCGTGCCCGGCCCGGAGTCGTGTTCGACCTCGACGCCGACGACCTCGCCGTCCTCGACGAGCACGTCGATGACTTCGGCGTGGGTCTCGATGCGCGCGCCGTGCTGTTCGGCACTGGCCGCGTTGGCGACGCAGAGGCGGAAGGGGTCGACCGCGCCGTCAGGTACGCGGATGGCGCGCTTGATGTCCTTGGCGAGATAGGGTTCCATCTCGCGGGCCTCCTCGGCCGTGAGGACCTCGGCGGGGATGCCGCATTCGCGGCAGCCGTCCAGCTTCTGCTGGAAGTACTCGTCGTCGTCCTCCGGCCGCTGGACGAACAGCCCGCCGGTCATCTCGACGCAGTGGCTCGCGATCTCCCGCAGGACCCGGTTCTCCTCGATGCACTCTTTCGCGCTGGCCTGGTCGGAGACGGCGTAGCGTCCACCGCTGTGGAGGAGGCCGTGCATCCGCCCGGTCGTCCCGTGTGTCAGGTTGCCTTTCTCGACGAGCGTCACGTCGAGTCCTCGCATCGCGAGGTCTCGGGCGATTCCACACCCCGTGGACCCACCCCCGATTACGGCGATATGTGGTGTCGATACCATCGGCTATGTCGGCGAATAGGAGCGCACACACTTCATTTTACCGCTGAACCCCACTTTGCCAGTAAATTTAATTGGTAATCATGAGTGTGTCACGGAACCATGGCTGATGATTTCACGCATGGTATTGAGACACAGACGAATGGCCGATGGGAGGTTCAACGCGTGCAAGAGTCGGTCAGAATGCCCTTATACACGCGATACGGCCGGATGCTGGCACGGAGACGTGACGACGCTACTTACTTACTCGCATATAGGAGAGTAGCCGTAACTACAGCCGCCAGCGAGCCGTGTTCCGAGTCGTTCTTGCCGCTTTTTCGATTCGGTGCTCCGGCCGACAGGGGGAGCGCGACGGCGAGAGCCACGACAGCGACGGCGGACTCCGATAGGCGGCTGCCGCTTCGAGACACGAAGCCCAGCGGACCGTCGAGACCAGCCGACGGCGCGAAACGGCCCGGATTCCGCGGTTTCGACGCTTCTCGTCCCGTCTGCGGTCACTCACTGTCCGGCCGACGATCTCCCGACAGTCGCGGGTCTGCCCTCGCGTCGGCGATTCTTTATCCCCCGTCTCGGCACCGGGAGTAATCTTTATAATGATTCAATATATTGTTTATCCATAGAGCGGGGCCTCGGATAAACATCCCTCGCCAACGGAGAACACACAGATGGTAGACACATACGTCGGTTCGATCGATCAGGGAACGACCGGGACACGCTTCATGGTCTTCGACCACAGCGGTCAGGTCGTCGCAAACGCATACAAGAAGCACGAACAGATCTACCCGAATCCGGGCTGGGTCGAGCACGACCCGACGGAGATCTGGGAGAACACCAAGGAGGTCGTCGTCGAGGGGCTCGAGAACGCCGGACTCGACGCGAGTCAGCTCGAAGCACTCGGCATCACGAACCAGCGTGAGACGACCATCGTCTGGGACAAGGAGTCGGGCCGCCCGGTCCACAACGCGCTCGTCTGGCAGGACCGCCGGACGACCGACCGCGTCGAAGAACTGCAGGACGAAGGCAAAGTCGAGGACATCCGCGAGAAGACGGGACTCGAAGCCGACGCGTACTTCTCGGCGACGAAGACCGAGTGGATTCTCGACAACGCCGAGCCGCTCAAGCTCCAGAGTTCCCGCGAGGGTAACCTCCGAAAGCGTGCCGAGGAGGGCGAACTCCTGATGGGGACCATCGACGCGTGGCTCATCTACAACCTGACGGGCAACCACATCACGGACGTCACCAACGCGTCGCGGACGATGCTCTACAACATCCGCGACCTCGAGTGGGACGACGAACTTCTCGACGAGTTCGGCGTACCGAAGGAGATGGTGCCGGAGGTCCGTCCCTCGTCCGACGAGAACCACTACGGCCACACCGACCCCGACGGCTTCCTCGGCGAGGAAATCCCCGTCGCGGGCGCGCTCGGTGACCAGCAGGCCGCCCTGTTCGGCCAGACCTGCTTCGACAAGGGTGACGCGAAGAACACCTACGGGACCGGGTCGTTCTACCTGATGAACACCGGCAACGAGGCCGTCGCCTCCGACCACGGTCTCTTGACGACCATCGGCTTCCAGATGTCCGGCGAACCCGTCCAGTACGCACTGGAGGGCTCCATCTTCATCACCGGTGCCGCAATCGAGTGGCTCGAAGACGTCGACCTCATCAACAACGCCGCCCAGACGGCCGAACTCGCGCGGTCGGTCGACTCGACCGACGGCGTCTACATGGTGCCGGCGTTCACCGGTCTCGGTGCCCCGCACTGGGACGGCCGCGCCCGCGGGACCATCGTCGGGATGACCCGCGGCACGCGGAAGGAGCACATCGTCCGGGCGACGCTCGAAGCCATCGCCTACCAGACGCGCGACGTCGCCGAGGCCATGGAGGCCGACTCGGGCGTCGAGCTGACGTCGCTCCGCGTCGACGGCGGCGCGGTCAAGAACAACTTCCTCTGTCAGCTCCAGTCGGACATCATCCAGACGGACATCGCCCGGCCGGAGGTCGACGAGACGACCGCGCTCGGCAGTGCCTACGCGGCCGGTCTCGCTGTCGGCTACTGGGACACGGTCGACGAACTCCGCGACAACTGGCAGATCGACCGCGAGTTCACGCCCGAGAAGAGTGCCGACGACGTCGACAAGCTCTACGACCGCTGGCACGACGCGGTCGACCGCTCCCTCGACTGGGCCCAGGAGGAGTAGCCGATGATACCCACCCAGCTGCTACAGGTTCCGATCATCGGGATGGAGGTCGAGGCGTTCGTCCTCCTCTTCATCACGGCACTCGCTGGCGGTGCGTTCGGTGCGGCCATCGGCGCGCTGCCGGCGTTCATCTTCACGGGGTTCGTCGTCTTCCTCGGTGAGGGCGTCGCCATCCTCCAGCGTCAGATCGGTAACCTCCCCGGCATCGACGCCGCCGAACTCGCCGCGGGCATCACCGGCGTCATCGGCTTCGGTGCCATCACCGGGCCGCACATCGCGTTCGCGGGCGGCGTCGCCGCCTCGGCGTACGCGGGGAAGAAGTATCCCGAGATGGCCGGTGAGGGTGTGACCTACCACTTCGGCAAGGACATCACCTACGCCTTCGGCACGAAGCCGGACATCCTCGCCGTCGGCGCGGTCTTCGGCGTGCTCGGGATGCTCATCAACCGCGTCCTCGCGGGCGTCGGAACCCCGACCGACACCATCGCAGTGTCCGTCGTTGCGACGGCCGTCATCGCGCGGGTCGTCTTCGGTTACCCGCTCGTCGGCAAGGCAGCAGGTAAGAGCCTGCTCGACATGTCGCCGTTCGAGCGCGGTGAGACCGCCGCGTCTGCCGACGGTGGGACGACGGACGGACTCTACCCCGACCGTCTCGCCACCGAGCCGTGGCTCCCCCACCAGTACAAGTGGGCGGGCGTCGCGACCATCGGTCTCGTCGGGGGTATCCTCGGCGGCTACATCTGGATCCAGACGGGCAGCATCTTCCTCGGCTACGCCATCTCGGCGATGAGCCTGCTGTTCCTGCAGTTGGGTGTCGAGAAGATTCCGGTGACCCACCACATCACCCTTCTGGGGTCGGTCGGCGCGGTCGTCGTCGACCCCATCGCGGGGAGCGTCGTCGCGCTGCTCCTCGCCGGCGTCTTCGGCATGGTCAGCGGTCTCTTCGGTGAAGTGACCCAGCGGATCATGTACGCCCACTCGGGGACCCACGTCGACCCGCCGGCGATGGCCATCGCGCTGTCGATGCTCATCGTCGCCATCCTCGCGCTCGTTGGGGTCTTCCCCAACGCGGGCTACCTCTGAGGCCACGCGCCGTTCATCTCCGTTTTCCCGAACGGTGCTGCTTGGACCGACTACCGACTCACCACACAGATGCGACCTATCAGATGGATTCGACACGACACGTCCGGCGTCTTCTCGGTCTTCCGACGGCTACCGTCGGGCGAACTCACCGTAACCGTAGACGATTTATCCCACCGAATCGGATGGCAAACCGACACATAGCAACCAGGACACCGGAGTCATGGACATAGATGCGAGAATCAAACGTCGACAGCGCCGTGACGGCGAGCCACGGCTGATTCTCGACTACGAGTCGCTCTCGCCGGTCGCGCACATCGAAGAGCCGGTCGACTGTGGCCCGCTCCTCGAACGGCTGCTCGATCATCTCGACCCCGTGTTCGACGGGAAGCTCCCGCCGAACGCGTACGTCTATGGCCCGAAGGGCGCGGGGAAGTCGGCCGTCGTGACCGCCCTGTTCAGCCATCTCGACACGCTGCCGACCGAACCGCAGGCGGTCATCTACACGACGACTCGTGCGCAGTCGCCGATGTCGCCCGCGTTCGTCTACGTCGACGCCAGACAGACGACGAGCGAGTTCGCCTTCTACCACGCCGTGTTGGACGCGCTCGTCGACGAATCGGTGCCGGAACACGGTATCGGCACGGAGACGCTCCGCTCCCGGCTCCACACGGTTCTGGGCGGTTCCCACACTGGCGTCGTCGTCGCCGTCGACCATCTCGGCGAACCCGGCAACATCGAGGAGGACGAGTTCGTCGACCTCTTTGCGGGGCTTCCGAGCAACGTCAGCTGGCTTGCCATCGGCCGCGCGTCACCTTCGGAGACCGTCTTGACCCAGTACACCGCCGAGTCGATCCAGGTCGAACCGTACCAGCGACAGATGCTCGTCGACGTGTTGATGACGCGGGCCTCCATCGGGCTCGCTCAGCAGGCACTCGACCACCGAGCGGCCCGCCGGATCGCGGAGTGGGCCGACGGCGACGCCCACGACGCGCTCGCCGCACTCTTCGGCGCGGCCGACGAGGCGATGGCCGACGGTCGCGGAACGCTCTCGACGGCCGACGTCGACAGCGGTCTCGACACCGTCCCACGACCCTGCGTCTCGTTGGGCCGCGTCCTCGCGCTGCCCGTTAACCGCCAGCGCGTTCTCCGAGAACTCCTCGAACTCGACGCCGAAGAGCGCGGCTCCGTGCAGTCGGCCAGCCAGCATATCTCCCGCGCCGTCGACCTCTCGGCGGCGACGGTCAAGCGCGTCCTCTACGAACTCGCCGAGAGCGGCATCACGCGCCGAGTCACGTCCGAACGCGTCGACGGCAAGGGGCGGCCGCCGAGCCGGCTCGAACCGCGGTTCCCCACGGCCGTCTTCGAACGGCTGTTCGAACTGAACGGCGGCCGCGAGTGAGCAGACGCCGACTCTGACGAGACACGGCCGCAGGCGGTCGCCGCAAGCGGACGAATCAAGTCACTCTCCGCCCATCTCTCCGCATGGAACGCACCGTCACCGTCGTCCCCGAAGCAGGGCTTCACGCCCGCCCTGCCGCACAGTTCGTCGAAGCCGCAGGCGAGTACGACGCGACCGTCACCATCCAAGTCGTCGGCGGCGACCGCGGCCCCGTCGCCGCAAACAGTATGCTCGCCGTGACCGGTCTCAACGTCCCCTCGGGCACCGACGTCACGCTCGTCGCCGAAGGACCGGACGCCGAAGCCGCGCTCGACGCACTCGAGGAGATTCTCACGACGCCCGAAAAGGAGTAGTCAGCCCAACTTCCGGTACTCGCGGGCGTCTTCCGCCGATTCGAGCACCGACTCCAGTGTCGCCCTCGACCCGGCGGCCGTGACGGCGGCGTTCAGCGTCCCCTCCAGAATCGGCGCGTCGGCGATGCGGACCTCGTAGTCCGCGTCGAGCATCTCGATTGCCAACTCGGCGTTCATCACCGCGCTGCCGAGGTCGACGAGGACGACCACGCCGTCGTCGTCCGCGGCGGCTTCGATGGCTTCGCTGATCTTCGGCGCGCTCGTCCCGATTTCGCCGTCCTCCTCGCCGCCCGCGGCGACGAGTTCGGCCTTCGCACTCCCCATCTGGGCGGCCACCTCACAGATTCCCTCCGCGGCCTTCGCGCTGTGGGAGACGACAACGAGTCCGACCATCAGTCGTCGCCTCGTTCGACCGCGTCCGCGGCTCTCGCGTCCACGTCGACGTCGCCCTCCAGATACTCCTCGGCGACGGCCAGCAACTCTTCGAGAATGAACAGCGTGCTCGTCGCGCCGGGGTCCTGGTGGCCGACCGACCGCCAGTCGAGGTAGGAGGCCCGACCCTTCCGCGCACGCAGCGGAACGGTGAACTGGACGCCGCGCTCGGCGGCGTCGACGGCCTTCGCGAGGGCGGTCAGCGGCGGGAGGTCGTCGACCTCGATGGCCTTCTTGTAGCTGTGGACGGCCGGGGTGAGCGCGTCGACCATCGTCTTCGCCCCGACCTCGGCGTTGCCACGGTCCTGTACCTTGTCGAGATAGGCCTCGGCGAAGGCGACGCTCGTTTCGCTCGTGAGTCCGTCGCCGAGTTCCTGGCTGGCGTGCATGATGGAGCCGCCGTAGAGCGGTCCCGACGCGCCGCCGACTTCCGAGACGAGCGTCACACCGACGGTCTTGACAATCTCGCCGACGTCGCCGTCGAGTTCCTCTACCTTGTCGGCGACTTTCGTGAAGCCGCGACTCATGTTCGCCCCGTGGTCGGCGTCGCCGATGGCCGAGTCGAGGTCTGTCAGATACGCCTTTTCGGCGACCAGCCGGTCGGCGACGGCCTCGATGGCGGCGTGGACGGCCTCGCGTTGGATGTCGTCGTCGACCATCTACTGGACCTTCAGGGCGGGCGTGTCGGCCGGTGCGTCGAGCAGTTCCTTCAGCTCGTCGTCGACCGCGCAGACCGTGATGGAACAGCCCATCATGTCCAGCGAGGTCATGTAGTCGCCGACCCAGGCGTCGTGGACGACGAGGTCGTGGTCGTCCATGAGTTCTTGGAGCCGCTTGTTGACGACGAACAGCTCCATCATCGGCGTCCCACCCATCCCGTTGACGATGGTCACGACCTCCTGGCCCGAATCGAGGTCGAGGTCGGCGAGGACCTTCTCTGTGAGGTGCTCTGTGATTTCGTCGGCACTCATCATGTCGGCGCGTTCGGTCCCCGGCTCGCCGTGGATACCGATGCCGAGTTCCAGTTCGTCCTCGCCGAGGTCGAAGGTCGGCTCACCCTTCTCGGGGGTGACACAGGAGGTGAGTGCCATGCCCATCGTCCCGACGTTGTCGACGACCTTCTCGGCGACGCGTTGTACCTCTGTGAGGTCTGCGCCCTCGGCGGCTTTCGCGCCCGCGGCCTTGTGGACGAGGATGGTCCCACAGACGCCGCGGCGACCCGAGGTATACAAGGAATCCTCGACGGCGACGTCGTCGTCGACGACGACCTGTGCGACCTCGACGTCCTCCATCTCGGCCATCTCGGCCGCCGTCTCGAAGTTCATCACGTCGCCCTCGTAGTTCTTGACGACGCAGAGGACACCCTCGCCCGCGTCGCAGGCTTTGACCATCTCGTTCAGTTGGTCAGCCGTCGGCGAGGTGAAGACCTCGCCCGCGGCCGCGCCGTCGAGCATCCCGTCGCCGATGTAGCCCGCGTGTGTTGGCTCGTGGCCGCTGCCGCCGCCGGAGACGATGCCGACCTTGCCGTCGACCGGGGCGTCCGCCCGGACCAGTACCTCGTAGCCGTCGAGTCGGCGCAGTCGGTCGGGATACGCCGCGACCATCCCGTCGAGCATCTCGTCGACGACGTCCGCCGGTTCGTTGATGAGTTTCTTCATGGTGCGTGGTAACACTCGACTTGACGGGCAAAAAGCGTTTGTAGCACCGATGTAGCACCCATTGTTGCACCGAGACAGTCTCCGTCGGGGCCGGGTCGGCTACCTTCTTACCTCCGCGGCCACCACTGGCGAGTATGACACCGCCGCTCGCGCTCGACATCGACGGGACGCTGACGACCCCACGAGGAACCATCGACCCGCGGGTCTTCGACGTCCTGCCCGCGTGGGACGCACCCGTCGTCCTCGCCACCGGCAAGGCGTTTCCGTATCCGGTTGCACTCTGTCACTTCATGGGCATTCCGCAGACCGTCATCGCCGAGAACGGCGGCGTCGTCCTCGCCGACGAGCGGGTCTCGTTCACCGGCGACCGCGAGCGCGCCCAGGCCGTCGCCGACGACTTCCGCGCTCGCGGCGGCAGCCTCGGCTGGGGGGCGGCCGACACGGTCAACCGCTGGCGCGAGACCGAAATCGCCGTCGACATGGCGCAGGACGAGGACCTCCTGCGAACCGTGGCCGACGAGTACGAGATGGAGGTCGTCGACACCGGCTACGCCTACCACGTGAAGTCGCCGGGCGTCGAGAAGGGCGTCGGCCTCGTCGAGGTCGCCGACATCCTCGGACTCGACACAGCGGACTTCGTCGCCGTCGGCGACAGCGAGAACGACGTCTCGACGTTCGGGGTCGCCGGCGAGTCCTACGCCGTCGCCAACGCCGACGAGAAGGCCCGTGCCGCGGCCGACACCGTTCTCGACGAGGGCTACATGGACGGAACCCTCTCCGTACTCGAAGCGGTCGCCGACCGCTGACCCCGGCGACTCTTCTTCCTCCACTCTGACCGTGGCTGCCACTCGATCTGAGTGGGCTGGCCGCCTTGTATATCTGGATAGCTATCCAGATATCTATCCAGATTTTTCAATGACGGCTGGTCGGCGTCGTTACTTGTCGTGTCGTTACTCGTCGTATCGTTACTCGTCGTATCGTTACTCACCGCAGCGTCACTCTCGGTGCCACCACTCGTGGCATCGCGCGTCGTCGTCTGGCAGGGAGAAGACCGCTACTCAGGCGTCAGCTGACAGTACATCCGACTCCTCGAACGGGAGGAACGAGCCGTCGATATCCCACTCGTGGATACAGTAGAGGCTGCCGACGAGGCGTTCGCCGTCCTCTTCGACGACCCGCCAACTGTCCGCCGACCACTGCTCTTGTCTGCCACAACGCTCACAGGTCCGCTCGGTCGGCTTGCGAAGTCGTACATCACTCATAGACGGGTGAGGGTGCGCGAAGCAGTTAAGCGTGACTTCCTCGGCGGATATCCGTGCAATTCCGCGACGGAGGGGGTGTGGTCAGCGGCCCACCGGAAACGACTCCAGCGGGGCGCGCAGGATCAACTCCTCGTGGTCGTTGCCGTCGAACGTCTCCGTCCGTCGACCGACCACGTCGAAGCCGTGAGACTCGTAGAACGCCCGGCCGACGGGATTCGTCGCGAAGACGATGACCGAGAGGGACTCGTGTGAGTCGTCGGTGTCGAGAGCCGCGACGACGCGGTTCAACAGTGCCGTCCCGACGCCGTTGCCCCACTCGGTCTCGCGGACGTAGAGCCTGCCGAGCGTCGGCCGCGTCCCGTCGCCGCCGACGAAGGCGTGGGCGAAGCCGACGATTCGGCCCTCGTCGACTGCGACCCAGAAGGCCCCGTGGTCGACCTGTTCTCGGAGGGCGTCGGGAGCGTACCACTCGGCGACTGTCTCGTCGATGGTGACCGTCGAGAGGAAGTCGCCGTAGGCCGCGTGCCACGAGTCGCGGGCGACCTCGGCGATGGTCTCGGCGTCGTCGGGGCGGGCGGGGCGGAGCTGCATGGCCGAGCTTGCCACGCGACGCTGAAGGCGGTTTCGTTGGCGTTGGTGTACCGCAGTCACAATATCGACGCTTTTGTCGTCGGCTCCCGAAGGTCAGCTATGGGCTTTCACACGTTCGACGTCGACCGCGCCGCCAACCTCGAAGACGAGAGCCGGTATCGCTTCTGTTCGCGCGAGGAACTGCTCTCCCTGCTCGACGTCGACGCGACGGCCACCGTCGCCGACCTCGGCAGCGGCACGGGCTTCTACACCGACGACGTCGCCCCCTACGTCGACATCTGCTACGCGGTCGACGTCCAGTCGGAGATGCACGACCTCTACCGCGAGAAGGGACTGCCGGAGACGGTCGAGACGGTCACCGCGAACGTCGAAGACCTCCCCTTCGCCGACGACAGCCTCGACGTCGCCTACTCGACGATGACGTACCACGAGTACCAGAGCCCCGACGCACTCGCCGAACTCGCCCGCGTCCTGCGGCCGGGTGGCCGTCTCGTGACGGTCGACTGGTCGGCCGACGGCGAGGGGTCCGACGGCCCACCGCGCGCCGAACGCTTCGATCTCGGCGACGTGACCGCCCAGCTCGGCGAGGCCGGCTTCCGGGTGACTCGCGCCGAGACGCGCCGCGAAACCTTCGTCTGCGTCGCCCGGCTGGACGGCTGAGCCGACCCGCGGTAGTGGCTCGGTGGACGAACGTTTAGATTTTGGCCGAAAGACAGGCAGACGTCGATATTAGGTACTAGTATTCTCCCAAGAGGATTCAGGAGAACGCTTATTCCCGAAAACCTGCGACCGACTAACATGGTACTGAACAACACAGACCTCGACCCGTACACGGCAGAGCGGGGCTACTACGAGTGTCACGCCTGCGGCAATCGCACGACGAGCGAGACGCACGTCGGTTCCTGCCCCGAGTGTGGCGGGACAGTCCGCAACATCGCCGTCGCCCGCGAGTAACGAGCCGAGTTTTTTCAGTCGAGGTCGATGTCGCCGTAGTGGTCCACCAGGAGGACGACGGCCGCACCGACGACGGCAGTCGCGAGGAAGACGGCCAGGAGTTCCACCGTCCACACGGAGAGGTCCGTCCCCGCGCCGCCGTTGAGTTCCTGCGTCGCGTTCACGACCGGTGCGCGGAGCGCGCCGAGGATGAGGCTGACGAGAAACGCCAGCGTCGCCTCCCGGTAGTGGACTAACGCCAACTTGACCGCGTGGGCGATGGTGAACAGCCCGACGAGCGCGCCGGAACAGAACGCAACGACGACGGTGCCGTCGCCGACGAGCGATGAGACCGGCGCGCGGCCGAGCGCGACGGCGAGTAATCCGTCGGTGAACTCCCGGAGCGTCCCGATCATGAACTGGTACTGTCCGAGGATGATGAGCAACAGCGACCCCGAGATACCGGGGAGAATCATCGCGCTCACGGCGATCGCGCCGGCGACGACGACGAAGCCGAGACCGTTGTCGATGGCCGCCGACGCCGGTCCCGAGACGAGGAAGGCGACGGTGAAGCCGAGGACGGCCGCGGCGGCCCGCCGGGGCGTGTCGAGGCTGACCTCCGAGTAGAGGACGACCGCCGACGCGAGGATGAGCCCGAAGAAGAACCCGAACGTGAGGACGGGAATGGACTCGATAGCCCAGTCGAGCAGCCGCGTGACAGTGATGATGGCCGTCGCGATGCCGCCGCCGAGGACGAGGAGGAACACCCCATCCATCTCCATGAACGCGTCGTAGGCGTCCCGCTGGCGGCCGGGACGGACGCCGCCGAGAATCGTCAGAATCCGGTCGACGTCGACCGCGGTGATGGCACCGATGAGCCGCTCGTAGATGCCCGTGATGAGGGCGATGGTCCCACCCGAGACGCCGGGGACGGCGTCCGCGGAGCCCATACAGAGGCCCTTGAGGTAGACGACCAGCCACGAGCGGAGGTCGGTGGCCATCAGTTGGCTGTTGCCGTGTCTGCGGTGACGAGCGTCGGTGCGGTCAGCGACTGGCTCGTTTCGTTATTCGCCTCGTCTCCGCTCGACGAGTCGTCCGGCTGCTGGAACAGCGGTTCGGACTGCAGTTCGACCTGCGTGGCCGAGCCGTCCTCACCGACGACCTGTCCCTCGGTCACGTCCGCGGAGGCGGTGTAGACGACGGGCGTTCCGTTGTCGTTCGCCGTCGGACCGGAGACGAACTGGTACTGGCCGGTCGCACGCACGCTGACGTTGGTGTGGCCGTTCTCCGGGCCGAACTGGTCGTAGCCCGTCGTGGAGTACGGCACCGTCATCGTGAACTCACCGTTTGCATCCGTCTCGACCTGCTGCGTGTAGGTGAAGTTGCGCTCCTGCGACGGGATGCGCATCTGGACGCGAGCGGTGACCGTCGAGTCGGCGGGACCGGTCCCTTCGACCGTCGCACCGTCGACGCGCTCGAACGTCTTCACCCAGGCGGGACCGCCCTGCAGCGGCGCGTCGGACTCGCTGGCCTTCACGAGGCGGTAGTGTTCGAGTGCCGGGACGCGCTCGGACGGCAGACCGGGGAGACCACCGACCTGTGCGGTGCCTTCCTCTTCGACGAAGGCGCGAGCGGCACTCATGTTCTGGAACTGCCGGACCGCGCTCTGGTTACCCGAGGGGACCGTCCGGAAGGTGACTTCCTCGCCCGTGTTCGGGTTGGTCAGCGTCTCGACCTCGTAGTCGACGACGACCGGCTGGGCCTCCAGCGCGCTGCCGTGCGTCTCGTACAGGCGAACCATCATGCTGTCGTAGTAGCGCTGCTTGTTCACCTGCGTAATCGGCTGGTACTGTCCCTCGCCGACCTGCTGGTAGATTGGGTAGTAGAAGTCGTCGCTGGAGATGTTGCCCTCGTCGTAGAAGACGATGGGCGCGCCGAACTTCTGGCCGGGCGTCGCCATCTGGTAGTCGACCATGACGTACCGGGTCTGGTTACCCTCGCCAGCCTGCTGGCTGTCCATGTTCGCGAGCACCTGGTTCGCCTCCGCCTCACTCGGTGCGAGCAGGTAGTTTGCGGCGGTGGTCGCACCCTGCTGGAACGGGTTGGCGGTCGGGATACGCTCGCCCTGGACGGTGATCCAGTGGCCGTAGTCCCACCACGACATCACGCCGTAGGCACCCTCGGGGTAGTCGTAGTTACCGTCACCCTCGCTGTAGGTGCCGTAGTAGTCCAACTCACCTGCGTTGCCTGCACCGCCGTAGTCGCCCTCGGTGGGCGTGTTGTTCTGCATCCAGGCGAACGAGCCACTCCACTGGGTGACCGAGCCGGGACCGTGGTTATCCGCGATCTGCAGCGCGTTCGCGCTGGACTGCTGGCTGCCCTGCGCGCCGACGCCGACAGAGAAGGTCAGTGCCGGGCCGAGGACGACGAGCAGGACGACCGCGACGGCCGCGACCTGATAGAACTGGACGTCGTCGACGGCCTCGCTGACCGAGTCCGCCGAGAGCAGCCCGACGAACGGGAGGCTCATGACGCGGTAGAACAGGTAGGCGTTCAGCACCGCGACGACGACGGCGAGATAGTAGTTGAAACGGATCTGCGTGAACGCGGCCGACGTGATGAACGCCGCCCAGACGATGACGAAGAGCTGTTCGGCGTCGTAGCGCGTCAGGAGCGTCGCACCCACGATGAGTGCCGTGACGATGACGAGTCCGAGCAGCTGTCCCGTGACCGGGATGCCGAGCGCGCTGTCGAGCGGGGCGGCGACGGCGTTCAGGATGCTCGGCGCGAGGAACATGAGACCGATGACGGCGACCGCGCCGCCGACGTAGCCGTAGTCGCGCGTCTCACCGTCTTCGAGCAGCGGCCCGACGACGAGCCAGCCCGCGGCGACGACGCCCGTGAACATCGCGAGCCCGTACTCGGAGAGGATCTGGCCGGTCTGACTGACGCCACGCTGCTGGAGGAGCGTGGGGTCGAGGAAGGGGCGCGCTTCGGCGATGGTCCGGGTCTCTGCACCCGCGTTGAAGCCCACCGTCCGCAGCAGGTTCGCCCGAACCGTCCCGAACACGTCGGGGAGGACGAGTGCGACGGCACCGAGACCGACGACGATGAGACCGAAGACTGCGACCGGATACAGCGAGAGGTCGACGTCGCGAGCCTCCCACTGGCGGGCGAGCCACGCGAGGAAGACGCTGCCGACGGCAATCGCGAACGCGACACCCGGCTGGAGGAGCGAGAAGCGCGTCGCGGTGAAGCGGAAGACCTCGATCTGGACGGCCATCAAGAGCGTCGTGACGGTCATCGAGACGGCGGCCGCGAACGCGATGGGTTCGGGACTGCCGCCGTTGACGGTGTCGGAGACCAGCTTCAGGACGACGAACGCGCCGACGACACCGACGAGGAGGACGCCCGGCGGCCACACCCACATGTAGAGGGCGGTGGCGACGCCTGCGAGGCCCGCCCAGAGGAGCGGGGTTCGGAGGGCGTCGGTGTCGCGGTCGACGACGAGTTCCCAGATGGGTTTCTCGCGCTCGGCGACCGCGAACGCGACGAGCAGTGCGAGGACCGCGAGTGCCTGGAACAGCGGCTCGACGCCGTTGTGGTCGGCGACGCCGACCAGCGTGCGCTGGAGGAACGTCCCCGGCAGCAGCATCAGGACGACCGCGCCGAAGAGACCGGCGAGGCGGCCGCCGAGACGCTTGCCGATGTAGTAGACGGGAATCGCGGTCAGTGCCCCGAAGACGGCCGGGGCGACGAGCAGCGTCTGCGCGACGAGGTCCTGGCTCGGACTGCCGAGACCGACGAGGAGGGCGACCGTCGCGACGAGCTGGTCGTACAGCGTCCCGAACTGGCCCTGCGACGTGCCGAACGGGAAGTACGTCCAGGGGTCGAACGGCATCGTCGACGGCCAGTTGCGGACCGTGTAACTCACTTCACGGAGATGATACCATGCGTCGTTCCCCGAGAAGAGCACTTCGCCGTTCCGGGTGAAGCTGTCGTACGGGACGAGCCGTACGTACAGCATCGCCGCCACCACGGCGACGAGCGCGGGGACGTGATACTTCTGTTTGAGTACCTCGACGAGCGAGCCGTCCGTACTGAGGACGGCACTGTCGTCGGCACTCTCGCTACGCTCACTCATTGGTCGGCAAGACTCGAAAAACGCGCATAAGCCTTGTGAAACGGCACTGCCGCCCGCACCGCCCAGACTGCCGTACGCAACTGGTCTCTGGGCTATTTACACCTGATGGCCGCCTCGGCGAAACCATCCGTGTCTCCCGTCGTGAGACGGCTCATCCGTCGCGACAGAGCAGCTCACGGCCGCGCTCGGAAAGTGCGTCGCGGTCGACCTCGACGCCGTATTCGGTCTCTAACTCGGCCAACGGCTTTCGGTGGTCGGCGATGAGCCGTTCGACCGTCCCACGGCGGTCCAGCCCCGGCGGCGTCTCGAACCGCGGCAGGTCGCGCGCCGCGTAGTACGCCAACGGATAGGTCACGAGGTCGTAGAGGCTCTTCGCGGCCGTGCCGAGCGGGCCGCGCTCCTCCTCCAGGATGTAGTACCGCGGGTGGCTGACACTCCAGCGCAGACACGACCAGAAGTCGATGCCGACCTGAGCGTCGGCGACCTTGCCGGTCCAGTCCCGGCGGAGATGGTCCTCCAGCGTTTTCTCGTAGCCGATCTGCTCGCGGACCTGCGCGTGGTCGAGCCAGAGCGACGCGTCGGCCGCGAAGAGTCGTCGCCAGAGGTCGCGGTCCTCGGAACTGGCGAGGTTGCGGTACGGAATCTCCAGATAGAGCGACTTCGGGGCCATGTTGATGCCGGTCCCCGAGAGCAGGAAGTCGCCGTCGACGCCGGCTTCGAGGTCGTGGTAGATGGCGACGAAGTCCTCGATGATCGGCTCGTAGACGTCGTCGACGTCGAGCTGTGTCAGGACGTACTCGCCCTCGCACTCCTCGATGGAGCGTTGGCGGTCCGCGCCGAGTCGGCGGTCGGGGTCGGGGTCGAGCGCGACGACCCGGACGCGGTCGTCATCGGCTTCGAGGTCGCGGAGCTTCTCGACGGTTCCATCGGTAGAGCCGCCGTCGACGACGACCATCTCGAAGTCGTCGCCGACCTGGTCGAGCATACTCCGCAGGGAGGGCGTGACCGTCTCGGCCATGTTGTAGCTACAGACGGCGATGCTGTACCGCGGCATTACTCGTGGGGTGTTGTGGCGGGGTGATAAACGGGTCGCTTCCTCGGGTTCTCATTCGGCGTACCCGAGGTCCCTGAGCCGCTGTCGCGTCGCGTCGTCGACGTCGTCGACGTCGGTCCCCGCCTCGCGCACGCCTGCGTCCGAGAACTCCCCGAACACGTCGCCAACCCGGCCGTCCGCGTCCTCCCCACGCAGATACGACGCGTGGGCGTCGACCACGCGGACGTCGACCGACTCCTCGTCCCAGTCGGCGCGTTTCAGCACCGCGCCGTCGACGTCGCTGTCGCTCTCGGCTTCGTACACCGCCCGCATCTCGCCGCGGAACTGCCACAGTGCCGACGGCTCGCAGAACTGTTCGGCCAGCTCCATGTTCGGCTCGGTCAGCCCCTGAGACGAGGCGACGACCGGTCCGTCAGTGAAGCCCTCCCGCGCTCGCTCGTCGTCGCCGTCTCGCACCGCGCGGACGACGTCGGGGAAGTTGGTCAACGACGCCGGGTCGGTAACGACTTCACCCTCCTCCTGCCCCGGCCGCTTGACGACGAGCGGGACGTGCAGCTGCGACTCGTCGATACCTTCGACGTGGCCGACGAGACGCGTGCCCTTCAGCCGCGAGACCTCGCCGAAGCCCTCGCCGTGGTCCGAGGTGACGACGAGGAGCGTGTCGTCCAACTCGCCGCGCTCGTCGAGCACGTCGACGATGCGTCGCAGTTGGGCGTCCATCTGGTGGATCGCGCCGTCGTAGAGTGCCTCGAACGCCCGGCACTGCCACCACGGCACGTCGCCCCCGTGGAACGACCAGACGTGCTTCTCCAGGTCCGCCTGAAGCTTCTTGAGGCGTTTCCCACCCCACAGGTCGTGTTCGGGATTCGGCTCGTAGGGCGCGTGGCCGTCCATGAGGTTGATGCAGGCCGCCCACGGTCCCTCGCGCTTCGACTGCCAGTCGACGAACCGGTCGACGTAGGCCTCGGCGGGAGCCGACGCCATCAGCCAGTCCGGGACGAGGTCGGGGTAGTCCCACGCGAGTTTCGTGCCGACGCCGTTCAACAGCGACTTGACCGGATGGTCGTCGTCGAGACACCGCTTGACGTATTCGACGTACTGGCCCTGTCCCTCGGCGGCAGTGAACTCCGTCGGGTTCGCCGCTTCGGGGAAGAGGACGTTCTGCGCGCCGGAGACCTCGTCGAAGCCCGCGTCGAGACCGACGTCCATGATGGTCAGCCACGGGTTCTCCGAGAAGACGGCGGTCTCGTAGCCCGTCGTCTGCAACTCCTCGAAGACCGTGTTTCCGGCCGCGAGCTTGTGTTTCGGTTCGGTTACGCGGTGCTCGGCGACGTGCAGCCCGGTGAAGATACTCGTGTGACTCGGCAGACTCCACGACCCCGGCGAGCGGGCCTGGTCGTACCGCGTCGCCGACTCACTGAGACTGTCGAGGAAGGGTGTCGTCTCGTTCTCGTGGCCGTGCAGCGAGGTGTTCTTCGCGCGGACGCTGTCGAGGACGACGAGCAGGACGTTTGGGTCGTTCGTGCTCATGGTCAGACGTATCCGAGGTCGGCCAGTCGGTCTTCGAGGTCGTCCTCGTTCGAGTCCGTCACGGAGCGCGTCTCGCCGGTACGGATCGTCCGGCGCGGGCCGACGTCTCTGACGGCCCACGGCACCTCGACCAGTTCCTCGTTTCTGATTCCTTTCGGATGGCCATAGACCCGCAGCGGGAGCGGGAAGGTACGCTCGCCGAGCATATTGCCGTGGTCCGACGTGATGGCGACGCGGCCCTCGATGTCGTCGAGGAGGTCGTCGACGGCGTCGAGCGCGAGCGTCAGATTGTCGCCGTAGGCGTCCCAGAGGTCGTCTTTCGAGACGCGACCCATCCAGAGGGCGTCCCACGGGGTGTAGGGACGCTGGCGTTCTGTCGGTTCGCTGTCGTCGCTGTCGCTACTCTCCTCGCTCTCACTACCGTGACTCTCGCCCTCGATCTGCCACCCCGCGAACGTCAGCTCGCGCTCGCCGATGAAGGGATGGTGCGGCTGCATGAAGTGGACGATGACGCGCTTGTCGGGATACTCCTCGTGGGCGCGCTTGGCGGCGTCGACGACGGCCTCCGGCGGAACAGTCTTGCGCTCGTCGTCGAAGTCGGTCATCCAGCACTCGATCAGCTCGTGGAAGGCGTCGCCCGCCTCCCGTGAGACGTAGGGGTTCGAGGTGACGTAGACCGTGTCGCCGAAGTCGCCGCCCGCGAAGTTCTGGCGGACCCACTCGCGGGTCGTGCTCCCCCTGCTCGTGACGGTTCGGTAGTCGTCGTAGTCGGTGACGCTCGCGCGCTCGGTGAACAGGTCCTCGCGACAGGCGTCGAGGACGACGAGCGTGTCCCAGTCCTCGTCCATCACGCGAACCGACCCGCCGCGGCCGGGATAGACGTTCGTGTGGAAGGGACCGACCAGGAACTCGAAGACCCGCTCGCGCCACCAGTAGGGGTCGTCGTAGCTCTCGCGAAGGCCGTCGACGACGTAGGAGACCGTCTCTGTCAGACTCATCGGGACCCTCTCATTAGTGTAGGACGCACGACCCGAGGACAAAAGTCTGCTCTCTCTTCTTTCTCTTCGCTCTCTTGCCGCTCTTACCGACGGCGGAGCGGCGACTGCACTTCCCACGCCGACCACCGGAACTCGGCGACGGCCCAGACGAAGGCGATGCCGCCCATGCCGACGACAGTCAGCACGTCGCGGAAGCCGACCCACGCGGGCATGATGAAGACGACGCCGTTGACGATGAGACTCGGGACGAGCCCCTGGATGAGGTTCCACAGCTGTCGGGAGGGGTTGGTGTGGCGTTGCTCCTCCTCGCCGGTCGACTCGACGGCTCCCGTGTCACCGCGCGGTTCGAGACCAAGCTCCTGGGCGGTCTCGCCACCCCCGCTCTCGTCCGGCGTGTTCAGCCGTTCGGCCTCGTACGGCGTGTCGACGGAGACGCTCCAGACCACGTCGCCCGCCTGATTAATTTCGAGGACGCGGTTGCCGTTGGAGTCGGTGATGAGCGTGTGGCCGTTGGGCATCCGGTCGGCGTCACGCGGCCACTGGAGTTCGCTGTCGGCCCAGGCCCACGAGGCCTCCCACGTCCCCTCGTCGGTCCGCTGGTATTCGATGACGCGGCCGTTCTCCGAGTCGGCGACGAGGACTGCGGGACCGCCCTGGTCGGCCGGGATGAAGTCTGGGTTGTGCTGCTCGTAGAGCACGTCGTGGTTGTTCTCGCTCCCGAGCGTCCATTCCTCCTGCATCCCCTGTTCGGGGTGGAGGAAGACGACCTGGTCTTGGTTCCGCAGCCCGACCATGATGCGGCCGTCGTCGAGGTGCTCGACGTCGTTCATGTGCGTCCAGTCGCTCGGATAGAAGCCGCCACCTTTGATCGGGAAGTCCTCTTGGGCGTCCCAGGCGAGTTCCTGCATCCCGCTCGTGGTGTTGACGACGAAGACCTGGTCCTCGGCAATGTCGGCGACGAGCAGGCGGTGCGGGCCGAGACGGTCGACGTCGTGCCAGTCCTTGTGAGTCACGTGGCTGTAGACGACCTCCTCGGTCCCCGTCGAGACGTTGACCCGGACGACGCTGTTCAGGATACACTCCTCGCGGGCGGCTTCGACGGGACATTTCGCCTTCGGGAGGTTCTTCGTGGCGACGTACTCGACGGTCCGGTCGGTGCCGACAACGGGGTCGACGTCGAAGAACTTGCGGAACGAACTGTTGTAGTACGCGACCGTCCCGTTGGGGTTGAACGCGACGAGTTCGGCCTGACTACCCGGCCGCGACGACGTGGTGATGACGGTCATCCCGTCGCGCTCGGCGGCGACGGCGTCGCGCTCGCCTGCGGGCAACGATGCCTGCTGGGCGAGTTCCGCCTCGCCGCCGCGCGCGGTCGAGGTCAGATATCCGTTCAGGAGGAACCCCGAGGAGACGACGAGGAGGGCGAGGAAGACGATGCGATAGGTCCGTTTAGAGGGCATTACGAATGAGAATCGATGGCAGACAGTTGTAGATTGTGATTGTGACACAGTTCCGACCGTCGTGCCGACGGGGCTGTCTCGGCTGTGGGGCCCCCAGCCCGCCGAGCGAACGATATAACTCCCCGGCGCGGCGACTCGGAGGCAATGACCGACACCGTCGCAGTCCTCGCGCTCGACGCCGTCGACGTGCGGTTGGCTCGCGAGTGGGACTGTGAGAACCTGCTGCTCGACGACCACGCGAAACTGGAGACCTACGCCCACAGCCTCGAGTTCCCGCGGACGATGGAGGTGTGGCCGACCGTCGCCACCGGTCTCGCGCCCGACGAACACGGCGTCGTCGGCGACGCAAACGAGTGGGAGAACCCCGCCCTCCGCGCCGCGAGCAAGGTGACGCAGTATCTCCCGCGCGAGGTGCGCTCGACGCTCGGCAAGCCCTTCCAACGCGCCGGCGAAGAGCGGTCGATGGCCCAGACGGACGCCAGCCACGTCTTCGAGGACGGCGTCGTCCGCTACTGGCCGGGAATCACGCCCGCCGACCACGTCCGCGAGGCGTGGCGACTGATGGCACTCGCGAGCAGCGGCGACATCACCGAAGAGCGGCTCGAACGCGAACTCACCGGCTTCGCGGGCGAGGAGTTGGGCTGGCTCGCCGTCGCCAGCGAGTGGGACGTTCCCATCGCGGGCGTCCACTCGCACGTCGTCGACATCATGGGCCACACCTACGCCGAGCGCGAGGCGCGGTACCGCGAGACCTACGAGTGGATCGACGAGCAGGTGGGCTATCTCCGCGAGCGGGTCGACCGGCTCGTCGTCCTCTCGGACCACGGGATGCAGGTCGGCTGGCTCGACGACGAGGAGCCGGGCACCCACAGCTTCGAGGCGTTCGTCTCGGCGGAGGGGGTCGACGGCCCGCTCCCCGACTCGGTGTACGACGTCCGCGAGTGGCTGGCGGGCCAGCTTGACGAGGCGGTCGCGGCCGACGAGCGGGCAGCCAGTTCGGACACGCCGGTCCAGCATCTGAAGGATCTCGGCTACATGGAGTAGTCGGCCAGACCCCGCTTTCTCGCTCCTTATCTGTCAGCGAGCCGCGCGACGAATCCCGCGACCGACCAGAGCCGGTCGCGGACGCTCGCGGGAAGATGGCTCGCCGCCGAGAACACGCGTCCCTGCCATCCCACCGGATAGCGTCGCTTGGGGTTCTCGGCCGTCGCCGCCGTCAGCACCGCGTCGGCGACGTCGTCGGGGCCGCTGCCCGTCCGCGCGAGCAGCGGCAGCCAGAAGGCGAGCATCCGGTAGAGGTCGTCGTAGCCCTGCGTCGTCTCTCGGCGACCTGCGACGGTTGTCATCGCCGTTTCCATGAACCCCGTCCGGGTCACGCCGGGTTCGACGAGGACGACGTCGACGTCGTGCGGCCGCGTCTCGACGCGGAGCACGTCCATCAGCCCGTCGACCGCGTGTTTCGAGGCGGTGTAGCCGCCCATGCCCGGCAGCGGCCACCGCGCGGTCACGCTGGAGACGGTGACGATTCGCCCCCGGCCGCGTTCGCGCATCGCGGGCAACACGGCCCGAGTCACGCGGTGGACGCCGGTGGCGTTGACGGCGAAGCCCGCGCCGACGCTCGACGGCGGGACGTCCTCCAGCGCGCCTGTCACGCCGATTCCGGCGTTGTTGACCAGCACGTCGATGTGGCCCGCCTCGGTCAGAATCTCGGCGACGACGCGTTCGGCCTGTCCGGGCCAGCGCACGTCGAGTTCGCGGGTCTTGCAGCCGAGGTCGGTCAGGGGCGCGAGCGCGTCCTCGTCGAGACCGGTGGCGTAGACGGTCCACCCGGCGCGGGCGAACCGCTCGGCTGTCGCGTAGCCGATGCCGGAGTCACAGCCGGTGACGAGGACGACCTTGTTCACGTGCTCCCTGTGGTCGCTCGTCTCGTTTAAGTATCGTGGGTTTCGGGGAGGTGGTTCGAGCGCGACGACGACACACACCACGTGGCGCGTGGCTTCGCGCCGTCTCGTCGGCGCGTACTCTCACGCGAGGGATGAGCGAACGAGCACCGCGAGTGAGCGAATCGGTTGGGGAGGCTGTGGCTGCTGTCGGGTGGGACAGAAAGAGGACGTACTCTCGACGAGCTCCGCCGAAGTAAGCACCGCAGTGACTGGAAGGAACGAGGAGCACTGCGAGGCGCGGGAGTCGAGAGCACGTGGGCTTTCGAGATGCCGTCAGCAACGATCCGAAGCCCAACAATCTCTCTTTCACAGAACAGGGTCCACGTGATTTATACATCCACTAGCCGACGCTCAGACTAATGCGAAACGTCGTCCTCATCTGCCTCGACACGGTCCGCAAGGACTTCTTCGACGAGTACGCCCCCCGCATCCAGGAGCGTGCCGAGGTCTCCTTCGAACAGTGTCGCGCCGCCAGCTCGTGGTCCATCCCGAGCCACGCGAGCATGATGACCGGCGAACTGCCGTCCGTCCACGGCGTCCACGACCACAACCGCGACTTCTCCGGCATCGCCAAGGAGGACACCTTCCTCGCGGACCTCCCTGACCACTACACGACGGGCGTCTCCGCGAACGTCTACGCCTCTTCTGGATTCGGCTTCGACCGGATGTTCGACGACTTCTGCGACGTCTCGCCCGACAGCCGGTTCCCCGAGGGCATCCACGTCGGCCGCTTCGGCTACGAACATAAGGGCGAAGGGCCGAAGAAGTTCGTCTCGTTCGCGAAGGCCTGCTTGGAGCACGACCACCCGCTGAAGAGTCTCGCCAACGGTGCGGCCGTCGAACTCGACAAACTGCTCGCCAAGCTCCCCGTCCCGAAACTCCTCGACGAGGGGGCGAGCATCATCGCCCGCGAGGGGGTCAAGACCGTCTCCGCCAGCCCCGAACCCCTGTTCCTGTTCACGAACTTCATGGACGCCCACGCGCCGCTGCGGCACGTCTGGGGCTACGACCGCTCGCTGCACAGCGCCTCGTACACCTGGTCCTCCGGTGACTTCGACAAGTGGGAGCTGAACTTCGACGGCGAGGAAGGCCTGGAGCGCAACATGGCCGACGTACAGACCCACCGCGGGCTGTACAGCGCGGCCATCGACTACCTCGACCGCAAGGTTGTCGAGTTCATCGACGACGTGCAGGCCGCCGCCGACGAAGAGACGACGTTCGTGATTACGGCGGACCACGGCGAGAATCTCGGCTACGAGGCCGAGGACTACCTGTTCGGCCACGACTCCAGCCTGTCAGAAGGACTCCAGCACGTCCCGCTCTACGTCGTCAACCCGCCCGAAGACTGTGACTACGACGCCGAGGAGGACGAGTACTTCTCGCATCTCCGACTCGGCGAACTGCTCGTCGGTCTCGCCCACGAGGAGACGCCGGACGTCTTCGACGAGCGGATTCCCGCCGAGTTGATCGGCAGCAGTATCGCGAATCCTCCAGAGGACCCGGAGTACTGGAACCGGATGCTCCGCTGCGTCTACGAGGACGAGGAGAAGGCCGAGTGGGACTCGCTCGGTGGGAGTTCGCTCTACGAACTCGACCACGACCGACCGTGTTGGCAACAGCGCGTCGAGGAGGGCATCCCCTACGCCGCCTTCGACAGCGAGTTCTTCGAGGAGGAGATCTCCGCGTACAAAGAGCGCGCCGAAGCGGGCGAGGCCGCTGGCGACGGGCCGGACGTCGACGAGGCGACGCAGGACCGGCTGCAGGACCTCGGGTATCTCTGAGTTCGACTGCTGAAGCCGACCCACAAACCACATAACGGCCGCTCCAGTATCCCGCAGTAATGGAACTGCTCATCGTCGGGCTCGATGGCCTCTCGTACAACATGCTCGAGCGGTTCGACATCGACCTCCCGTACCTCAACGAGACCCGTGAGGAGGGTGTCTCCGGCCACCTCATGAGCGTCGACACGCCGACGACGATTCCGGCGTGGACCTCCTTCGCCACCGGCAAGGACCCCGGCAGCCACGGCGTCTCGAATATGCTCCGACAGGGTCCCGACTACGAAGTCGGCCCGAGCGAGCCGAACACGACCGACGCCGCCGCTTACGACCTCTTCGACGACTCCGTCTTCGTCAACCTCCCCGCCTCCGTCGGCCGCGTCCCCGCCGCCGACAACGCCCACCTCGTCGCGGCGATGCTCGCGAAGGACAAAGCCGACGCCGTCCCCGACCATCTGAAGGACCTCGACGCCTACGACGACTACATCCTCGACCACGACCGCAGCCTGAAGATGCGCCCCGAGAAGTATCTCGACCACGTCCTCGAAATCTCGACGAACCGCTACCGGTTCGCGAAGGAGGCGTTCGAGACCTACGACCCCCGCGTCGGCTTCGTCCTCTTCTCGACGCCCGACTGGGCGGGTCACATCCTCTCGAATCTCTCCTCGGACGCGAAACGCGAGCAGTTCTACACGCAGCTCGTCGAACTCGTCGACGAGAAAACCGCCCAGTTGGCCGAGCAGGCCGACAACGTCGTCCTGATGAGTGACCACGGTTTCGAGTACAAACACACCAACATCCATCTCGCCGAGTGGCTGGCCGACGAGGGCTACTTCGTCGAGGAAGCGTCCGCCACCGGCGCGGCCGACGTCGCCGTCGACGCCGCGAAGGCCGTCGCCAAACGCTCCGACCGGCTCTACTCGGTCATCCGCAAGGTCCACAACCTCATCATGGGCACCGAGGTCGGCTCGAAACTGGAGTCGGCCGCCAGCCCGCAGATCGACTATCCGAACTCGCAGGCGTGGCAGGTCCGGTACGGCTGTATCTACGTCAACGACGCCCGGTTCGACCATCCGCAGGTCGACGACCCCGACGCGCTCCGCCGGGAGGTTCGCGACGGTCTCCGGTCGCTGACGACCGATGACGGCGAGCCGGTCTTCCGCGACGTCGTCCTGCCCGAAGAGGCCTACGCGGACCCCGGCCCGAACGCGCCGGACGTCATCGCCCGCCCCGCCCAGCATCTGTTTCCGACGACGCTCTGGTCGCCGACGGGCGGCGTGACGAGTCCGACGAGCAACTACGAGCACCGCTACCGCGGCCTGTTCGCCGCCCGCGGCCCGCTGTTCGAGTCGGGCGGCGCGACCGTTGAGGGGATGAACATCGTCGACGTGTTGCCGACGGTGATGGCCGCCCTCGGCGACCCGCTGTCGCCGGAGTTCGACGGTGCCGTCCGCGAGGAGACGCTTGCCTCGCCGGGTGAGCTCTCGTATCTCGATGCCGACGACGTCCCCGCGGCACTGACCCGCGAAGACGACCTCGGAAGCGAGAACCGCGACGAGGCAGTCCAAGAGCGACTGGCGGACCTCGGCTATCTCGAATGAAAGAGACTCCGTCGCTGTCCATCGGCCGGGAGGCCCTCCTCGCCGTCGGCTCGAAGGCACTCATGGCCGGGATCGGCTTCGGCGGCATCCTCATCTTCGCGAACCTGCTCGGCGACACCGGACTCGGCGAGTACAAGACCGTCATGGCCGCGGCGTTCGTCCTCACGCAGATTCCGGCGGGCGTCGCGACCGCCGTCAAGAAACGCGTCAGTGAGGTCGACATCGACCCGCCGGGGTTCCTCGGTGCCGGGCTCCTCGTCCACGGCGCGTTCTCGCTGCTCGTCCTGCTCGCGTTCGTCGCCTTCCAGCCGTGGCTGGTCGGCTACTTCGGCTCCGTCCAGTTGGCCTACGGCGTCGTCGCCATCGTCGTCACGCTCGGCTTCTTCAACGTGACCAACCGGCTCTACTCGGGCATCGGCTACCCCGCGCTCTCGTCGTGGATGGACTCCATCAGGAGCGTGCTCACGTTCGTCCTCCAGCTCGTCGGCATCTGGTGGGGGCTGGAGTCGTTCGGTCTCGTCGCCGGTCTCGCCGTCGCGACCGCCATCACCGGCGTCATCTCCGCAGTTGCCGCGCGGGTCCGCCCCGCCATCCCGACGGTCGAAACGGCGCGGCACGTCTACGACTTCGCCCGCTGGAGCGTCCCGAACTCCCTTCTCACCAATCTCTACGCCAGCGCGGACGTGCTCATCATCCGGGCGTTCGTCGGCGCGGGCGCAGTGGGTGTCTACACCGTCGCCCAACAGCTCGCGATGCCGGCCGCGATGTTCGCTGGGAGTATCCGCGACGCGCTCTCCGTGAAGTCCAGCGGCGTCGACTCGCAGGGCGGCGAGGTCCGTGCCGACTTGGAGAACACGCTGTCCTACACCGGTCTCATCGCTATCCCGCTGTTCTTCGGCGCGCTGGCGATTCCGGGCGCGCTGCTCGCCATCTTCGGCGAGACGTTCACCGGCGCGCCCGTCCTCGCCGTCGCCGGACTCGCGCTCTTTCAGGTGTTCAACGTCTACCGACTGCCGTTCGAGGCCGTCATCGAGGGGACCGACCGGCCGGGCATCATCTTCCGCGTCAACGTCGGCATCCTCCTGGTCCATCTACCGCTGGCGGTCGGTCTCGGCTACACGGTCGGGCTACTCGGCGTCATCCTGAGCACCGTCCTCGCCGAGGGGACCCGGGTCGTCGTCTACCAGTACGTCGCCCACCGCGAGTACGGCGGGGTCGTCCTCACGCGGCCGATGGCCGAGCAGGTGCTCGCCGGGGCACTGATGTTCGTCGTCGTCGAGGCACTCACCCGCTACGTCGTGAGCATCACGAACTGGGTGTGGCTGGTCGTCGTCGTCGGCATCGGCGCGGCCGTCTACTTCCTCGCACTGCTCGGTCTCAGCCGACATTTCCGCGAGACGCTGCGGCACACGCTGCCGATGCTGGAACCGCGGGAGACGTAACCCTCAGACAAGCGATTCGTACACCGATTCGACCTCGCTGACGACGCCGTCCCACGTCGGCAGCGGCTCGCTCGGCGCGTCGAGCGCGACGGCTCGTCTGACCGCGTCGGCGACGTGTCCTCCATCGGTCTCGGCGACGCCGACGACGTCCTCGCGCCGCGTCCAGTCGACGAGCGCGCCAGCCTCGCGGACGACGCAGGGCGTCCCCGCTGCGAGTGCTTCCGCGACGGTCATCCCGTAGGCCTCGAACCCCGAGAGCGTCACGAAGGCCGCCGCACCGGCGTACAGCCCCGGCAGCTCCTCGTCGGCGACGTAGCCGAGGAAGTCGACGCGCTCTTCCACGCCGGCCTCGCGGGCGACGCGCCGCAGTTCCTCGCCGTAGTCGCCGCTCCCGGCGACGACGAGGTCGTAGTCGGGGAGGTCGGCGAGGGCGCGAATCGCGTGCTGGACGCCCTTGTACTCCTCCAGCCGACCGACAGAGAGGAGGTAGGGCCGGTCGCGCTCGGCCGCCGCTGCCTCGGAAAACCGCGCGACGTCGAGTCCGTTCGGAATCACGCGGGCGTCGACGCCGAAGTCCCGCTCCAGTTCGCCGCGTTCCCAGTCGCTGACCGCGATGACCGAATCTGCCTCCCGGAGCGCCCAGCCGCCGAGCGGCCGGTAGAGCGAGAGCAGTCGGTCGCGGAACCCGGACGCGCTGCCGCCGTGGTAGTGCGGCGTGGCGACGAAGGGGGCGTTCGGCCCGGACTCGTCGCCGACGGCGGCGAAGAAGAGCGGCAGCGAGTGGTAGTTGTGCGCGTGGACGACGTCGGCGTCGCTGGCGCGGACGGACTGGACGATGCCGGGCGCGACGTGGAACGCGCCGCCGGGGGCGACGCCGCGGTGGCGGACCACCCGGACGCCCTCGCGTCGTTGGCGACGCGGTGCGTCGGCCGTGCGGGCGTCGGCGGTGAGGACCGTCACCTCGTGGCCGCGGTCGACGAGTCCCTCGGCGAGTTCGGCGACGTGCGCCTCGACGCCGCCCGTGTGCGGCGGGTAGCGAGTCGTAACCTGGAGGACTCTCACTCGAAGGCCTCCCGCGACTCGCGGTCGATCTCCCAGACGCCGCTGCCCTCACCGCGGAGCAGACGGACGGACGCGACGAGCAGCGAGACCTGCGAGTCGACGACCGCGTAGAGCGGCTGGAGCGGGCCGAGGTTGTCTCGCTGGCCGAGGTAGCCGAACCCGAGGACTGCGAGCGGGAAGGCGAGCCCAGCGAGACCGACGAGCGAGACAGCCGCGGCCGTGACGAGCAGGATATCGAGCAGGAACAGCCACGGCGAGAGCACCATGAACCACCAGTTGAACGGGATGACGACCCGGCCGTAGTAGCCGTAGCGGCCGAGGAGGTCGCGTTGCTGGAACAGTAGCTTGAGAAGACCCATCGCGCGGCGGTCCTTGCGCTGGCGACGCTTCCGGAAGTCCGAGACGCCGGACTCGGTGAACTGGAGCGCGGGGTCCATGACGACGCGTTTGCCCGTCCGGCGGATGCGGAGGGCGACCTCGGTGTCGTCGGCCAGCGAGTTCGGGTCGATGGGGACGAAGTCCTCGCGGCGGAAGGCGAAACAGGGGCCGTGGAAGATGAACGTCGAATCGAGCCGCGATTCGAGGCTCTGGAGCTTGGCGATGATGCTTCGGTAATCAGCTTCGACCTCGCTGTCGCCGAGCACCTCGGTCTGTTGGCCGGTGACGGCACCGATGTCGGCGTCGCCGAGGTTGGCGACCGCCTCCCGAAGCACGTCGGGAGCGAGCGCGGAGTCCGCGTCGGTGCGGAAGATGATCTCGCCGGTTGCTTCCTGGAAGGCCTCGTTGAGCGCGGGTGCGACACCGCGGCGTTCGTCGTCGTGGAGGACGGTGAGGCTGGGACCGTCGCGGCCGGCCAGATAGTCGCGGGCGACGTCGGCGGTGCCGTCGTCGCTGGCGTCCGCGAGGACGATCTCCAGCTTCGAGGCGGGATAGTCAAGCGAGCAGATGTCGTCGAGTTTGCGTTCGATGATCGTCGCTTCGTTGTACGTCGGGATGACGACGCTCACGTTCGGCTCGCAGTCACGCTTCCGCGCGGGCGACCCAGCGGGACGCAGGAGGGCGTAGAGGGCGACGTACCCCACGTAGGGCAGTGCGGTCACGGCGACGGCGAGGGCCGCGACGACGGCGAGCAGGTTCATGTGCCCGGCTATGCACCGCGAGGGATAAACTCCGTGGAACCTGGTGCAGCCTACAGAAGGGCTTTTAGTACCGCCGCGTCCAGTGTCGGCCAATGGAGCACGCCGCCGCCGCGACCGCAGCCGAAGCGACCAGCGTCTCCCCGGACGACGTGTGCGTCCTCCTCCCGACGTACAACGAGGCGGAGACTATCGGCGAGGTCATCGCTGGCTACCGTCGCGAGGGCTTCGAGAACGTCCTCGTCATCGACGGTGGCTCCGAAGACGGGACCCGCAAGATCGCCTCCGAGCACGGTGCTCGCGTCCTCATCCAGTCCGGCTCGGGCAAGGGCCAGGCCATCCGCGAGGCCGTCGACGCCATCGAGGTCGACTACGTCCTCATGGCCGACGGCGACGGAACCTACCGACCCGAGGACGCCGTCCAGATGCTCGACCCGCTCGCCGAGGGCTACGAGCACGTCATCGGCGACCGGTTCGCCGATATGCAGGAGGGGGCGATGACCGGACTCAACCGCATCGGCAATCGGATCATCAACCGCACGTTCGCGTTCATCCACGGCCAGGACTACCAGGACATCCTGAGCGGCTACCGGGCGTTCACCCGCGAATCGTTCGACAGACTGACGCTCACCGCCGACGGCTTCGGTATCGAGACGCAGATGGCCATCGAGTGCGTCAAACACGAGGTGTCGACGGCGGTCGTTCCCATCACCTACCGGCCGCGACCCGACGGCTCGAACACGAACCTCCATCCGCTCCGCGACGGCGGAATCATCTTCCTCGAACTCTACCGGCGGGCGAAGACCAACAACCCGCTGTTCTACTTCGGGAGCGTCGGCACCGTCTCGACGTTCGTCGGGTTCGCCGTCGCCAGTTACGTCGGCTACGAGTGGTTCATCCGGGTGCCGCGCGTGTCCCACGAGGTGCTCGCCATCGTCGCCGCGGCGGCCGTCCTCTTCGGGGTCCAGCTCCTGATGTTCGGTGTGCTGGCGGACATGATTCTCAGCTTCCACCGAGAACAGATCGACCGCCTGGAGAAACTCGAAGGCGACGGCCGGTCGGATTAGAAGGGCAGCAGTTTGCGGAGTCGGCCGACGACGCTTCCCGAGCCTTCCGCTCGTCGCTCCTCGAAGATGGGATGGAGTGCGTTGAGCAGGTCGGCACGTTTCTCGAACTGGTCGTACGGGACCTGTTCGAGTGCGTCCGCCAGTTCGAACGTGTTGCCCGAAGCGTCGTACGGGATGGCCGTGTCGTCGACGGCGCGGACCACGTCTTCCGATGTCGCCGGGAACGACACGTTCGCATCGTCGAGTCGTGCGGCGACTGTCGCGATACCGAACTCGATGACCTCGGGTGATGAGTCGTCTCCCTGCGGTGGCCTAGCTGCCATTAGCGGCCGCTATGTGCTGAGTCCGTAAAAATCCCCGAGTGACGACGACAGAATTGTCGGGCCGTGGCGACAGACTTTATCCCGCGCGACCACTTCCCGCCGAGTATGACCGAGTACACGACAGTCTCCATCCCGAAGGAACTGGCAGAGCGCGTCGAGGACACCATCGAAGGAACGAGTTTCTCCAGTACGAGCGACCTCGTGCGCTTCCTCCTGCGGAGTATCGTCATCCAGCACCAGCGGTCGGGGCAGCTCACGGAGGCGGAGTTCGAGGAGATCACCGACCAGCTGACCGACCTCGGCTATCTGGAATAGCTGGAGCAGTTAGGCGAGCGATTCTTGCGGCGGCTCGGCATCGAGTACCGACAGGTCCAGCTGGCGGCCCGAGCGGTCGAACGCCGCGTAGGAGCGTTCGTCCCACGGCGGGACCGCGAGGAGCATCACCGCCGCGAGATGGTCGCGCTTGGTGACGACCAGTTTCCCCTGCGGATGCGTGATGAACCGGGCCTTGCCGCTCCCAGCGGGCGTCCCGAGGTCCATCCCGAAGACCGCGCCGACCGACCGGCCCGCGTCGGGGAGGTAGAAATGCGTCAACACGGGTGTCTCCGGGTCGAGATCGAGGTCGGACTCGAAGTTGCGCGCTGGCGTCGACGCCAGCGTGATGTCGAGCGCGTTCGGCTCGGCATCCTCGGCGAGGTCGAGAAGGACGTCAACCAGTCCGCGTGTGACGTATATCACAGCGACCCTACGCGAGTCGAACGCATAACCCCGTCGGCGATCTGAACGATTCGGCCGTTTCCTCCGCCAAACGAGTGGTTACTTAGGTAGCTAGCCGGATATCTAGCGACAGTGGCAGTTGTTCTCATAATGTTTTAGTCTGTCAGAAACTTGTCGGAAGTTTTATATGTTTGCGGCGTGTCGGTGTAATTGTAATGTCCGACGATACCCTCACGACGTACCTCGCAGAGAACCCGCGGATGATCGGCGTGCTGTTCACGATGATGCTGCTGCTCACGCAGGCTGGGAACGCTTCGGCAGGAATCTGGGCAGGTACTGGTGGCCCGTGAACCAGGGAGCTCTCAGTTCATTCGTCGATAATCGAGAAGTTCTGTGACCAGCGGAGTCTGCCATCAAACAGTATTGGGATGTTCTCCATCGCGACTACGTCTGAGATTTCTTCTGCAGTGGCCACCCGCACATCGATTTCTCCCGCTGCGAGGTGTTGCTTCTTCTCGTCGCCGAATGGTGTAATAGCCATTGTTCCCATGCCATGAGAGTTCGTCGGGAATAATTTGGAGGAAACTTCGTATACGTCACCATTCGACTCAATTTTGAGCAATCCCGGCGTCCGACTGTCTGACTGAACCACGTCGACGTTCCCGTCGCCAACGACGATGTACTGCCCACCGACGATAGATTCATCCTTCGCAATGTTCAGTGCCGCCCGTAGCGGGAAGCCCTGATTCAACAGCCGAACCATCGTCTTGCCGACTCGCACGGCACCGCTGTTGATGACGTCCGAGAGGGTGACGACGCCGCCGATGGCACCGCGTTCGATGAGTGCCATCCCCTGGTCGTAGGAGCGACAGGCGTTCAGGAAGAACGCGTCGACGCCGACGGTATCGAGGTCAGCGACGTCGAGTTTGCCGTCAGCGCAGTCGAAGCCCTCGTCGTCGATGTGGCCGATGTAGTGCAGGAAGTCGCTGTCGGTCTCGATGACCGCCTGCAGCGCGACCGTCGACAGATCCCGGTAGATGGTGACGTCGAACGGGAGGTCCGACCGTGAGCCGTAAATCTCCTCGGCGAGGTCACCCTCCTCGTCCATCGCGTCGTCGTTGCAGACGACGGTGATGTCGATGTCGCCGTCGGAGGCCGTCCGGTCGAGGCGGTTGCGGAAGGCCTGGACCGACGCTTTGCTCGCGCCGATAGGGGCGTCCTCGCCCGCCCACGCCTGCTCCAGGGAGTCGGCGGCCTCGGGTTGGACGAGCGACGGTGCGTCGCTCTCGCTCGGACTCTCGGCGGCACTCCGGACGAACTCGTCGCGCGTGAAGTCGCTCAGTGCGGCCATCTGCGCTTCGGAGGCCGAGACCTGCTGCCCCTGCGGCAGTCGGACGACCGCAAGGTCGTTGACCAAGAAGGGGAGCAGTTCGACGTTCTCGGGGTCCGGAGCGACGTGGGTCGTCAGCTTCCACTCGGGGACGTGGTCCTCGACGACAGCATAGGGGATGTCGAGATACGCCTCCAACTGCTCGGCGAGCGAGCGGTCGTAGAGACTGGTGAAGTCGAGGTCGACGAGATCCTCGACCGCCTCACGCTCGTGCAGAGCCACCTTGTAGTAGCCTTCCGTCCGGGTGAGACAGTCGAAAAAGAACGTCTGTTTCAGGACGCG
The DNA here is from genome assembly GCF_900103715.1 of Halogranum gelatinilyticum. Taxonomy (NCBI): domain Archaea; kingdom Methanobacteriati; phylum Methanobacteriota; class Halobacteria; order Halobacteriales; family Haloferacaceae; genus Halogranum; species Halogranum gelatinilyticum. The sequence continues at coordinate 201,775 of NZ_FNHL01000003.1, read as the reverse complement.
TTCGACCTCGTGTTCGAAGCCGCGTGGCGTGTCCAACGAATGCTCGAAGCCCGTCTCGGTGACGATTCGGGGTGTCGGTCCCGGTTCGATTGCCGCACCGAGATAGTACGCCAGTGGGACGACCGGATAGAGATACCGGCGTGTCGGTGGAATCTCGATGCGGACGCCCGTCTCGGGGGTCGACAGTTCGTCCGGGATTTCGAGTTCGTCGCCGAGTTCGACCGTCGGGGGATGGCCCCGGAGCGTCGGATACGACCGTTCGCAGGTCGTCGTCTTCAGCGACGACGAGAGTGCCGAGAGAGCCTGCATCTGGTCGCGTGGGTCGGCGGTCGTCGTGATGGTCGCCTCGGGATGTTTGTGGTGCGAGCGCGCCCCGACGACGACGTCGGCGTCTGCGTCGAACGAGAGCGTCATGTGGTCGGCGTGGGTCTCGACTGAGAGTCCACCGTCGACCTGCACGTAGAGTTTGATTGGTGCGCAGAGTTCGACGCTGTAGCGCGCCGGTTGAAATGTCTGGCTGTCGAAATGTTCGATCTCGCGCAGCATCTCGCCGTCGGCCGTCCGGACGTAGGTGGCGACGACGCTTGGGAGGGTGAGAGTGGCAGTCCGAATGGAGACTGCCTCGTCGACCGGGAACCAAAATCGGTCGGGGTCGGCCGGGGTCGGCGTCACCGACGCTGGCGTCTCGAGAGCGTACTGGCGGCGTTCGGCGACGTCCGAAACCGTCAGGCCGGTCGACGCGTCCCGCTCGGCGAACGAGATCGTCAACGTGAGACACCTCGTCGGCGGTTGTTACGGCCCAGCACGGTCATCATATGCAATCTGGTTTAAACTGTGCTACTAAAAATGTACCGGCAAGTGAAGTTATCCTGCGACGAACATTTTCAGCGTCTTCCCGTAGAGAGACACGCTGCGGCTCCGTGAACCGTCGAGCGCGTCACGGAGTGCCGACGTGGCATCGCTCGTGACGCCTTCGCCGTGGCCGACGAAGAGACGCTCGGGTTCGAGGTCGCCCAGTGCGCGCTCCGGCGGGAAGAGCCGGAGCATCGGATGGACGCCCAGAGACTCGCCCGGCGCGAGGAAGTACTCGGCCGCACCGACGGACTCCGCCACGACGAGCGTCCCCGACGCCTCGTGGTAGAGTCCGACTTCCTGCCACGGCGGAACCGACGAGTCGCGGACCGTGATGGCGCGGTAGCCCGTGTCGGCCAGCTGGCGGCCGAACCGCTCGACGGGCGCGTTGAGCTCCGAGGCGACGCCGGTCATCCAGTCCGGCACGTAGACCGAGACGTCGTGACGGTTGGCGATGGCTGCGGAGTCACGCTTGTGGCGGTCGAGCATGACGACGACGCCCGCGACGTCGCCGAACTCCGCGAGCAACTCGTCGAGTCCGTCGGCGTCCACGGGGTCGACGACCCAGACGCCGCCGTCGTCGCCGACGAACGCGTGGCTGGCGCGTTGCATCTCTTCGTCGGGGTACGCGATCCAGCCGACGCCATCCTCCCAGCGGTCGATCTCGCGCAGTTCGCTCGTTCCGGAGCCTTTCATCGGCATATGCCCCGAGTTGGGACCGAATTCGCTTAAAAGACGCTCTCCCGGTGCTCCCCTCCGCTTTCGGCCGCCGAATCGTTCGCGTCGACCGACGCGCCGGTGCCGACGCGGACGTGCCCTTTTGCATTCCCGAGCCGTAGCCCCGGTATGCTCACTGGTCTCGACCGCCTCGGTCTGGAAGTCAAGTATCTCGACCGAGCGCGCGACTTCTACGAAGGACGGCTCGGACTCGACCCGACGAGCGTCACCGAGACGGCCGTCGGCTACCGCGTCGGCGACACCGACCTCGTCCTCAGACGGCCGACCGAGGCTCCCCGTGGTGGACTCCACGTCCACTACGCGTTCACGACACCGGCCGACGAGTACGACGACTGGCTCGACTCGCTCGCCGACCTCGACCCTGCGGAGTATACCTTCGGGAGTTACCGGTCGCTCTACGTCGACGACCCGGACGACCACTGTGTCGAGATCGGCGGTATCGACGGGGACGGTGGCGAATCCAGTGAAACTGGCCTGACCGGCATCTTCGAAGTCGTCCTCGAAGTCGGTCATCTCGCCCGGGCGGAGGCCTTCTACACCGCCCTCGGCTTCGAGGTCGTCGACCGCGGCGACGAACGCCACCGCGTCAGACTGCGCGGCCCGTTCGACCTCGAACTCTGGGAGCCGCAGTTAGGTCTCGCGGACGCGCGTGGGGGCGTGCACGTTGACCTCACGCTCGCCGTCGACGACCCGGCCGAGGCGGTCGCCGCAGTCGTCGGCTGGTGTGACGAACCCATCGCGGTCAGCGAGAGCGGGAAACGCGGCCTCCGCGTCCGCGACCCCGACGGCCACCTCGTGACGTTCGTCGAGACCTGATTCGGTTCCGTCCACGAGGTTATCAGGGCCGACGCTGTAACCCGCGTATGACCGGCTACCGTAAGGTCGCTATCGACGACCTCCCGAACACACCGAACCCGACGCGCGAGAAGAAGGAAGTCGACGAAGCAGTCGGCGCGACGGCGTTCAGCTTCAACGTCTTCCGGGCCGACCCCGGCGAACAGATCCCGTGGGGCTACCACAAACATCCCGACCACGAGGAGCTGTTCTACGTCCTCGCTGGCGAGCTCGTCGTCGAGACGCCCGACGAGGAGTATCACGTCGCTGCGGGCGAGGCGTTCTTCGTCCCGCCGGAACACTGGAACCGAGCCCGTGCCGTCGGCGACTCGGTGGCGGAGGTCGTCGCCGTCGGCGCGCCGAAAGACAGCGACGCGGCCGTCATCGAGGAGGAATGTCCGGCCTGCGGCGAGGTCACTGGCCGGGACTACGAGAAGCGAGAAGGCGACGACACGGTCGAATACGTTCTCTCCTGTGACGCCTGCGGTGCCGAGACGAGCCGGTTCGACTGAGTCTGACGCCGGGCCGAGTGAGCCGACTTGGGTCGGCCGAACACGCCGATTCAGTCGAGGCGGCTGGTGTCGATGTCGACGTTCTCGGGCGCGACGATGAGGAACTTCCGGAAGTGCATCAGCTCGCCGCCCATATCCTTGACCTCGCGTGCGAAGCCCGCCGCGAGCGCGTTCAGGTCGCCCTCGATGGCGAGAAACAGCACGTTGCCCTCCTGTACCTTCCGGATCCAGACGTCCGGTTCGGTGCTCCCGTCGAGGACGCCCAGGACGACGTTGCCCTCGATCTCCACGTCGTCGAGCTGGTCTTCGGCCCCTCTGAGGTCGAGTTCGAAATCGCTCATACCGAGGTTCTTGCAGGGGGCCGAGAAAAGCGTTCGGTCGTTCCGACGGGTTCGGCCGCCGAGTCCACACTCGTCCAGTCGGGGGTGCGCGTGAGCCGCTCGGGAGTTAATCTTTCTCTTTTTGGTTGAAAATATACTATTTCACGGTTCTTTTGGCTGGCCAACACATCGGTGTGATATTATGCTATATAAGGACAATCAGGGAATTGAAGGGCGTCGATGTCGTGCGGTTTCTCGAATCACCCGTGTTGCCGAGCCACATACGAAACGTGACACCGACTGTCTAAGAGACACTTTTATATATCGGAACGACCGTGACATCGAGTACAATGTCCAACCACAACATGGACACGTCGAGTACCAGCTCGGCGGGTCGAGTTCTTCCAGGGCACACTGGAACACTCTTCTGAGATAGAGAACGTACGGATTTTCGACACGACGCTCCGTGACGGTGAGCAGTCGCCACGCACCTCGTTCAGCTACGAGGAGAAGCGCGACATCGCCGCCGTACTGGACGAGATGGGCACCCACGTCATCGAGGCCGGGTTCCCCGTCAACTCCGACGCGGAGTTCGAAGCCGTCAGTGACATCGCTTCGTCGACTGACGTGACCACCTGCGGACTGGCCAGAGTTGTCGACAAGGACGTGGAGGCTGCACTCGACTCGGGTGTCGACCTCGTCCACGTCTTCGTCAGCACCAGCGACGTCCAGTTGCAGGACTCGATGCACGCGAGCCGCGAAGAGGCAGTCGAACGCGCCGTCGCCTCCGTCGAGCGAGTGAAGGAGGCGGGCGTCGACGTGATGTTCTCGCCGATGGACGCCACCCGGACCGAGGAGGCGTTCCTGATCGAGATCATCGAGGCGGTCAGCGAAGTCGACGTCGACTGGATCAACATCCCGGACACCTGCGGCGTCTGTACGCCGACCCGAATGGCCAAGCTGGTCTCGACGGTCCGCGAGCACACGGACGCCCAAATCGACGTCCACGCCCACGACGACTTCGGGCTGGCCAGCGCCAACGCGATGGCCGGCTTCGAGGCCGGTGCGCACCAGGCACAGGTCTCGGTCAACGGCATCGGCGAGCGCGCCGGTAACGCCGCCTACGAGGAGGTCGTCATGTCGGCAGAGGCGCTCTACGGCGTCGAGACCGGTATCGACACCACGCGCATCACCGAGCTGGCTCGACTGGTCGAGTCGGCCTCGGACATCCCCATCCCGGCGAACAAGCCGGTCGTCGGGCGCAACGCCTTCTCCCACGAGAGCGGCATCCACGCCGCTGGCGTGCTGGAGAACAGCGACACCTTCGAACCGGGTGTCATGACGCCCGAGATGGTCGGGGCGACACGCGAGTTCGTCCTGGGCAAGCACACGGGGACCCACTCGGTCCGCAAGCGACTGGAGGAGGCTGGCTTCGAGCCGACCGACTCCGAGGTCCGCACCATCACCCGCCGCGTCAAGGACTACGGCGCGGAGAAACAGCGGGTGACGATGACCGAACTCAAACGGTTCGCCCGCGAAGAGGGCGTCTACCGCGAGGAGGAGGTTCGGGCGTAAGATGTCCGGGCCGTCGTCCGTTTCACTACCCAGCCAGTGGCGAGTGAACGAGCCGGTGGCTTCGCGCAACCCTTGCACGCCGCGAAAAGATTATGCACGTCCGGGCAAACCAATCCAACACGATGACGCAGTCAGTCGCGGCACGTGGGTCCGCTCTCACCGCCAGCGACGCTGTCGTGCGGACGCTCATTATTGTAGGGGCCGCCTAGCCCCTTCCACCACCCCTTCTGACCCGGCGCTTGCACCGTTTTCAGTGCACCAAGCCACGCACACGACTAACCAACCACAGACCCATCGACACGGGGGTATCCAATGAGCGAACCCGAACCCGCAACCAAGACAGACACAGACACAGACACACGAGACGAGGAATCGACAACAGCCACGCCCGTCACGACCGGCGCGCAGTCGACCGTTCGCGCCCTCGAGAACGTGGGCGTCGACACGGTCTTCGGCGTCCAGGGCGGGGCGATCATGCCCGTCTACGACGCGCTCTACGACTCGTCGATCCGCCACGTCACGATGGCCCACGAGCAGGGCGCGGCCCACGCGGCCGACGCCTACGGCGTCGTCAAGGGCGACCCCGGCGTCTGCTTCGCGACGTCCGGTCCCGGCGCGACCAACCTCGTGACCGGTCTCGCCGACGCCAACATGGACTCGGACGCCATGCTGGCACTGACGGGACAGGTCCCGTCGCATATGGTCGGCTCGGACGCCTTCCAGGAGACGGACACGACCGGCGTCACGATGCCCATCACGAAACACAACTACTTCGCGAGCGACTCGGACACCGTCGGCGACACCGTCGGCGAGGCGTTCAGTCTCGCCGGGACGGGCCGCCCCGGTCCGACGCTCGTCGACCTGCCGAAGGACATCACGCTCGGCGAGACCGACCGTGAGCCTGGCGAGGCGACGACGCCGCGGAACCACACCGTCCAGACCGAAGCCGACGGCGAGGACGTCGAGACGGCGGCCCGCGCCATCGAGCGCGCGGAGAAACCGCTCTTGCTCTTCGGCGGCGGCATCATCAAGGGCAACGCGACCGAGACGGCGCGGGCGTTCGCCATCGACAACGGCATCCCTGTCGTCGAGACGATGCCCGCAATCGGCACGATGCCCGACGACCACGAGCTGTGTCTGGAGTGGGCCGGGATGCACGGCACCGGCTACGCCAACATGGCCATCACCCACACGGACCTCTTGATCGCTGTCGGCTGTCGGTTCGACGACCGCCTGACCGGTGGTGTCGACACCTTCGCCCCGGAGGCGGAGGTTATCCACGTCGACATCGACCCGGCGGAGATTTCGAAGAACGTCTACGCGGACTATCCGCTCGTCGGCGACGCGGAGACCGTCCTCGACCAGCTGACCGCGGAGCTGAACCGCTCGCCCGACGCCCGCGAGTGGCGGCAGCAGTGTCACACGTGGAAAGACGAGTATCCGATGGACTACGCCGCGCCGGACGACGAGCCGCTGAAGCCGCAGTTCGTCGTCGAGGCGTTGGACGCAGCCACCTCGGACCGCGCCATCGTCACGACCGGCGTCGGCCAACACCAGATGTGGGCCGCCCAGTACTGGAAGTTCTCGCACCCGCGCACGTGGGTCTCCTCCCACGGGCTGGGGACGATGGGCTACGGCCTGCCCGCCGCAATCGGTGCGCGGCTCGCGGCCGACGACGACCAGGAAGTCGTCTGTGTCGACGGCGACGGCTCGTTCCTGATGACGATTCAGGAGCTCTCAGTCGCCGTCCGTGAGAACCTCGACATCACCGTCGCCGTCCTGAACAACGAGTATATCGGGATGGTTCGACAGTGGCAGGACGCCTTCTTCGAAGGTCGGCGGATGGCCGCCGGTTACGACTGGTGTCCCGAGTTCGACAAGCTGGCCGAGGCGTTCGGTGCCCGCGGCTGGTCGGTCGACAACTACGACGAGGTCGCAGACACCATCGAGGAGGCACTCGCCTACGACGGTCCCTCGGTCATCGACTTCCACATCGACCCCGCGGAGAACGTCTATCCGATGGTCTCCTCGGGCGGTGCGAACGGTAAGTTCGCTCTCTCGGAGGACCAGCTATGACACAGAATCAAAAGGGACTGGCGGGTCCGACTCCGGAGGAACGACCCCATCCGGAGGGACGCCGCAATTCCCACGGCGAACGTATCGACCCCGAAGCGGAGGCAGAACAGGAGCCTCGAAGCGCGGTCGTCTCGGCACTCGTCGAACACGAGCCGGGCGTCCTCGCGCGGGTCTCGGGGCTGTTCAGCCGCCGACAGTTCAACATCGAGAGCCTGACCGTCGGCCCGACGACGGTCGAGGGCCACGCCCGCATCACGCTCGTCGTCGAGGAGACCGAAGCGGGCATCGACCAGATCAAAAAGCAGCTCCTGAAGCTCACGCCGGCCATCGCGGTCGGCGAACTGGGTAACGACGCGGTTCGCGCCGAACTCGTCTTGCTGAAAGTCGAGGGCGACGAACCGGACAAGGTCCACGCCATCACGCAGATGTACGAGGGCCAGACGCTGGACGCCGGGCCGCGGACCATCACGGTCCAGATCACCGGCGACCAGCAGAAGATCGACGACGCCATCGACGCCTTCCGGCAGTTCGGCATCATCGAGATCGCCCGGACGGGCCAGACGGCACTCGCGCGTGGCGACACGCCGACGACGCCGGGCGAGTCGCCCGGCGCGTCGAGCGAATACCGCCACAGCGACGACCACGACCAACACGCAGACGATTCCACGCAGACACCAAACTACGATGACTGACGAATTTACCACTGAAGTCTACTACGACGACGACGCTGACGCAACGCACATCACGGACAAGACGGTCGCGGTACTCGGCTACGGGAGCCAGGGCCACGCCCACGCGCTGAACCTCCACGAGAGCGGCGTCGACGTCGTCGTCGGCCTGCGTGAGGACTCCTCGTCGTGGGACGACGCCGAAGAGGCGGGCCTCCGTGTCGCCACCCCGGACGACGCGGCAGCCGAGGGTGACATCGTGAGCATCCTCGTGCCCGACACGGTCCAGCCGGCCGTCTTCGAGGCCATCGAGGACGAACTGGAACCCGGTGACACGCTCCAGTTCGCCCACGGCTTCAACATCCACTACAACCAGATCGAGCCGCCGGAAGACGTCGACGTGACGATGATCGCCCCGAAGACGCCGGGGCACATCCTCCGTCGCAACTACGTCGAGAACTCCGGGACGCCTGCACTCCTGGCCGTGTATCAGGACACGACGGGCGATGCGAAAGCGCAGGCTCTCGCCTACGCGAAGGCACTCGGCTGCACCCGCGCGGGCGTCGTCGAGACGACCTTCCGCGAGGAGACCGAGACCGACCTGTTCGGCGAGCAGGCCGTCCTCTGTGGCGGCATCGCCGAACTGATCAAGCAGGGCTACGAGACGCTCGTCGACGCCGGATACAGTCAGGAGATGGCGTACTTCGAGTGCCTCAACGAGATGAAGCTCATCGTCGACCTGATGTACGAGGGCGGCATCGGCGCGATGTACCACTCCGTCTCGGACACCGCCGAGTACGGTGGCATGACGCGTGGCCCGCGCATCGTCGACGAGCACGCTCGCGAGAACATGGAGCAGGTGCTCGAAGAGGTGCAGGACGGCACGTTCGCCCGCCAGTGGATCGTCGAGAACCAGGCGGGTCGTCCGCAGTACCACCAGCTCTACGAGGCCGAGAAGAACCACGAGATCGAGGAGGTCGGCGCGCGCCTGCGCAGCCTGTTCGCGTGGTCCGAAGAGGACGAGAAAGACGAGAAAGCCGAGATGAAAGCATGACAGAGCGAGACGACCGACAGGCGATGAAAGACATCAGCCACACGAACCCGTACACGGGCGAGACGTTCACGACCGTGTACACTCGTGGCCCAGCCGTCGCCGACGGGGGCGCGACCGAGTCCGAGCAGGAGCAAGAGATGAAAGACATCGACCACACGCCGCCGCACGGCGACGGTGCCAACGAAGTGTGGGAGCGCGGCGTATCCGACGCGGAGGACGACGTCGATGAGTGAGGGAACGCTCTACGACAAGGTGTGGGACGAACACACCGTCACCGAACTGCCGACGGGCCAGACGCAGCTGTTCATCGGGCTGCATCTCATCCACGAGGTCACGAGTCCGCAGGCGTTCGGGATGCTTCGGGAGCGCGACATGGAGGTCGCCTACCCCGAACTGACGCACGCGACGGTCGACCACATCGTCCCGACGGCGGACCAGTCGCGCCCCTACGGCGACGACGCCGCCGAGGAGATGATGGCCGAACTGGAAGAGAACGTCCGCGAGGCGGGCATCCAGTTCTCGGACCCCACCTCCGGAAACCAGGGTATCGTCCACGTCATCGGTCCAGAGCAGGGCATCACCCAGCCCGGCAAGACCATCGTCTGTGGTGACAGCCACACCTCGACACACGGCGCGTTCGGCGCGCTGGCGTTCGGGATCGGGACCAGCCAGATTCGCGACGTACTCGCGACCGGCTGTCTCGCCTTCGAGAAGCAGAAGGTGCGGAAGATCGAGGTCACCGGCGAACTCGGTGACGGCGTCGAAGCCAAGGATGTCATCCTCGAAATCATCCGCCGGCTTGGCACCGACGGCGGTGTCGGCTACGTCTACGAGTACGCCGGCGAGGCCATCGAGAGCCTCGACATGGAAGGTCGCATGAGCATCTGCAATATGTCCATCGAGGGCGGTGCTCGTGCGGGCTACGTCAACCCCGATGAGACCACCTACGAGTGGCTCGCCGAGACCGACGAGTTCAAAGACGACCCCGAGAAGTTCGAGCGTCTGAAGCCCTACTGGGAGTCCATCCGATCCGACGAGGACGCCGAGTACGACGACGTCGTCACCATCGACGGCAACGAGCTGGAGCCGGTCGTCACCTGGGGGACCACGCCCGGACAGGGCGTCGGCATCACCCAGCCCATCCCGGCCCCCGAAGACCTGCCCGCCGATAAGCAGGACACCGCCCGGCGCGCGCAGAAACACATGCGCGTCACGCCCGGCGAGACGATGGAGGGCTACGAGATCGACGTCGCCTTCCTCGGCTCCTGTACGAACGCGCGACTCGCCGACCTGCGCCGTGCCGCGAAGCTCGTCAAGGGCCGGCAGGTCGCAGAGGGCGTCCGTGCGATGGTCGTCCCCGGCAGCCAGCGCGTCCAGAAGCAGGCTGAAGAAGAGGGTCTCAAGGACATCTTCGAGGAAGCTGGCTTCACGTGGCGCAACGCCGGCTGTTCGATGTGTCTCGGCATGAACGAGGACCAGCTCGAAGGCGACGAGGCGTGTGCCTCCTCGTCGAACCGCAACTTCATCGGGCGGCAGGGGTCGAAAGACGGCCGCACCGTCCTGATGAACCCGCGGATGGTCGCCGCCGCCGCCATCAAGGGCCACGTGACTGATGTACGCGAACTGAAGGAGGTGAACGTCGCATGAGCGACGAACAGGAGATCCCCGAAGTCGACTACGTCTCCGGCACGGGTGTGCCCATCCGTGGCAACGACATCGACACGGACCAGATCATCCCGGCGCGGTTCATGAAGGTCGTCACCTTCGACGGTCTCGGCCAGTTTTCGTTCTTCGACGTGCGCTTCGACGACGACGACACGCCGAAGGACCATCCGATGAACGAAGACCGGTTCAAGGACGCCTCCGTGATGGTCGTCAACAGCAACTTCGGCTGCGGCTCCTCGCGGGAACACGCCCCACAGGCACTGATGCGCTGGGGTATCGACGCGTTCATCGGCGAGTCCTTCGCCGAGATTTTCGCAGGCAACTGTCTCGCGCTCGGCATCCCGACCGTCACCGCCGACCAGGAGACGGTCGAAGCGATTCAGGCGTGGGTCGACGAGAACCCCGACGGCGACATCGACGTCGACGTCGAGGCCGAGACCGTCACCTACGGCGACACCACCGTCGACGTGAACGTCGACGAGGCCCAGCGGAAGGCACTCGTCGACGGCGTCTGGGACACCACCGCACTGATGAAGTCGAACGCACAGGCCGTCCGCGACAAGGCCGAATCGCTCCCCTACGTGAGTCTCGATGACTGAGGAGATCGTCGTCATCCCCGGCGATGGCATCGGCCAAGAGGTCATCCCGGCCGCCCAGAAGGTACTGGATGCCGTCGGCGACTTCGAGTACGTCGAAGCCGACGCGGGCGACGCCACGAAGGAAGCGACGGGCGAGGCACTCCCGCAGGAGACCTACGACCTCGTCGCCAACGCGGACGCGACGCTGTTCGGAGCCGCTGGCGAGACGGCGGCAGACGTCATCCTGCCGCTCCGGACGGCCGTCGACTCGTTCGTCAACGTCCGGCCCGCGAAGGCCTACCCCGGCGTCGACGCGCTCCGTCCCGAGACGGACCTCGTCTTCCTCCGGGAGAACACCGAAGGCGTCTACTCGGGTCACGAGGACCGTCTCTCCGACGACCTCTCGACGCTGACGCGCGTCGTCACCACCTCGGCCTCCGAGCGGCTGGCCGAGTTCGCCTGCGACTACGTCGGTGGCGAGGGCGGCTCGTTCCAAGTGGCTCACAAGGCGAACGTGATGCGCGAGACCGACGGTCGGTTCCGTGACGCTGTCGTCTCCGTCGCCGACGAGCGCGGCGTCGAGACCGAGGAGGTCCTGATGGACGCCTTCGCGACGAAGGTCTGTCTCGACCCGACGCAGTTCGACACCATCGTCTGCCCGAACCTCGCGGGCGACGTGCTCTCGGACCTCGCGGCCGGTCTGGTGGGCGGTCTTGGACTACTCCCGTCGGCCAACATCGGTCCCGACCGCGCGCTGTTCGAGCCGGTCCACGGCACCGCGCCGGACATCGCGGGCGAGGGCGTCGCCAACCCGTCGGCGACGGTTCTCTCCGCGGCGATGCTGCTGGACTATCTCGGCTACGAGTCCGAGGCCGACGCGGTCCGCGACGCGGTCGAGTCCGTCCTCGCGGACGGCCCGCGGACGCCGGACCTCGGCGGCGACGCTTCGACCGAGGACGTGACCGAAGCGATCGTCGCACGGCTCGACTGAGTCAGCCAACGGACGGTCTTTTCCCTCGACGTGTGCGGACGCGACACAGCTGACAGCGTGGTTTATCCTCTCCGACAGTGTACTATCTTCGATGGATATCCGACGGAGAGCGGTGCTGAGCACGCTCGCCGGTCTCGGACTCGGAACGCTGTCCGGCTGTCTCGGTAGTCCTCCCGTGAGCGGCGACGGTCGGCCGCTCCCCAGAGCGCGCTCGGCCGTCGAATCGTGGACCGGCGGCGAGCGACGGGTCCCCGCGCCCCCGACCGAACTCGCTGCCGTCACCGACGGACTCGTCGGGACGACCGACCACTTCGTCCGGTACAGCCTCCGGTCGGCGACGGTCCAGACCTACGCCGCACTCCAGGACTACGACTACCCGAACGGTGCACAGGTCTGGGTCGTCCTCTCGACGTATCCCGTCCCGGAGCGCGACCCGGTGACGCTCGCGGAGGGCCGGACGGCCGTCGACGACGTGGCCGAGCGCGACCAGCCGGTGACCGTCGCGCTCGACGTCGAGACGGTTCCCGCGGAGCCGCTGTTTCTGCAGGCCTACGTCGTCCGCGCCGACCGCACTCCTCAGACGATTGGTCCCGGCGACAGCGAGAAACTGTGCGAGACCGACCCCTTCGTTGTCGCCGACGGCGAACTTGTCAGGTACGACCACGAGCACAGCCACGACTCGTTCGCGCAGGACGGCTACGTCCGCAAGTCGGCAGAGGGCGTCTACCTGCTCTCCTTCACCGGATGGACCGACCGCGAGGACTGGCGCGTCTCGTTCGTCGCGTACAAGTCGGCGTACGTCCGCGAGAAGTACGCCGCGCGCAAGCGACGCAGCCAGTACGTCACCGACGCGATGGCCGACGGTACCGCCGACGCCTTCGGTGCCATCCTCGCGGCCGAGGCGGCGGCCAACGGCTTTCGGACCCCCCGATCGAAAGTGGACTTCCTCATCGACTTCGTCCAGAACCTACCGTACGTCCCCGACGACGTCGGGACGGGCTACGACGACTACACGAAACACATGGTCGAGACGCTCGTGGAGGGCGGCGGCGACTGCGAGGATACGGCCGTCATGCTCGCCTCGCTCTTGCAGTCGGACTCGTTCAACTACGACACCGTCCTGCTCCTCTTGCCGGGCCACATGGCGGTCGGCGTCTACGGCGACGACCTGCCGGGGACGTACTACGAGTACGAGGACAGGCGGTACTACTACGTCGAGACGACGGGCAGTGGCTGGGACGTCGGCGAGATACCCGAGGAGTACGCGACCGAATCGGCGTACGTCTCGCAGGTCTGAGCGAGATGACCCGACAACTTACGTACCCGCGCCCCGTGTGGTCACGACACACATGGCAGGCAACTGTGACCGACACTACGGCCCCAGACGACGGCTCCGAACCGAGCCTTCGACGGGGAGGGAGCGATGACCGAGCGCGTCGTGACCGTCGCGACGGAGGCTGGCCTCCACGCGCGACCGGCGGACGTCTTCGTCGAGACCGCAAAGCGGTTCGACGCCGACCTCCGGCTGTCGAGAGCCGACTCCGACGACGTCGTCGCCGCCGACAGCATGATCGGCGTGAACAGTCTCAACGTCCGTAACGGCGAGGACGTCCGCCTCGTCGCGGAGGGTCCGGACGCTGAGGAAGCACTCGACGCGCTCGAAGCCGTCTTGACGACCCCGGAAGCGGAACTGCGAAGCGACTGACGGCCGCAGACTCCCGTCGCTGCCGTCGGCCGTCTCCCCGAGACGGGCGTGGGATTAAGGTTCTCGCTGACGAACTACGACCTATGCCACAGGTGGAACTCACAGCGGAGACAGTTGCCCGTCTGGATAGCCTCCGAGAAGAGGACGAGGACTACGACGAGATCGTCACCGAACTCATCAACATCTACGAAGCCGAGGAGCTGACGCTGTTCCGCACCGGCGACGAGATCTGACCGATCACCTCACGGTCCGCTGCTAGCCCGTCAGTCGATGGGCCCGACTCCACTGCCTCGCGGCCGCGACCTACTCCTGGTACGCGATCCGGACCTGCTCCCACTTGCCTTTCGTTTCGAGATGTTGTTGCAGTTCGTCGGCGTACTCCTGTGTGAGCCGTTCGGCCGCGCGGAGCCGTTCGTCGTCGCCGCCGCCCGAGCCGCCGCCACCGAGACCGAAGGCCTTCTTGATGGAGCCGAAGAGCCCGCCACCGCCGCTGCTTCCACCGGACGACCCGCCGGTCGCGCCACCCATCGCGCCCATCTGCGAGCGGATGTTCTCCAACTCGGGCATGATCTGCGGCAGTTTCTCCGTGTCGGAGACGATGCGGGCCGCCTCGGGGTCGTCGGCGTTCTCGATCTCGAACTCCGTCGCCGTCATGATGAGCCCCCACTCCTGGCCGGTGAACTCCGAGGATTGGATGCGGTCGTTGAACTCGCGGTCGACCGTCATGCGGTCGCCGACGATGCTGTCGGTCCAGTTTGACATACCGGAGCGTTGGGCGAGTGGCTATGTCAGGGTTTTGCTGCCGTACCGACCACGGCCCGCCGACAGAATTGCGCATAAAGAGTTTTGCCGGGGTCATCCGTAGCCGCGGGTATGACCGAGTACACCGTCGAGTTCGTCGGCACCGGTGAGACCATCCAGGTGTCCGACAAGCAGACCATCCTGAAGGCCTGCATAGAGGAGGGAATCGCGCAGGAGTACTCCTGTCGCGTCGGGATGTGTCTGGCGTGTTCGGCCGAGATCATCGAAGGCGAGGTCACCCAGCCGGCCGCGCGCGGCTTCACCGACGAGGAGCGCGAGGCGTACGCACTGACCTGCATGGCCCGACCGCAGTCGGACCTGAAACTCGACCGCGGGAAGTATCCCCCGAGCATCGAGAACGACGCCGCGACCGAGGCTCCCGCGGCCGACGACGACTGAATCCGCATCGCAGAAACCCCTTTGCCCGCCCGCCCCCATACGATGCTATGAACGCCGACAGGCTGCTCACGACGACGCTCGACAAGTACGACAACGTCGTGATGACCTCGGCGTGGGGCGAACAGGGGCTGTTCTACAACCCCGACAACAAACTCGCCCGTGGCACCTACTTTCTGACCGTCAAGGACTACGACAGCGGGACCGACTCCGCCTCCGAGCTGGACCGCGACGGCATCTACCGTGTGAACTTCGAGATTCGCCCCGAGACGTACCGCTCGCTGTTCGGCGAGCAGCCGCCACGCCCCGCCGCTGGCGAGCTCTGTGAGACCGGCCACGACTACGATCTCCTCGACAGCCTGCTCCCGCATCCGACGTACGCCTGGGCCTCGTGGGTCTGCGTCCTCAGACCTTCGGAGGCGACGGTCGACAGCCTCTCCGCGCTCGTCGACGAGGCGTACGAACTCGCCCAAGAGCGGTTCGAAGGACAGTTCGTGGTATAAGGACTCAGTCAGCCGTTCCCGTCGCCGCGCAGTTGTTCGGGCCGAGTTCGAGTTCGAACGCCTCCGCGTCGTCGGTCTCGCGGCGGCCGAGGTTCGTCTCGATGATGGTCTCGTAGTTCGCTGGCTGTGGGGGCATATTTTCGAGAATCCGCTCGACGAAGGCGTCTTCGTCCAGCGTGAGAACGTCGAGTCGGTCGCGGAGGTCGCCCAGCGTCGCGACGTACCGTCCCGCGTCGTCGGGCTTCGTCCGGTCGCCGACGTGTCCCGGAACGACGCGCGTCTCGGCGGGGAACGCGAACAGCCGCTCGTGGAGCGTCCCGTAGAGCGTCCGCGCCATCTCGCTCGCGCCGTCGTCGCCGACTTCGAGGTCCGGCCGGGCGACGCTGTCGAGGAAGACGCTGTCGCCCGCGAGGAGCAGGTCGCCGACCCGGAAGCCCGTCATCTCTGTCGTGTGGCCGGGCAGGGAGACGGCAGTCAGTTCCACCTCGCCGACGCCGAGCGTGTCGCCGTCGCCGACGAGCGTGGCGTCGAACGCGAGGCCACGATTCTCGGCCCCCCTGGGTAACACGATTTCCGCACCCGTCTCGCGGGCGACGTCGCGGACGCCCGAGACGTGGTCGGCGTGGACGTGCGTGTCGACGGCGTACGTGATTTCCGCACCCAACTCGGCCGCGTCGGCGACGTAGCGGTCGGTGAAGGCCCGCAGGGGGTCGACGACGACGGCCTCGTCGCCCGCGACAACGAGGATGGCGACACAGCCGCTGGAGGGACGGAGATACTGGCGGACGGTCGCCTCGTCGTGCGGAATCTCGACAGACTCGTAGACGCGCGCCCAGCCCTCCATCCCGCCGTCGAGGTTCAACGCCTCGATACCGTTGTCCGCGAGGAGGTCGGCCACGTCGGCGCTCGCCTTCCCCTCGCCACAGACGACGAGCACAGGTTCGGCGAGGTCGGCGACGAGTTCTTCCACGCCGCCGCGGACCCGCGCGACGAGGAACTTGTTGTGTGGAATCTGTGTCGCGTGGACGCTCTCGCCGTCGATGTGCCACGCCTCGAACTCGTCGCGGTCGCGGACGTCGAGGACGGTGACGGCGTCGCCACGGCGGAGTCGGTCGCGGAGGGCGTCGGCCGAAAGAGAGCCTGCCTCCCGCCCGGTGTCGGGGTCGTCGGTCATAGAACCGGTACGTCGCTCTCGGGTAAAAACTCGGGGGCGGCCGGGCTCGTCGGTCGCCCTCCTCAGCCGTGTGACGCCTCGGCCGCGCGAAACTTGAAAGCCGTCGCGCCCGTGGTGTGGGCTATGGACGCCGAAGCCTTCCAGGCGACGTTGGAGCAGTCGAAAGCGACCCAGCTCTCGCGGCTCGGTTCGAACAACCTCCTCGTCGCGCTGACCGACGCCGAACTGGAGACGCCGGTCGTGCTCCGCGTCGCCGCCAACAGCGAACACGCCGCCCGGACGACGTTCCACGAGTGGGCCGACACGGAGTCGGACGACGAGGCGAAAGCGACCTTCGAACACGTCGCCGACCAGGAGGACGAGCACTACGACCGCGTCGTCGCCGAACTCAGTGACCCGGATTTCGACCCGGTCGACGGCGGCGCGATGCACACCTACCTCCGCGGCCGCGAGGACACCGTCGAACGCCTCGCCGCCGGACTGGTCGCCCGCGGACTGGTCAGCATCCGTGCGCACACCCAGATTGTCAGTTTCTTCGTCAACGAGGCCGACGAGCGGCGTGCCGACCTCTTCCGTGACCTCAAACGTGAGACGCAGGAGGAGGTCGAACTCGGGCTCGGCCTGCTCGACGACCTGTGTGAGACCGACGAGGACTGGCAACGCGCCCAGATGGTCGCCGAGTACGTCATCCAACTCGCGTACGACGACTACGCCGACTCGCTGCGCGGGATGGGACTGGACCCCAAGCCCGTCTGCTGAGCCACGATACCACACGAACCGCTTTCTCGCCCCCGTCCCAACCTCAGCCATGAACCGGACTCCCCGCGTCGAGACCATCTTCGTCGCCCCCGAAGACTCCGCGCCGATGGAGCAGCTCGAATCCGTCGAGGCCGTCGAGGGCGGCCTGACCGGCGACCGCTATCTGACTGGCAAGGGGTACTACTCGCCGTTCGACGTCTGCGAGGTGACGTTCATCGAGGGCGAGGCAATCGAGACGATACGCGAGGAGTTCGGCATCGACCTCTCGGACGGTCGCCACAGGAGAAACGTCGTCACCCGCGGCGTCGACCTCCACGACCTGCTTGAGACAACGTTCCGCGTCGGCGACGTCGAGTTCCGGGGAACCCGCCCGCGGCCACCCTGTGCCCACGTCGAGAAGGTCGCCGACGAGGAGAACGTGATGCGCGCGCTGAAGGAACGCCGCGGTGGTATCTGTGCCGACGTCGTAACCGGGGGAGAACTCCACGTCGGCGACGAGATCGAAATCGTCGAAGACGCGCCGCGGGACGTGGGACGGTCGATTGCGGACCGGCTCCGGAGACAGTCCGAGTCGGGTCCCTCGCACTGAGCGTCGCGGCCGCCTGCTCAGGGGAAGATGCTGTCCGGCACGTAGGCCGTGACGATCCAGTTGGGCGCGTCGACGACCTCGCTGACCTTCAGGTCGACTGCCGCAGAGCAGAGGATGTACGCCTCCCCGCGCGTCAGCCCACGCTCGGCTTCGAGATGGTCGATCATGTGTCGGACCGCCTTCTTCGTCGCCTCCATCAGGTCGTCGGCGATGCCGGTCGTCGCGTACATCGGCTCGTCCTGGCCGGTCGGCGTGAACGGTCCCGTCGTCTGCAGCTGGGGCTGTTGGATGTCCATATCCTTCCGGACGTTGAAGCGGGCCGTGACGAACATCGGCGACTCGATACCCGTCACGCAGACCTCGCCGTCACCCTGTGCGGCGTGGCAGTCGGCCGTCGAGAACAGCGCGCCCTCGACCTCGACCGGGAGATAGACCGTCGACCCCTTCGTCATGTGCTTGACGTCCATGTTGCCGCCGGTGTTGCGCGGCGGGAGCGTGTCGTGTTCGCCGTCCTCGCCGGGGGCGACGCCGACGATGCCGGGGAACATATCGAGCGGGACCTCGATGCCGTTCACGAAGTGTGCCACCTCGTCGTCGAGTTCCCAGATGTGGAGTCCTGCCTCCTCGAAGTCCTCGGGCAGCAGACCGAGTCCCATCTCGCCGGGCATGTAGCCCGTGAATCCCCAGCCCTTGTGCTCGAAGTCGAGCAGTTCGACTTCGAGGACGTCGCCCGGCTCGGCACCCTCGACGGCGACGGGACCAGTCAGCGGGTGGACCGGGTCGAAGGTGGCGTTCGCGAGGTCTTCGGCCGTCGAGTCCGGGCCGACCTGTCCGTCGAGCGCGTCGCGACACTCGAACCGGACGACCTCGCCTGGCTCGACCGTCACCAACGGGTCGAGGCTGTTGTCCCAGACGCTGTGGATGTTCTCGGCGTCGTCGCTCAAGTCGTAGTCGACGGTGTAGTCTTCGTTCGACATATGGTACCGCACAACGTACTCGGTGGGCAAAAGTCTCGGTGTGGCGGAAGTCCGCGTCGCTGGTGCGCAGCTAATGAACGAAAGAAAACTGCAGGTCGTCAGTTCGGCTTCGGCTTACGCTTCGTCGAACAGCGCAACACTTCGTGCTGCTGGCTCGACGAGTCGTTTCACTCCTCGTCGAACACGGAAAATCAGAGATTTTCCTTCACGACGACGCTTAGGCTTCGTCGAACACTGCTGAGCGAAGCTCAGCAAGTTCGACGTCGGCTTACGCCTCGTCGAACAGCGTCTCGCCGTCGACCATGTGCTCCTCGACGGTGTCCATGTCGAGCGTCAGGCCGAGACCCGGCTCCTCCGGGATGGTGATGTAGCCGTCCTCGATGACGTCCTCCTCGACCAGGTCCTCCCACCAGCCGAGTTCGTAGCTGTGGTATTCGACGGCCAGCGAGTTCGGGATGGACGTGCCGACGTGGGCACTCGCCATCGTCGCGATCGGCGAGGAGACGTTGTGCATCGCGACCGGGATGTAGTACTGGTTCGCGACGTCCGCGATCTTCTGCGTCTCGCGCATTCCGCCGACCTTCGGCAGGTCGGGCGCGATGATGTCGACCGCCTGGTTCTCGATGAGACGGCGTTCCTCGGTGACGCGGTAGCGGTTCTCGCCCACGGTGATGGGCGTCGTCGTCGACTTCGTGACCTCTTCCTGCACCTCCAGGTTCTCCGGCGGGACGGGGTCCTCGAGCCACCAGACGTCGTACTCCTCGATGGCCGAGGCGAGACGCTTCGCCGAGCCGCCCGAGAACGTCCAGTGACAGTCGAAGGCGACGTCGGCGCGGTCCTTCACGCGCTCGGTGACCTTCTCGACGATCTCGGCCTTGTGACGGATCTCGCCGGGACGGAGATGGCGGTTCGCGCGGTCCTTCTCCAGGCCCGAGGGGACGTCGAGGTCGAACTTCAGGGCGTCGTAGCCGAGTTCCTCGACGACGCGCTCTGCCTCGTCGGCACAGGCGTCCGGGTCGGCCTCCTCCTCGGTGTGGCAGTCACAGTAGACGCGGACCTTGTCGCGGTACTTGCCGCCGAGCAGCTGGTAGGCCGGGACGTCGAGAATCTTGCCCGCGACGTCGTGCAGCGCGACCTCGATGCCCGAGATGGCGGTGACGGTGACACCCTCGACGGAACCCTCACCGGACATCTTCTGGACGAGATGCTCGAACAGACGGTCGATGTCGAGCGGGTTCTCGCCGACGAGGAACGGCTTCATCCGCTGGATGAGTTCCGGGACGCCCGCGCCCCAGTAGGCCTCACCGGTGCCGACGATGCCGGCGTCGGTGTAGATGCGGACGAGGGTCCACGGGAAGTTGCCGTCGACCATCGTCGTCTGGATGTCCGTAATCTCGACGTCGCGGCCGCCGCCGCGCTTCGCTGTCACTCCCATCGTCTCCGACGAGAGCTCTCGCATCGTGTACTCCGCGTTCGGGTCGTGGAGCTCCGCGTAGTCTTTGCTCATAGGTGGTCCTTTACTCGATAGTAAGTAAAACTTTGGAGAGCGGTGACGGTGACCGTGGACGGCTCAGGCTCACACTCAGGTGAGAAAGATGTATGGTTGACTGCTGAAACCGTTGGCGACGACCAATACTCTTGTTGTTATCCACGAGTAGAGGCTGCCATCGATAACGTGGTCGAACCCCCGAGGATTTGGGTCGTCGTCGATTCACAACCCGAGTTCGTCGAACTGCTCGTGCAGGTCTGTTGGTTCCCAGCGGACTGCGTCGGGGTCGATTCACAGCCGGAATTGCCTGTCACACTCGTGCAACGATCATCGTTATCCGTAGACTGTTCTGTCGTGGAGTCGCAGTCGGTGTTTCCGGCAGTGTTGGTACACCGCTCTTCGCTCTGCGTAATTTCGACCGTCCCGGTCAACTCGAAGTCCCGCCCTCGGTCCCACCACCCCGAAAGCACGAGGTCATACGTGCCAGCACTGTCAGTCTGCGTCACCAACTCGTCGCGCTCGAACTTGATGCGACAGTTCACTCCCCCTCTCTTCTCTTTGCAGGATGCGCGTGTTGCGTCGAGGGTTCCTCCGGTCTCGACAATACGGAGTGTGAAGCGGTCCGTGTCCACCTGTCCTGGTTCGTCGATGTCGAAGTGGACGTGGAATGTACCACCGTTCGATGAACGACTGATATGTCCCGGATCGGCGTCGAAGTTTCCAGCAGTGACGGTGAAGTCACTCGCTGCCTGAATCGTCACCTCGGACGTTTCTGAGTCGCTGAATGCCGCGTGGGTGTAGACGCCACCACCGAGACTGGCCATCACGAGACCGACAACGGCGTACAATGCCGCTAGTCGTTGCCTCGTCACGCGCATCAGTCGTCCTCGACTGTGACCGACGGCTGGTTCTTGTCCTCTTCACCCGTGGTCGCCGCCTGATACAGATCCCAGACCTCACCCACGACGAGAAGCGCCGACGGGACGACGACCAGAGCGAGCAGTCCAGTTTGCGACCCGCCAAAGTCGAGTACCCAGCCGATGAGCGGAATCGCGAAGAACACCCGACCGATCAGGTTCTCGGCTGGCACGAGTTGTTGGTCCACCTCCTCGTTGGCATCACCCTTGGTCTGGAAGTAGAGGCCGTCTTCCTCCTCGACAACGTCGACGACGCGGTGGGTCACGCGGTCGACATCACCCTCGCCACCGAAGTTCTCACCCGGTGCTTCGAACGTGATGACGTCCCCTTCGTCGACGCTCGTCGGATCGACGTCGTTGACGACGACGGCAGACCCGGCGTGGAACGCCGGAGCCATACTGGACGAGACGACGACGAAACTGTGTTCGGCACCGACGACCTGCGGGACGGCGAAGACGACGAACGGCACCACGAGGACGGCCAGGAGCACCAGACCAGCAGTGTTGAGGAGTTTCGACCGGTCCATCTCACTCGTCCTCCTGTTGGAGTTCCTGTTCGTAGCCCGGTGGTGGGCCTTCTTGCCCCAGACGCATCTGCCGGTTCATGTACGCGTGCGTGGCCGCAGACGCGAAGAAAAGGAAGACGACGAGTCCCGTCCAGGCTACGACTTGAATTTCACCGAACGGGAAGACACCGAACTCCGCGGCACCAATGAGCAATCCCGAGAAGACGCTCAGACCGAGATAGTAGTCGCTCCACGGGATGTCGTTCCCCGGAATGACTTCGAGGTACAACTGCAGATCACTTGCCTCCTCGCGGAGTTCAATCTCCGCGCGGTTCGGGTCGAAGTCGACGATTCCCGCTCGGTCCATCCGCGGGAGGTGTGCCTGCCTGAGCGCGGTGTAGACGTTCTTCCGCTGGTCGGACGTGACCTCGACGGGCTCGATGCCGTTCTCCCACGCTGCCACCTGCCGCGACAGCTCGCGAAGTTCGACGGGTCGGTCGTGCTGTAAGAGGTAGTGCAGCGTGTGTCGTCGTCGCTGACTACTCAGCATATCGAAGACGACCTCCCGTGGAAGCGTCTCGGTATCCGCCCCGACCTGCTTCATGCTCATTCTATAGAAATTCTTGATAGATTACACCTTATCTAATTGGCTGTTTAGGGTCCACGGTGTCGGCCGAAAACAGCGTTCGACGGTCTTTAATCGGTGATTAGAGGGGTTTCTGACTCCCTCCGAGAGACGTTCAACCGCGGTTTGTCTCTGGTCTGCCCGGGTTTGTCATCACGTCAATCGGCATATACAAAAGGGGGTATGGTGCCTTGGAGCAACTGCGTGCTAGGTGGGAGCGACCCCACGGATGCACACGTGAACGAGGTAAGACAACCCAATGTCTGACAAGAGAGTCGAACTCACGCGACGCAAGGTACTGGGCGGACTCGCAACGATCGGCGCCGCTGGCGCAGCCACGGGCGCAGGGACGATGGCGTACTTCAGTGACAACGAGACGAGCTCGGGGAACAATATTTCAGCAGGGACGGTTGACCTTAATAGCCCGAGCGGTTTCTCTGCAAATATTGAAAATCTGAAACCAGGTGGATCGGCCGAATCAAAGACTGTCTCTGTGACGTACGATGGGAGTATCGATGGTGTCAGTCTTGACATCGATACGGCTCTCAGTGAGCCGAGTGAATCAGAGGCAGCTACCAATGGTAGTGACCTTTCTGCAGATGAGTTTGCAGACAGGGTAGAGGTCGTGTCAGCATCGATTACTCATGACAGAGGGGGGACTAAGGAAACGGACGACCTCCTAGCGGATGATTCCCCATCTTCACCGATCAAGGGGAATATTAATGCGACCGATGATGCGGACGCGGAAGAAGCTAGAGATGGTGAAACGTACGTTGACCTGAGCGAACTCAACGACGCGATGGAAACGGTCAAGGGTTACGCTACCTTAAATACTGATGATACAATCACCCTCGACTTAGAGGTCAAACTTGCTGCTGACGTTGGCAACGAAGCACAAGGAGACGGGGTTGACTTTGAGGTTGCCTTCACCGTCACGCAGTCTGCTGACAACACCACTTCCCCGACTCAGGCCTAAATAGGAGGGTTCAGTCAATGGAACTTACGCGTCGGCGATTGTTGAGTGCTCTTGGAGCGACCGGCGCGGTCAGTGCAGGAACTGGTGCTGGTACGTTCGCGTACTTCACTGACTCAGAGAGTTCTGTAGATAACCAAATCAAAGCCGGCACAGTTGACTTAGGGATGCATGATGGTACGTTCGGTACCTCCTACTCGTACGACTGGAAACCGGGTGAGACCACTGAGAATCCCTACGCTCTCGAGTTAGCCCTGTTCAATACGGGGACGAGGAGACTGGATCACCTCGAAATCGACTTCAGCAATACCACTTACGAAGACAGAGACGGAGATATCGACGAAAATAATGATGGAACGCCAGATACCCCTGGAGACAGTGGTCCTGATGCAGACACTAATCCAGGAGGTAACATGGCGAAGTGGATTGAGGTGAAGTCACTCACCTACACCACAACAGATGGAGATATTGTGAATCTGGTCACCGACAGTCAACCTGACGAGTCACACAACGGAAACACCATCCAGAAGGATGCGACTGCACCAGACGATTTTGTGTCCCTCGCAGATTTGGCTGCACCAGATACCAACGAAGCGGTCTTAGACGAATTCGATCCACCGAAGTTGGGGCATACACCCCCAGATTCGCCCGAGGAGACTATCTTCAACATCGATCTGAAGATGAACGAGAACATCCCAAACGACTATCAAGGTGACGTCTTGCGGACGGATATCACGTTCGCTCTGAAGCAGGCTGGCCAGTAGACCGCTTCAAACCCCGTTTGTTCTTTTATGATTGACAGTGAATCAATAGACAATTGGATTACTATTCGAAAAATCAGTATCATATGCGTTGCACTCTTCGTAACCATCGCAGCGACTGGGGTAGGGTTGTTCGGAGGCACTGTTCCTGTTAGCCAAGAACACATTTCAACTGGGGCCAATGAGACACCACACGCTCCAGAGCCATCATCAACTACATCAACGCCAACCCGAAGCCAGAGCCATAACAATGCTGACGAAGCCTCTCAACCCGAGAACGCAGCAACCACTACCGAACCAAACTGCGGCTGCCTCGACGTCGCCTTCACACCCACCGACCCCGACGACGTGACCAACGCCGAGGGTATTGTCCCCCCGCTGGCTGGGGAACTCAGCGGCTCCGTCGAGTGGGATGTCCCTGCCGACCGAGTCACGCTCGTCGCCCACACGTGGACACCGAACGAGGAGTGGACCGAACGGAGGCGTACGACCGTCGAAGCGAGTAACGACCGTTCACTCTCTCTCAGTCAGGCGTTCGATTCGACGCGGTTGTTCTACACGGAAGCCACGACGCCCGGATTCGCCAATCCCGCCGACGCTTCGACTCGGACCCGTCGCGGCTACGTCTCGGTCACGGCCGTCCTCTACGATGGCGACGATGAACTCGACCGCGTCGCCGTCGTCGAACCGTACGAGTTCGACGTGACGAACACGGCCGAAACGGCGGTCGCGCTCGACGTCGGCGGTGCTGCCGAGACACCACTGTTGGCAGTCGAGGGTGCCGCCCCCGGATCGGCAGGTGACTCCGCCGTGACGGTCAGTAACGACGGCACCGACGACGCGACCCTCTCAATCACCGTCTCGAACCTGGTCAACGCCGAGAACGGCCTCATCGAACCCGAGCGAGCGGTCGACGCGAGTCCCGATGTCGGCGAACTCGCAGATGCACTCGAACTCAGAGTCGCGCTCGTCCGAGGCGACGGAAGCCGGTCGTATCTCGTTGGCTCCGGGAACGGCCTCCTGTCGGGGCCGAACTACGTGTCGCTGTCGACGCTTGCGACGGGCGATCCGTTGGGTTCGGTCGGCCTCGAGGCTGGCGAGCACGCACATCTCGTCGTCGAGTGGCGACTTCCGGCCGATGTCGGGAACGAGATACAGAGCGACCAGGTCTCGTTCGACGTGACGCTCGGACTGCGGACAGCGTAGTTACTCCGCCGCCGATATCTCTCTCACATCAGCATCAACTGGATGTTGTATACCGTCACGGTTGTCCCGAGAAGCGTCAGCCCAACCGGTGGCAGGTAGTACCAACTCCTGCTCCCGTCGTGGGCGGCGTCGACGCTCACCACGAGACAAATCAGGAAGGCACCGAGTTTCAGTCCGACGAGGCCTGCCTGTCCAAACGCGCCGACGGCAGTCGCGACGACGACGTTCCCCTCGGTGACGGTCGGACTGAAGTAGATGAGTGCGATGGTCGTCACGATGTCGCCGACGCCGTACGTGGTCGTCGCGAGAACCCACAGCGTGACGAACTCCTCGTCGTCGAAAGGCGTCTCTCTCAGAGAGAGCCACGTGTCGGACATACGTTATTCGAACAACTCGACAACAATGATAGCTTATGTTCTGCCGACATATCCGAGCCGGGTTCCTGTGGTGATGAACTGGCCAGTACAGTCGAAACAGCGAGCCTTCGGTTCGGTAGGGTCCGGATGCCAAGGCTGTCGCTGAGCGGAGCCACGAAACTGACGAAAAAGCGCGAATTCGCGCCGCGAAAAGGTGCCGTTCGTCCGACAAAGTGGACCATTACCTCCGGTACTGACCGAGACTTACCCGACAAGCTGCCGCAGATACAGCCACCGTTGGGTCCACAGTTGGTAGAGCGTCGAGAGCGCGACGACGAGCAGGAAGCCGCTCGTCACGAGAAGTGTGCCCGCCTCGGAGAGACCGGGGACGCCGATGGTGACGGCCAGCACCGTCAGCAGCGACAGCGTCGCGATCCCTCGGTAGTAGTCCGCCCAGGTGATGCCGTACTTCGTGACGACCTCCATGTAGATGTTGACCGCGCGAGCGCGCTCTTCGAGCGCGATGGTCTTGCGGTTCTTGTCGTAGCTGATGACGCCGCGTTCGTCCAGCTTCGGGAGGTGCGTCTGGTGCAGTGAGTTGTAGACCGACTCGCGGATGTTCTTGGGCGGCGGCGACTCGCCGGTTTCGATCTCGGCGATACCCTCCGCAAGGTCGCGCAGGGTAACGTCGCTGGTCGTCTGTCTGAGATGCTTGAGCACCGCGCGGCGGCGGTCGTTCCGCAGGATGTCGTGAATCTCGGTTTCGAGCAGGCCGGACTGGGTGAACAACTGCATGAGTGGGTCTCTCCTGTGGCGCGCGTCGTCGCGAGTTGGCGGCGATGGGGTCGCGCCGTAGTCACCACTGGGTACTATACCCCCTTATACATCCGCTGATTGCGTGGTTATACCACTCAAACCGCCGAATACGGGTATTTCAGCCGACAGTCGTGTGCGAGCAACTGGCCGTTGTCGCTCTCACAACGGCCCGTTTCGAGGTGAACAACCAGCGATTGTTGCCTGGAAACTCGTCGTTCGTCGGACTCAGTGGCCGGTTGAGCGAGCGAGGCCAGCCGTTGCGGTGAGTCAAGTCCGCCGTTCGACCTGTCAATTCGGTTATTACCTAATACCGTACTAATCCAGGGTTCTGACAGTGCTCAGCGGGATCCCCGCCGGGCGACACCCACCAATGGCAGACAAGAAACTCAACCTCTCGCGCCGCAACGTCCTGGCCGGTCTCGGAACCATCGGCCTCGCGTCTGCGGGTGCTGGAATCGGTACGACCGCGTACTTCAACGACACCGAATCGTTCACCGACAACACGCTGACCGCCGGCTCGCTCGACCTCGCAGTGCAGGCGACGGTCTACGAGTACCAAGCAGAAGCCAACGGCGGCGGCGAGACCTTCGGACCCGTCGTCATCAACGGCGAGAACGGGGTCAGCCAGCAGCTGACCGACGTGAAGCCCGGCGACTACAGCTACGGGACGTTCTGCTTCTCGCTCGTGGACAACCCCGGCTACATCTGGGCGGGTGGCGAACTCACCGCGAACGACGAGAACACCGTCAACGAACCCGAAGCGGACGCCGACCCGAACAACACCACCGAGTCCTCTTCGCCCATCGATGGCGAGGGCGAACTCGCCGACGCCATCGAAGCCGTTCTCTACTGCGTCGACGACGGCTACGTCCCGGGCGACCAGGGCCGTCCGAGCGAGAACGAGTCGATCCCAGTGGCGGGTGACGCGGAACTCGTCTTCGAGGGCAGCCTCCGCGAGGTGCTTGCAGCGCTTCAAGCTGGCATTCCACTAGACAACGACTCCAGTACGGCGGATCGAGAGCCGTTCCCGGGCACCCCCGAACAGGACTTCTCGGGTAAGTGTCTCGCGTTTGCGTGGGAACTGCCGACCGAGGTCGGCAACGAGGTCCAGACCGACTCCGTCGAGTTCGACCTGACCTTCTACGCCGTGCAGTCACGGCACAACGACGGAACGGCGAACCCCTTCGTCGATGACAGTTTCGTCTCGGGGCAGTATGACGCTGACAGTAACTACGCGGCTGATGAGTCTGGTCACCTGACGCTTGACGTCGCGTACGGGACGTCTCAGACGTTGTTCAAGATCACCGACGTTGCTGACAGCTTTGACTACATGAACAATATCCTCGCCGTCGACAGCGACGACGATGGGACTGCTGACTGGCAGGTTATCTGGCAACCGGGGCACAGTCAACTCCCGTCTGGAACCGACACGGGATACTCAGAAGTCATCACCAGCGGTGGAAACCCAGTCTGGGAGAAAGATCAGACGGGGATGTTCCAGAACCCGAGTGACGTGTCGAACCCAATCCTGTTTGCGAGTCACTCTGGAAACGTCCTGTGGGTCGCTGTAGACAACAGTGCAATGCCCAACCCGGGCGACAACTACCGCGTTCAGGTAGATGCGTTCAATTACCCTGACAGTCGCGCAGTGATCAACGCTGACGACCCAGCAACGAACCCGATCTACCCGGGGACCAACTCCACGGGTAGCGGTAACTACATCGTCACGACGTATAGTCCGTAGTTTTCTCTGCAGTAACTATCCCATTTGGAGCACGGCGGTTCGACTCCGCCGGTGGGATTCCCGAGAGGGACAGTACCATGACCGACGACAGACTCAACATCTCACGACGAACCCTCCTGGCTGGCCTCGGCACCGTCGGTGTCGCCTCGGCCGGCGCGGGTCTCGGCACGACCGCCTACTTCAACGACACCGAGTCCTTCGAGGGCAACAGCCTCACGGCTGGCGAGTTGAACCTCCGACTCGACTACCGCTCGACGTACACGACCGGTCCCGAGGTCGCCTTCGACTCGATGTCGAACGGCAACACCGGTATCAACTACGACTCGCCGGCGTCGGTCGATCGCGTCCCCGACACCGACGAGCCGATGTACGTCCTCAGCCAGATTCCTGACTTACGATACGAGACGACCGGCAACCCTGGCGCACAGGGTCAGGTCTACTCGGAGAACGACTGGGGCGACGTGACGAAGGGCGTCGACTGCGACGGGATGTACGAGCCGATCGACAGCGACGACCTGGGATTCGCTGGGCTCGTCGACGGCTTCGAGGCCACGATGTTCGACCTTCCGGACGTCAAGCCCGGCGACTCCGGCGAGATGACCATCAGCCTCCACCACTGCGGTAACCCGGCGTATCTCTGGTTCGAGGGGATGGCCGAGGTCGACAGCGACGAGGGCATCGTCGAGCCGGAAGACGCGGCGGACGGCACCTACGACGATTCAGACGGCACCGCCGACGGCGACCTCGACGACCTCATGTGGGTCGAGGCGTGGTACGACACCAACTGCAACAACCGCCTGGACGCCGAGACGAGCGAGGCCGACATCGTCCTCGCCATCGACGTCTCGGGGTCGATGCTCTACCCGAACCGCGGCGGCGAAGTCGACTTCGACGGCACGCAGGCCGCGAACGGCAACGCCCTCCGCGGCGTCGACAAGGACAACGACAACGACCTCTACCGCATCGACGTCGTCGAGGAGGCGACGAAGGAGTTCGTCACGCAGCTCAACGCCTTGCTGCCGAACGCCGACGTCCGCATCGGTGTCGTCTTCTACGGGACGACCGAGGGCCAGGACATCGACCTGAACGGCAACCCCCGAGATGCCGTGCGCGACGTGGCACTCGTCGACTCCGACGACTCCGCGCTCGTCAACGACACGCTCGACGACCTCCGCGAGGAGATCGCCGCCTCCGAGGGCAGCGCGGGCAAGACGGGGACGTTCATCAGCGCGGGCATCAGTGCAGCCAGCGACCTCCTCTCGAACGTGTCCGACCCGGCGGCCAACCAAGCCATCGTCCTGCTGTCGGACGGCGGCGACGACCAGGACCCCGGCAACGCGGTTCAGGAGGCGACCGACGCCAAGACCGTCGGTCAGCAGATCAGTTCCATCGCCATCGGTCCCAACGCCGAGGACGCGCTGCTCAACACGATTGCGACTGGCAGTGACGGGTCGTCGTTCTACGACGTCGAGTCGCTGTCGGTGTCGGGGACGAACCTGGAGGCCGCTTACACCGACGTCGCTGCCAGCATCTCCGGCGGCGCGGAGAGCCCCTTCTACCGTGGCTCGTTCGCCGGTCTCATCGACCTGCTCGAAGGCGGCCAGCCGTTCGACCCGCGGGCGGAGCCGTTCGAGATTCCCGACCCGGCCGACGCGACCTGTGTCGACCCCGGCGTCTACTGTCTCGGTATCGAGTGGTATCTCCCGAAGACGCCCGCCGAGTTCTCGACGCTGCCGTGGCAGACGCCGGACGACGAGGACGAGGCGACCTTCGCGGACCAGGTGTCGGCGCGCTACGGCGACATCGACTACGAGACGCTCAACCTCGCACAGACCGACGAGCTGACCTTCGGGCTGCGGTTCGGCGCGGTCCAGTGTCGCCACAACGAGACCAACGAGAACCCACTGCAGGCCGACTAACCACTTCGTCCCTCTCACCTCTCGGCGGTGACGCTTCGCATTCCCCCCACACCGGTGTTCCGTGGTGGTTCGACTCCACCAGTGGGCCTCACATGAAGACAGACGACACGTTCGGACTCTCGCGCCGACGGCTCTTGGCCGGGCTGGCCACCGTCGGCACGGCCTCCTCTGCGACGGGCTTCGCCACGACTGCCCTCCTCTCGGACCGCGAGGAGTTCACCGACAACACGCTCGTTGGCGGCCGTCTGGACCTCGCTGTCGCCGTCCGGTCGGTCTACGACGGAGCAGGCGAGACGCCCGTCGTGGTCGAGGGCGTCGCCGACGGGTCCACCGCGGTCGCGCTCGAACTGACCGACGTGAAGCCGGGCGACTCGGGTCGGCTCCGCTTCGACCTCGACCTCACGGGCAACCCGGCGTATCTCTGGCTCTGCACCCGGCTCACCGCGAACGACGAGAACGGCCAGCCCGAACCGGAGCTGAACCACGCCGCCGACGACTCCACGGAGACCGGCGAACTCGCCGACGCGTTGCAGGCGACGCTCGGCTACTGCGACGCGGACGGCGAACTCCTCGCGACCATCGCCTCGGGGTCGCTCGCGGACGTGCTCGACGCTATCGCTGGCGGCCTGCCGCTCGACGGCACCGGCGACGAGACCGCCGTCGCGGGCGAGCAGGTCTGCTACGCTGGGTCGGACTACGAGGCTCCCGACGGCGTCGTCAACCCCGCGCTCTGTCTCGACTGGGAACTCCCCTTCGAGACGGGTAACGAGGTCCAGACCGACACCGTCGGCGTCGACGTCGCGTTCTCGGCGTTCCAGTGTCGCCACAACGACGGCACCCGGTCGCCCTGCGCGGGCGGCGGTGACACCGAGGAGCCGCCGGACGAACCGCCAGAGGAGCACGACGCCCCCGCCATCAGCTTCGTCGCCTTCGGCACCGACGAGGAGCTGTCGGGTGACGTCGCGTTCAGCAACGTCCAGTACAAGGAAGAGAACGAACCCATCGGCTTTGACTGGGCGAGCGACGACCCGGTCGACCGCATCGTCGTCAAGGGCGCGCAGTGCTGGCAGACGGTCGACCTCTCGCCGCCAGCGACCGCGGGCACCGTCGTCTTCGACGAGTGTGACCCCGTCGCTGACGGCCAGAGTGAGAACGCGCCGCTCGGCAACAGCGGTCTGTTCCAGTACGCGAAGTACAACTACAACGGCGATTTCGTCCCTGACGATTCCGAAGACAGCGACGATAGCGGGGACGGCGGCAGTGGCAGCAATGGTGGAAACAGCGGGAACAGCGGCAACGGCGGCAACGGAGGCAGTGGTGGAAGCGGTGGAAATGGTGGAAACGGCGGCAACGATAGCAATGGAGGTAACAGCGGAAACAGCGGCAACGGTGGGAACAACGGCAACAGTGGCAGTGGAGGAAGCAGCGGCGGATTCGGAGGGATTCGGTAGCGTCCGCCCGCACGACCAGCAGAATCCGACCTGCACCGGTGTCCCGGCGACGCTCCCGTCGCCACGGCGGTTCGACTCCGCCAGCAGGTTTCCCACACGGGAACGCCATGACCCACGACATCACCCCCTCCCGTCGACAGCTCCTGGCCGGACTCGGCGGCTTCAGCCTCTTGTACGGCGGGACGGCCGTCGGCCGAGCGACCTTCGGCTTCGAGCCGGTCGAACTCACGAGCCAGCAGACCCACCAGGTCGACGGCGGCCTCGACCTCCGGGTCGGCTGGCGCGAGACCTACAACGGCGCTGTCAGAGCCGAGACGACCGAGACGACCGGCGACGCGACCGACGGCCCGGTCGTCGCGCTCGACAATGCCCTGCCGGGGGACCACGGGTCGCTCACGGTGCTCGCCGAACTGGTCGGCGACACCGCGAGGACCGCTCGGCTCTCGCTCGCGCTCGACCTGACCGACACCGCCGAGAACGGCCGGACGGAACCCGAAGTGACCGCCGGCGACGACACGCCGGACGACGGCGAACTCGCCGAGTCCATCGACGTATCCCTCCGATACGACACCGGTATCCTCGGTGTCGACGCCGCCGGCGGGCAGAACGGCATCCACGACCTCACAGAACCGCTCGTCGCCCCCGACGCGGAGGGGACGCTCGCAGAAGTTGCCGCCGCCCTCGCCGACGGCGTCGCGCTCGCGCCGGACGCAGGCGACGGCCAGCCGTGTCTCGAAGCGGGCACGACGATCCCGCTGACGATGACCTGGGCTATCGACGAGGACGTGGGCAACGTCGTACAGGGTGACAGTGCGACGTTCAGTCTCGATGTCTTCGCCGAGGAGTGTCTGGCGGAGGACAACGCATGATTGCGCCGATACATTGGCCGATTGCGCGCTGTGAACGCGCGATTAGTTATCCCCGTTCCAGTGGTGGAGTGAACCGATGGAGACGGAGAGCGTGGCTTCGAACGGTGGACGCAACGGGCCGAGCGACGCCCCACACGGCGGACGCGACGGCCCCGACGGCGGAGGACAGCCGTGACTGACGGTTCCGCCGACGGGCTTTCACGCCGACGGCTTCTCGCCGGTCTCGGCGCGGTCGGCTGTCTCGGTCTCGGCGGCGGTGCTGGCGCGTACGGCACGCTGTTCGACAGCGAACGTCTGCCAGTGACGCTCGCCTCCGGCCAGTTCGACCTCCGGTTCGCGCTCTCTGCCGACGGGACGGCCGTCCCCGAACAGTCCGGCTCCTTCCCGTCGTCGTTCACCGACGGGCCGCTCGCGCTCGACGTGGGTGAGCTGGGCACTGGCGACGTTCGGAGCGTGACCGTCGCCCTCGCCGTCCCCGACATCCCCGCCGCGGGGACGCTGACGCTCGACGCACCGAAAGGCCCGATTGCGGACGACATCGACCTCCGCGTCGAGCCGTCGTCGGTCGGCGACTCGACGGTCGCCGCCGCGAGCGACTGGACGGCCCTCGCCGAGGTCGGCACGCTCCCGCTCTGGAGCGGCTGTCGAGCCGACGAGGTCGTCGCGCTGGAGCTCGCGCTCCGCGTCACCGACGACGGCCACGCGGGCGAGTCACCCGAAATCGCGGTCCACTTCCAAGCATCACAGTGTGAGTAACATGACCCGAACCCTTCCCCCGACCCCGAACCGCGACCCGAGCGACCGCCGCAGCCACGCGAGACACCGCTCCGCGGACGACGACTCGGCGACACTGTGTCGCTGTCCGCACCGCCCCGGTCTGTCTCGGACTCGCCATCACACCGACGGCTGTCGCCACCGAAACGCCCGAACCTCCCGAGACGAGCGAGACGAACAAGACGAACGAGATGTCCGAGACGTCCGAGACAACAGCGAGAGCGACGAGGTGTCGCGATGAACACCGGACGTCTCGCACGGATCCTCGGGTTGCTCATCCTCGTCGCCGCGGTCTCCCCGTTCGTCGTCTACGGCGTACCAGAGGTCGTCGGCGGCGAGCAGAGTTACGTCGTCCTGACGGGCAGTATGCAGCCGAACATCAACCCCGGCGACGCCGTCGTCGTCGAGTCGGTCGCACCCGCGGCCGTCGTCAGCGGCGACGTCATCACGTTCACGCGCGGCGGCGAGTCGGTGCCGACGACCCACCGCGTCACCGAGGTCGAAGAGACCGCAGACGGCGTCCGCTACTGGACGAAAGGCGACAACAACGAGGACCCCGACCCCCAGCCGGTGACGCCGGACCGGCTCGTCGGCCGCGTGATGCTGACCATCCCGTACATCGGCTACGCGGTCCAGTTCGTCAACACCGACGCGGGCTTCGCCGCGCTCGTCGTCGCACCCATCGCGCTGTTCGTCCTGAACGAGGTCTGGCTCGTCGCCACGAGCGTCCGCGGCCGGTCGTCCGGTGACGAGGCGGCCGGTGACGCCGACGGTGCGGAGACGCCCGTCGCCGAGCACACGGAACACACCGAGCACACTGCGCAGACCGACGTCACGCTCGCTGTCGCGTCCGACGCGGACGACACGGCCGCCGACCCGGTGGCGGCACCGAGTGCTCCCTCGACCGTCTCCGACGAAGCGGACGAAGTCGCCTCGGGATACAGCATCTCGCGGACGGACATCCGGCTCGCCATCGTCGCGCTCGCGGCCTTTACCGCGTACAGCGTCTGGGTCGCGACCCAGCTGACCGAGGGCTGGTCCGTCGCCGTCGTCGCCGGGACCGGCGCGTCGACACTCCTGCTCTGTGGACTCTACTACGCGGCCGGGCCGGCCGGGAGTACCGAGCCGACGTCGTCGACGAGAGAGACCCCACCCGAGCCGTCGGGGGGCGGCCAGGGTCTCACCGACGGCGGGACCGACCCAGCCGAGTCTGCGGACGTCGCGCACGTCGCCGACACCGAGGACTTCTGGGAGGAGGACGATGCGGACGCCTGACCGGCGACTGTCGTCGCTGGCACTGGTCGGTCTCGTGTTCTTCACGACGCTATCGGGGGGGTTCACCGCCGCCGCGCTCTTCGACGTGGAGACGGCCGAGGTCTCGTTGACCGTCGCGGGCAACGACGCCCCGTCGACTGCCAGCGGACTGGCGGCCTCGTCGGCGGGTGGTCCCGCGCCGAGTTCGGCGGACGAGTCACCCGACGGGCCGACAGACTCCGACGGCGAGCCGACTCAGGACGCGAAGAACGAGTCGTCTCCGTCCGAGTCGACGGCGACGCCGGAACCAACGACCACGACGCCTGAGGCGACGGCGACGCCAGAGTCGACAGCAACGCCAGAGGCGACGACGACGCCGGAATCAACCACCACGACACCAGAATCGACGACGACGCCCGAGACGACGGCGACCCCGGAACCGACGACCACGACGCCTGAGGCGACGGCTACGCCAGAACCGAAGGCCACGCCGGAGTCGACCACGACACCAGAGTCGACGGCAACGCCAGAGGCAACGGCGACGCCCGAACCGACGGCCACGCCAGAACCGACGGCGACACCGGAACCGAATAGCGGCTAACGGCATCGGCTGCTCGGCTCCTGTAGAATTCACGTTTCCTTTTATCCTGTTCCAGGTGCACCGCTCTACTCTCTTATTCAATCCATGGAGAAGGGAGCGACGTCG
This sequence comes from Halogranum gelatinilyticum, assembly GCF_900103715.1. Lineage (NCBI taxonomy): Archaea > Methanobacteriati > Methanobacteriota > Halobacteria > Halobacteriales > Haloferacaceae > Halogranum > Halogranum gelatinilyticum. The sequence continues at coordinate 166,642 of NZ_FNHL01000003.1, read as the reverse complement.
GCTCAGCCCAACAGCAGCCGGACGTTGTAGACCGTCACGAACGCCCCGAGGAGCGTCAGTACGACGGGTGGCAGGTAGTACCAGCGTCTACTGCCGTCGTGAGCGGCGTCGAGGCTGACGACGAGACAGACGAAGAAGGCGGTCAGTTTCAGGCCGACGAGACCGGCCTGTCCGAAGGCGTCCACGGCGGCCGAGACGACGGCGTTGCCCTCGGAGATGGCCGGGACGAAGTAGATGAGTGCGATGGTGGTCACCGTGTCGCCGACGCCGTACGTGGTCGTCGCGAGAATCCAGAGCGCGACGAACTCGTCCCTGTCGAACGGCGTTTCCGACAGCGAGAGCCACCTGTGAGTCACGACCGGTCTCTGAGATGGCAGCCATAATGAGTCTGTGGGTCCCCTGTCGCCGTCAGGCCGACTGCGCGGCGTCCAGCGACTCCTCGGCGGCCGGACCCGGCCGCGTCACGAGCAGTCGGAGCGGGGTCGAGAGACCGAGCCGCTCGATCTCCGGCGTGAGGTCGACGTCGGGCGCGACCGTGCGTACCCGTTCGGGCGGGAGACCGTAGAGCTGACAGACGTAGGCGAGTCGGAGCAGCCAGTAGACGTCGCGGACGTCTTCGGGTGCGCGGAGCCACGCCGAGACCCACCCCGAGTCCGGGTCGCGGTGGTGACGGTCGGCGCGACCCTCGGTCAGGAGTTGGTCGCGGACCCCGCGGCTGAACGCGAGATCGACGAGGCCGGTATCGTAGACGTGGCCGACGAGACCGTCGGCGACGTAGAGTTCGATTCCGCCGTCGGGACAGGCGGCGAGGGTGACGCCCGGCCAGCCGGTGACGCGGTCGAGAACGTGCTCGGTGTATGGTGATGTGGTCATCTGAGTCCTCCCCTCCCCCGTATCGTTACCAGTAGTACGCGTGGGAAGAACATAACCGTGCTGTGTGTTATCGCGACACGCAACCGTCACGACTAGCGCGGCGCAGTGAGATTCCAACGACGGGCTCGCGGCCGCCTATCCGAGCTTTGCCAGCAGATTGAGAACGTAGACCGTCCGGAGCATCTCCGCGGACTTCCCGCGGTCGAAGACCAGTTCGTCCGTGTTCATCACGTGGTCGAGCACGTCCCGCGAGGCGTGGTCGGGGGCGGCACCGATACCGTAGTCGTTCTCCTCGACCCACTGCATCACGCGCAGGTCGGACTTACTGTCGCCCATGACCGTCACGAAGGGGTCGTCGATGTCGAGAACGTCCAGGGCCGCCTCGACGCCAGCGACCTTGTTGAGTTCGAGCGAGCCGATCTCGGCCGCGTCGGCGTGGTAGTAGGCGACGTCGATGCGCTCGAAGAGATCCCGAACCGACTCGGGGACGTCGTCGACCGCGGCCCCCGAGACCTCCCCCTCGGACTCCAGCACCTCGCGGATCTCCGGGTCGGCGTCGGCGTAGTAGGCACGTGCCCACTCGCGGGCGTCGTCGACGTCGACGTCACCGTTCGCTTCCTCCACGCCGGCGATTGCCTCCGCCAGGAGGTCGATGAGGTAGACCAGCCCCTCGTCGATGACCGTCTCGGCCTTCGAGGAGCCGATGTCGAAGTTGGGCTTCAGGGTGATGTTGAACTCGTTGCCCTGCAGGTGGACGCCGCGGCGGAGGTCGGCGGGGGCGTCGGGCAGCACACGCGAGCGGATCTCGTCGAAGACGGCGCGGATCTCCTCGTCGAGGTCTTCGTAGAGCAACTGTTTTGTCTGCGAGCCATGGCCCGGCGTGAAGACGCCCGTGCCGGCCTCGTAGACGATACTCACGTCGCCCGAGTGGACGAGTTCGTTGCCGAGTCCCTGGATGGCGAAGCCCTTGACGTTCTCCAGGGTCTGGCCGGTACAGATGACGATGGGGACGCCGCGCTCGTGGAACTCCGTCAGGACGTGTAGCGTGTCGCGCGGAATTTCGTTGTCCGTCTTCCCCGCAGAGCGCAGGGTCTCGTCGACGTCGAGGACGAGGGCGTTGACCGCGCGGCCGTACTTCGAGTAGAGGTCCTGTGCGGCGAACGCCTGTTCGCGCGTGGCGCGGGCGGCGACCTCGGCGAAGGTGCCGCCGGTCGCGAAGCCGTCGCGAATCTCGTCCTTTCGGCGTTCGAGTTCGTCGCTCGCCTCCTGCCAGTGGTCGAGGGCGACGCGCGAATCCACAGGGGGAAAGACGTCGACGAAGTCCTGATACTCCCGAAGCGTGTCGGTGTCGAACTCGTCGTACAGTCGATAGAGAAGGTCGTACCGCTCCATGCACGGACTCCGCGCGGGAGGCTGATAAACGCGGCGAGACGCGCAATCCGTGTGACGGCTCGCTGGTCTCACCCTCGTCGTCGGGTCTCGCTCCCGCGAATCGCTCACTCCACGTCGAGCAGCTCGTCGAAGGCGTCGCCGGCCAGCCCCGGTCCCTCGGGAACTGCCACCGCGCCGTCGACGACGGGACAGGGGTCGGCCGCGACGTCGTCGCTCAAGTAGTCTCCTGTCGCCAGCCCGCAGGCCGGTATCTCGGGGATCGCCGCGGCGACGTGGACCGCGGCGGTCCGGGCGACGACGGCGTCGATGGTCGTGGTGACGACGGGCGTGACGCCCTGCGAGCGGACGTGCCGGCCCACCGAGACCGTCGCCCGCGGGCCGCCCTGCGCCATCGGTTTGAGGACGACGACGTCGGCGTAGGCGGCGACCCCGCGGGACAGTCCGTCCGCGCCGTTGACCGACTCGTCGAGCGCGATGTCGACGCCGCGGCCGCGGAGGTCGCTGTGCCCCGCGAGGTCGTCGGCCGCGAGCGGCTGTTCGACGTAGGCGAAGTCCAACTCGGCGAGGACGCCGACCGCGCGGTTCGCTTCCGCACGAGACCACGCGCCGTTCACGTCGGCTCGGAGCGTCACGTCGTCGCCGACGGCGTCGCGGACCGCGCGCAGTCGCTCGAGGTCCGTCTCGAGGTCGCGCGCGCCGACCTTCAGCTTCAGGCAGTCGAAGCCGTCGGCGACGGCAGTCTCCGCGGCGTCGACCGTCTCTTCGACGGAGCCGTCGCCGACGGTTCCGTTGACCGGGACCGTCTCGGCCACACCGTCGGTCGCGGCCGCCGAGGTGAGATGCTCGGCCAGCGAGACGCCTTTCGTCCGCGCCGTCGCGTCGGCCGCCGCGAGAGTGACGCCGTGGCGGGCGGCCGGGCCGAGACCGTCGAGGAGGCCGCCGTCGCCGTCGACTGATTGGTCTTCCTCACCACTCTCCGCGGTCAACCCCCGAAGCGACGAGATACATTCGTCGTAGGACTCGGTCCACGGCGTGAGCGGGGCGGCCTCGCCGATGCCCCGAATCCGGGTCCCGTCCGGCCCGTAGCGGTCGACGCCGACGAGGACGCCGCGGCGTTCGGTGATCGTTTCCTTCGCTGTGCCGAGCGGCGTCTCGAGGTCGAGTGCGAACTCGCGGAGTGTGAAATCTGTCATGGTATCATCTCAGAGTGCCATCCCCACTGCGAAGAGCAGTGCGTAGAGGGCGAGCAGCTGGCCGGTCCGTTCGAGTGCGGGGTTCAGTGCCTCGCCGTCGGTCCGGGTCAACATGGTCTTCGTTACCTGTCCCGCGAGCGGAAGCGAGAGCAACGGGAGGAGGACCGTCCAGTCGAACTGGCCGCCGGCCCAGAAGTACAGCGGGACGGCGTACGCGAGAAGCAGGAGACCGACGAACTGGACGCGGCTGAAGCCGTAGCCGAAGCGAACCGCGAGGGTCCGTTTGCCCGTCTTCGTGTCTTCCTCCTTGTCGCGGACGTTGTTGACGACGAGGATGTCCGTCGAGATGGCGGCGACGGGGAGGCTGGCGACGACCGCAGCGAGCGGCAGGGTGCCCGGCGGGATGCCCACGGGGAACGGCGCGGCCAGCACCGACGCGGCCTGCACGTAGAACGTCCCCGTCACGGCGATGACGCCGAAGAAGAGGAAGACGAAGACGTCGCCGAGGCCGTGGTAGCCGAGCGGATACGGGCCGCCGGTGTAGGCGATGCCGCTGGCGACGGAGAGCAGGCCGATGACGAGGATGGGAACGCCGCCGACGTAGACCAGATAGCTCCCGACGACGATGGCCGCGAGGAACGTCAGATACATCGCGCGTTTGACCTCGCTCGCGTCGATGAGGCCCGAGGAGGTGACGCGGGTGAAGCCCTGTCGGTCCTCGGTGTCTGCGCCCTGTACGGCGTCGTAGTAGTCGTTCGCGAAGTTCGTCCCGACCTGAATCAACGCCGCGCCGACGAACGCCGCCAGTGCCGGGAGCGCGGCGAACACGCCGTCGTGGAGTGCCAGCCCGACGCCGACGAGGACGGGCGCGGCGGCCGCTGGCAACGTCTGCGGCCGGGCGGCCATCACCCACGCCTTCGTCCGGGAGATGTCCTGCGTACTCATTACCTACGAGTCAGAGCGGCTTCGGTGTCAAGGTTCGGTTCTCGGCTGCCGTCGGTGTCGCGTCGGCACGCGACCGCCACAAGACATACACGACAACCGTCTGACCACTGTCGTATGCAACAGTGGGAATACAAAATCGTCGAACTCGAAGACGGCGGGTTCATCGGCGACGGCGAGGAGGCCTCCGAGGAGACGCTGAACCGACTCGGCGAGCAGGGATGGGAGTTAGTGGAGTCGCTGGTCGGCTCACACACGAAACTGGGTTCGGGCGTACAGACCCGGACCAGCGGCCTCGTATTCAAGCGACCGAAGAAGTGAGCGGTCTGCGGTAAACCCTCCAGCGCGCTGTACCGCGCCGAGCGTAGCGAGGCGCGGAGCGGTCTTTTTCATCGACGTTTTTCAAGGAGCGGTGCCCGCAGCGTGCCGCAGGCACGCGAGGACACCCGACGTCTCCAAAAATCGGAGATTTTTGAGAAGCGCGGACGGCTTGCCGTCCGCTATCTCAGAAAAAGGTCGTCGGTTAGTAGTGCCAAGGGAACTCTCTGAACTCGGGTTCGCGCTTCTCCAAGAACGCGTCGCGGCCCTCCTGCGCTTCCTCGGTCATGTAGCCGAGTCGCGTCGCCTCGCCGGCGAACACCTGCTGGCCGACCATCCCGTCGTCGATGGAGTTGAAGGCGAACTTGAGCATCCGCATCGCCATCGGCGACTTCTTGGTCATCTCGTCGGCCCACTCCAGCGCGACGTCTTCTAACTCTTCGTGCGGAATCGCCTCGTTGGCCATCCCCATGTCGACCGCCTCTTCGGCCGAGTAGGTCTTGCCACGGAAGAAGACTTCTCTGGCTTTCTTCTGGCCGATCTGGCGGGCCAGATAGGCAGAGCCGAAGCCGCCGTCGAAGGAGGCCACGTCGGGGTCGGTCTGGAGGAACTTCGCGTGCTCCTCGGAGGCGAGCGTGAGGTCGCAGACGACGTGTAGCGAGTGGCCGCCGCCGACGGCCCAGCCGGGGACGACGGCGACGACGGGTTTCGGCATGAAGCGAATCAGCCGCTGGACTTCGAGGATGTGTAGGCGGCCGGCCTTGGCCTCCCGAACCGCGGGGTCGTCGTCGACGCCAGCCTCGTCGTCGTCGCGGTACTCGTAGCCCGAGCCGCCGCGGACGGACTGGTCGCCGCCCGAGCAGAAGGCCCAGCCGCCGTCTTTCGGCGAGGGACCGTTGCCGGTCAGGAGCACGCAGCCGACGTTGGCCTGTTTGCGGGCGTGGTCGAGGGCGGTGTAGAGTTCGTCGACCGTGCCGGGGCGGAACGCGTTGCGCAGCTCGGGGCGGTCGAACGCGATGCGGACGGCGGGGACGTCGACGCCGCGGTGGTAGGTGAGGTCGTCGAAGTCGAACCCGTCGACCGTCTCCCAACGGTCGGGGTCGAAGATGTCCGAAACCATGCTCCAAGGCGGGGTCGGAGCGCGCAAAAAGATTCCCGTCGGGGCGTTCCGGTCACTCCGTCCCGTGCAGCCCCAGCGCGACGGTCAGATACGGGAAGGCGACGACGAGGGCGGCCAGCAGGACGACGGCGACGAGACTCGGGGCGACGAGCGGGCCGCTCGCCCACGAGATATCGACGACCGGCTCGGTGAACGCCACTTCGCTAATCCAGAGGGTGGCGGCGAATGCGACGTTGTAGACGACGAGCCGAAGCAGTCCCAAGAGCGGCGTCACCTTCGGCCACGGCGGGCCGAGGGGCCGCTGTCGCTGGAGACCGACGCCGAGTACCATCGTCACCAGTGCCGCGACGGCGACGAACGTCAGTTCGGCGTCGCCGGCGAGCATCACCACGGCGAGGACCGGGGCGGTGAAGACGAACACCTCCGAGGCGGCGTCGAAGAGATGTTCGAGCCACGTTCCGAGCGCGTCGTTCTCCTCGCGCGGCCGGAGCTGTCGCTGCTCGGTCGACAGGTCGGTTCCGCGGTTCGGCGGCATGGCAGGGCCTTGTGCCGTCTCGGTATTAAACGCTCGTTCGTCGCCTGCGCCTCACTCGTCTCTCGGTCGTCGCCAGCGACGGCTAGTTTGCGGCCACGAGCGGGCCACCGGGACTCGTCAGCCACGCGGCCAGCCAGAGGAGACTGACCGCGATGAGACCGATCAGGAGTTGGCCGACGATGAGCAACGCGTAGGCCATGACGAGAAGCGAGAGCACCGAGACGGCGATTTTGCGGTTGCGACTGAGCGAGGGTGAGTAGCTCGACTGTGCAATCGCCGCGTGGAGGAAGGCGACGCCGAACGCGAGGACGCCGACGAAGACGCCGACCCAGATGGTCTGCCCGAAGACGACGCCGTAGGCCAAGGCGACGAGCGTCACGACGCTTGCGACAGCCTCCCGGCGGCGGCCGAGCGTGGGAATCGCGTCCGACTTCCCGGCGTGGCCGAGCAGCCAGCCGACGAGGAAGACGAGCGTCGCACCGACGACCCCAAGCAGGATGTTGCCAGCGATGAGGACGGCGTACGCGAGGACGAGAAGGACCGCGAGCCCGGTCGGGATTTTCCAGTCGATGGAGGACATGGCCGAAGTCTCGGACAGCGGCGTGAAAAGCTGTTCGACGGCCGACAGTCTTCTCGTTGGTGTCGTCGATGGGTCGACGGGCCGGAGCGTTACTCGCTCAGCGCGTCGACGACCTGCTCCTGTAGCGACTCGCGCACCCGGTGGCTCGACTCGGCGTCCGTCTCGACCTCGATGACGTGCGTTCTCGGCGTCGTCACGGCCTCGGCGTAGGTCTCGCGGAAGCCGTCGACGTCGACGCGGGCAAATTCCATGCCGAAGAGGTCGCCCGTCGACTCGAAGTCCAGCCCGTGCGGCGTCTTGAACTGGCCCGTGAAGGGCGGGTCGTAGTCCTCGATGGGCAGCATATGGAAGATGCCGCCACCGTCGTTGTTGACGACGACGATAGTCGCATCGACGTCGCAGCGGCCGACCGCCAGTAGGCCGGAGAGGTCGTGGTAGTAGGCGATGTCGCCCGTGACGAGCGTCAGGTCGTCCGTCGTCGCGCTGCCCGCGCCGAGTGCCGTCGACGTGATGCCGTCGATGCCGCTCGCGCCGCGGTTGCCGAGGACCGTTAGGTTCCGTGCCGCGGGACGGCCGAAGCGGTCTATGTCGCGGACGGGCATACTGTTGGAGACGAAGACCGTCGAGGGTTCGGGCGCGACGTCGGCGACGTCGGCCAGAATCCGCCCCTCGAAAGTCTCGCCGTCGTCGACCGCGCTGTCGACGGCCGACCAATGGGTCTCCTCGGCTGCTTTCCAGCGTTCGGTCCACGAGGGGTCGCGGGGGGCGCGGACGATCTGTGAGAGCCGCCACGCGAGTTGGCTGGGGTCGGCGACGACGAGGTCGGTCGCGGCGTACTCGGCCTCGCGCCACTCGCCCGCCGGGTCGACGACGAGCTGTCGGGCGTCGGTTCGGGCGAGATACTTTCTGAGGGGTTTCGACGTCGGCGACGCGCCGAACCGGAAGACGATTTTGGGGTCCGGCCAGTCTTCCGTCACCTGCTCGTCGAGATAGGCGTCGTAGCCGCCGAGGACCGTCGTCACGCGGGTGTGGCCGCCGAAGCGCAGGCCAGAGAGCGGGTCGGCGACGACGGGGAAGTCCGTCGCGTGCGCGAGAGCGGCGACGGCCTCGTGGTCGACGCCGGGCGCGTCGGCGGGTCCGGCGACGATGAGGCCGCGTTCGACTTCGAGGTCCTGTGCCAGTTGCCTGAGTTGGTCGTCGTCGAGTTCGGGGACGCCCGCGGTGGTGTCGACGTACGCGCCACCCTCCTCGCGGCCGAGGGCGGCCTCGGTGTCGAGGTCCGCGGGGACGTCGTCCGCGACGGGCGTCGGCTCCAGCGGCTTGCGGAACGGGAAGTTGAGATGGACCGGTCCCGAGGGCGTGCCCGTCGCCTCCGACAGCGCGCGGGTGGCCGTCGTCCGCAGCATCCGCAGCTTTCTGTCCGTCGCCTCCGGCTCGGGCATATCCTTGTACCACCTGACCGAATCGCCGTAGAGCTTCTCTTGGTCGATTGTCTGGTTCGCTCCAGAGTCCCGAAGCTCCGGCGGCCGGTCGGCCGTGAGGAGTAGGAGCGGGACGCGCGACTGGAACGCCTCGATGACCGCGGGATGGAAGTTCGCCGCGGCCGTCCCCGACGTGCAGACCAGCGGCGTCACCTCGCCCGTCCGACGGGCGCGGCCCAACGCGAAGAAGGCCGAGGCGCGTTCGTCGAGATGCGAGAAGACGTGGATGTCGTCGTGTTCGTCGAACGCCGTCGTCAGCGGCGTCGAGCGACTCCCCGGCGTGATACAGACGGCCGAGACGCCCGCCTCCGCCAACTCGTCGACGAAGGTGCGGGCCCACAGGACGTTACGGTTCGGCGCGCTCATTGGTGGCCGTTGGACGTGGTGGAAGAATACTCCTGTGGGTTCGGCTCGTCGCGGTGACGCTCGGTTGTTCTCCGACTCCTCGTCGGCTAGCGCCACGGCCGTCGAGCACGTTTATACGACTCACCCGCGTCACCTCGGCCATGCAGTTCGACCACGCCGGTATCGCGACCGACGACGCCGAATCGCTCGCCGACCTCTTCTCGGATCTCTTCGACGCGCCCGTCGCCCACGAGGAACGGTTCGACGGCATGACCGTCGTCTTCCTCGAACTCGACGACGGCTACTTCGAACTCTTGGAGCCCCACGATGACGGTGCCATCGGCCGCTATCTCGACAAGCGCGGGCCGGGCATCCACCATCTCGCGCTCGCCACCGACGACATCCAGGCGGCACTCGCGACGGCGCGAGAGTACGGCGTCGAACTCATCGACGAGGAACCTCGGCCGGGCGCGTGGGGACACCAGGTCGCGTTTTTGCATCCCAAGTCGACCGGCGGCGTCCTCGTCGAGTTCGTTCAGCACTGAGTCCGAGTCACTCCAGACCACTCTGCAGTTTATCGTTACCGAAGTAGTTATCGAATACTAACACTTAACCGCGGTCGGTCGGCAGAGACAGCCATGCGACGACGCAGCTTCCTCCGAACCGTCGGTGTCGCCACCGCGGCGACCTCGGTACTCGGCACCGGCCACGCCACACGCCGCGCGCTCGCCGCGGCCGACCGCATCCCCGCCATCGAGTTCGACTCCACCGCCAGCCTCCTCGCTCCGGACCGTACCCCGCTCACCGACGACAGCCACGTCGCCGTCTGGGCCGAAGCGAGCGCGTTCAACGTCGACGAGGACGGCGACGGCGACGCCGTCTCCTACCCCGACTCGACGCCGATTCCGCTCGTCGCCGTCGACGACGCGGTCGTCGGCTTCGGCGCGCCCATCGCGCAGAACGACGCGAACTTCGTCCGCGGCAACGAGGAGTTCGTCCTGAACGTGCTGGACGCCGAGGCAGGTAGTGGGACCGTCGCCTTCGACACCGGCCACGACCAGTTCTACGACCCCTCGCGCTTCGAGCAGTTCATCGGCTACACCGAAGCCAACGGCTACGACGTCGTCGGCACCGACGACCTCGCCGCCGAACTGCCGGACGCCTCAGCCGCCATCGTCACCTCACCCGCCTCGGCCTTCTCGCAGTCCGAACGCTCGGCCCTCCAAGCGTTCGTCGCCGACGGCGGCGCGCTGTTGCTCTTCGACCAGTCGGACTTCCGGAACTTCGACGCGACGGCCAATCTCAACGCCATCGCCGACGCGCTCGACCTCGCGTTCCGCTTCAACGACGACCAGGTGCTCGACCCCGACAACAACGTCGGTCCCGACTTCATCCCGCTCACGTCGAACTTCAACACGGCCTTCCCGTACTTCGCCGACCGGCCCGGTCTCGGCTTCGAACTCGACGCCGAGGAGACCTACACGGTCGACGTCGTCTCCGTCACCGACGGCGACACCGTCGACGTGCAGTTCGACAACGGCCGCGAGGAGACGGTTCGCGTCCTCGGCATCGACACGCCCGAGACGCCGCAGAACCGCTTCGCCGAGCGCGCCGAGGAGTGGGAGGGCATCGAGTCCTACGACTATCTCGGCGAGGCCGGGCTCTCGGCGACCGAGTTCGCACAGGGTGAACTCGAAGACGCCACCATCGACCTCGGCTTCGACACCAACGAACCCGTCCGCGACGCGTTCAACCGACTGCTCGGCTACATCAGCTACGACGCCGACGGCACCGGCGAGCGCGACACGCTCTACAACCGCCGCGCCGTCGAAGCGGGTCACGCCCGCCTCTACGATTCGAGTTTCGCGATGCACGACGACTTCTTCGACGCCGAACTCGCCGCCCGCGAGGCCGGACGCAACGTCTGGACCGCGAGCGACCCGGAGAACTCGACGACGATCCGAAACGACCCGGTCGACTCGTTGTTCTTCCCGAACGCGGCGGCCGTCCGCACCAGCGCGGGCGCGCTCGACCCACGACGCGCCCCGGTCTCCGCCGAATCGTCGGCGACGGTCGAGGGTGGGTCGGCCGCACACGAGTCGGACGAGATTCCGCTCGTCGGCATCGACGGCCACGCCCGCGTCGCCATGGTCGGCGCGCCGCTCGTCGACGAGAGCTACGAGGAGGCCGAGGGCTACCCGGTCTCGACGGCCGACTACGGCAACTTCGTCTTCCTGACGCATCTCGTCGACCGACTCTCCGACCGCGAGGGCGACGTGCTCATCGACGGCGGCCACGGCCAGTTCGGCGTCGGCTACGCGCTCTCCGCCGAGGACGCCGCCTACTACCAGCGGTATCTCGAAGGCGTCGGGGTCGGCTTCGAGGGGGTCAACACCATCACCCGCGAGAACCTCGACCGCGGTCGCGCGTTGCTCGTCACCGCGCCCGTCTCGGCGTTCTCCGACGCCGAACTCGAAGCACTGCGGGCGTTCGTCGCCGACGGCGGTGCCGTGGTCCTCCTCGGCGGCGACGTCCCGCCCGCCGCCCGCGACAACCTCGACGCCGTCGCCGACGCGCTCTGTTCGGACCTCCGACTCGACTCGGGCCGCGTCGTCGACACCGAAAGCAATCTCGACGACGACCCGGACGTCCCCGTCACCGGGAACGTCGACGACTGGTTCCGGCTGTTCGGCAGCTACGACGGCGAGACGACCTACAAACGCACCCGCGGCGGTCCGGGGCGGCCGGGCTGTTCGGCTGGCGGCAAAGGCAAGAACACGAAGAACTGAGTCGACTACTCTTTTCGGCGGAACCGCACCGGCTTGTGGAGGCTCACGGACCACGGTGCCCAGTAGAGTTCGAGCACGGCCCACAGGCCGAGCGTGGCCACCAGCCCGCCGACAACGAGTGCCTCGCGGAAGCCCATCCAGCCCGGCAGGACGAAGCCGAGTCCGAGGATGATCTCGCCGGGGACGATGGCGTAGGCGATGGCGCGAAGCGACAGGCCGCCACCGCCGCCGTCGCCCGCCTCGTGGGACTGGAGGTCCGCGCTGGCCGCGCTCGGGCCGCCGGTCGACTCGTCGCCCGTGCCGAGGCGTTCGGCCTCGTAGGGGAGGTTGACGGTCAGTTTCCAGACGACGTCGCCGGACTCGTCGACCTCGATGACCCGGTCGCCGTTGGAGTCCGTGACGAGCGTGTGGCCGTTCGGCAGGCGGTCGCCGTCGCGGGGCCACTGGAGGACCGCGTCGCCGTACTGCCAGGTCTGCTCCCACTCGCCGTCGACGCGCTGGTACTCGACGACGCGGTTGTTGTGGGAGTCGGCGACGAGGACGGCCGGGCCGCCCTGCGATTCGGGGAGGTAGTCGGGGTTGTGCTGCTCGTAGAGGATGTCGTAGTTGTCCTCCTCGCCGAGCGTCCAGTCCTCTTGAACACCTGTTTCGGGGTCGACGAAGACCACGCGGTCCTGATTGCGGAGGCTGAGCATGAAGCGGCCGTCGTCAAGGATTTCCACGTCGTTGATGTGGGTCCAGTCGGTCGGATACTCGCCACCCGAGTCGAGCGGGAGGTCCGACTGAGCGTCCCACTGCCACTCGACGATGCCCGTCTCGGTGTCGACGACGAACGCACGGTCCTCGGAGATGTCGGCGACGGCGAGGTGCGTCTCGTCGACGCGGTCGACGTCGTGCCAGCGGATGGAGGGTTCGTTGCGGACGACGTAGCCGTAGACCTCCCGCGTCTCGCCCGTCGAGACGTTCGTCCGGAGGACCGTATTGCGGTAGCAGTCGGTCGCGGCGTCGCACTGCTCGGCCGAGAGATACTCGGCGGCGACGTATTCGACGGTCGATTCGGTCCCCTCCACGGGGTCGACGTCCCAGTACGCTTGGTAGGTGTCGTCGTAGTAGGCGACGGAGCCGTCGGGGGCGACGGCGACGAGTTCGCCGGGGCTGTCGCCGACGAACGCCTGGTGCCAGCCCTCGCGGCCGAGACCCTGCGTGGCGACGACGGTGGTGCCGTTGGCCGGTTCGGCGATTGTCCCACCACGCTCGACGCGTTCGGGGAACGTCGGCGGCGCGGTGACGTACGAGACGGCGAGCAGGCCGACCGCGACGAGCACCACGAGAACGAAGGCGATACGGAGGGGGCGACGCGAGTCGAGAACCGAGCGGAGCCGAGAGAGCGCCATCTGTCGCTCCCTGCGGCAGGCGACTGAAAGAAGCTACCGATGCAAAGACAGTTGACCCCACAGGCCGACGTGCGGACGATGAACGACTGGCTCGCCCACCGCGCTCGGGCCACGCCCGACGCGACCGCGCTCGTCTGGGCCGAGACGGGCGACGAGTGGACTTACGCCGCCCTCGACGACGCCGTCGACGACCTCGCGGGCCGCCTCGCGGGACTCGGCATCGGTCCCGACGACCATCTCGGGATGCTGCTGTCGACACGGGTCGAAGCCGTCCGGGTCGTCCACGCGGCGATGCGGCTCGGGGCGACGCTCGTCCCGCTGAACACGCGGCTGACGCCGCGGGAACTCGACGACCAGGTCGAGCTGGCCGACGTGACCGCCGTCGTCTGCGGCGAGGCGACCGAACAGCTCGCCGTCGAGGCCACCGACGCGGCCGAGTCGGTCCCCCTCGTCTCGCTCGACGAACCACAGTGGGAACACGTCGAGCCGCTGTCGGCGGCGAGCAGCGAGCCGTTCGACCGCGCCGACTGGGCCGACGACGACCGGCTCCTCTTACTGTTCACGTCGGGGACGACCGGCGACCCGAAGGCCGTCACGCTGACCTACGGCAACATCTATTCGAGTGCCGTCGCCAGCGCGTTCCGGCTCGGCATCCTCCCCGAGGACCGCTGGCTCGTTCCGCTGTCGCTCTACCACATGGGCGGGCTTGCACCCCTCTACCGGTCGACGCTCTACGGGTCCACGGTGGTGCTCCGCGGTGAGTTCGAGCCGGGACCGACCGCCGACGACGTCGACAGCTACGACGTGACGGGCGTCTCGCTCGTGCCGACGATGCTCAAGCGGATGCTCGACAGCCGCGGGACGCTCGCGGACTCGCTGCGGTTCGTCCTCCTCGGGGGCGCGCCCGCCCCGGACAGCCTCGTCGAGCGCTGTCGGGACTACCACGTCCCGGTCTGTCCGACCTACGGCATGACCGAGACGGCCTCGCAGATTTCGACCGCCCGCACGCAGGAGGCGGTCGAACAGCTCGGGACCGTCGGCCAACCACTGTTCGGGACCGACGTGACCGTCGTCGACGAGGACGGCGAGCCGGTCGACCAGGGCGAACTCGGCGAGTTCGTCGTCTCGGGACCGACGGTCACGCCGGGCTACTACCACAACCCGGAGGCGACCGAGGCGGCGTTTTCGCAGCTCGGTCTCCACACTGGCGACGTGGGCTACCGCGATGAGGCCGGTCGGCTGTACGTCAGAAACCGGAAGGACGACCGCATCATCACCGGCGGCGAGAACGTCGACCCCGGCGAGGTCGTCGCCGTCCTTCGCGAACATCCCGGTATCGAGGACGCCGCCGTCGTCGGACTGCCCGACGAGGAGTGGGGCGAGAAAGTGGCCGCACTGGTCGTCGCCCGCGACGACGAACTGACGGCCGAGGAGGTGGAGGAGCACTGTCGCGAGCGGCTGGCCGGCTACAAGCTCCCCCGGCTCGTCGACTTCACGGACGAGTTACCCCGGACTGCCTCTGGGACGGTCGAGCGGGCGGCGGTGCGCGAGATTCTGACCGCGCCAGACCGTGTCGACGTCGCCGACGCCGAGGAGACGGCGGCGGGCGACGCCAGCCCGAAGGCGGCGGGCGAGACGGACGAGCGGGAATCGCGAGACGAGACCGCTAGCCGGGACGGCGACGACGACGCTTTGTAGGAACAATCATTAGGGACCGGCCGCTTGTCAGGGTATGGCAGGCACGACTGACCAGACTCTGCGGCCGTTCTTGTGGCGGGCGAGTCGACTGTTCCCCGACCAGGAGATCGTCTCGCGGACCCACGAGGGGATGCAACGGTTCACCTACAGCGAGTACGAGGAGCGTGTGGGACAGCTCGCGAACGCGCTCGCCGCGGCTGGCGTCGGCGAGGGCGACCGGGTCGCGACGTTCTCGTGGAACCACCACTGGCACTTCGAGACCTACTTCGCCGCGCCGAGCATGGGTGCGCAGCTCCACACCATCAACCCCCTCCTTCCCGACCACCACATCCAGTACATCGTCGAGAACGCGAACGACTCGGTGGTCCTCGTCGACCCGTCGCTCCTCCCGAAGCTGGAGGCGGCGGTCACCGCCGAGGGCGGCGAGGAGGCGTTCGCCTCCGTCGACCAGTTCGTCGTCGTCGGCAGCGAGGTTCCCGACACCTCCCTCGACATCGTCGACTACGACTCCTTCGTCGGCGGCCACGACACTGAGTACGACTGGCCCGCAGTGAGCGAAGAACAGCCAGCCGGGATGTGTTACACCTCCGGCACCACGGGCAAGCCGAAGGGCGTCGAGTACACCCAGCAAATGCTCTGGGCGCACACGATGGCCTCCTTGCCGCAGACGGGTCTCGACATCGGCGCGTCCGACGTGGTGATGCCGGTGGTCCCGATGTTCCACGTCAACGCCTGGGGACTGCCGTTCACGACGACCGCGGCGGGCGCGAAACACGTCTACCCCGGCCCGTCGCCGACGCCGGAGGACCTCGCGAAGCTCATCGAGGAGGAGGGCGTGACCATGACCGCGGGCGTCCCGACGGTCTGGCTCGGCCTGCTCGACTATCTCGACGAGCACGACGCGGACCTCTCCTCCTTGGAGCGCATCGTCATCGGCGGCAGCGCGGCCCCGCCGTCGGTCATCCGCCGCTTCGACGAGGAGTACGACGTCGACGTGCTCCACGCGTGGGGGATGTCGGAGATGTCGCCCGTCGGCACCGTCTCGCATCTCAAACCCGAGATGCAGGACTGGCCGAAGGAGGAGCAGTACGAGAAGCGGGCCAAGCAGGGCCTGTTCGTCCCCGGGCTGGAGTACCGCGTCGTCGACGACGACGGCAACGAAGTACCGGAAAACGGCGAGGACTTCGGCGAGCTGTGGGTCCGTGGTCCGTGGGTCGTCACGGAGTACTTCAAACGGCCCGACGCCAACGAGGAGGACTTCGTGGACGCGCCGGACGGAAAGTGGCTCAAGACGGGCGACGTGGTCACCATCGACCCCGACGGCTACATGGAACTCGTCGACCGCGCGAAGGACGTCATCAAGAGCGGCGGCGAGTGGATCTCCTCCGTCGAACTGGAGAACACGCTCATGGCCCACGACGACGTCGCCGAGGCGACCGTCATCGGCGTGCCGCACGAGCGGTGGCAGGAGCGGCCCGTGGCGTTCGTCGTGCCGAAGCAGGGAGCCGACGAGGCGGCCCTGAAGGCCGACCTGCAGGCGATGGTCAAAGACGAGTTCCCGAAGTGGTGGGCACCGGACGAGGTCGTCTTCATCGACGAGGTGCCGAAGACGGCGACCGGGAAATTCGACAAGAAGGTGCTGCGTGACGAGTACGACGACGAATCGCTGGTCTCGGGGAAGACGCCCGACGACGCCGCGCCTGGGCAGGACTGAACCGTCAGTTCGGTCGTCGCAACTCTCTCTTTTACGACCGCCAGTACGAGGGCGTCAAGATGACCAGCACGGGGATGATCTCGATCCTGCCGAGCCACATCAGGAAGGTCATGAGCAGCGTCGTCGTCCGCGAGAAGGGCTCGTAACTCGCGAACGGTCCCGCGATACCGAACGCCGGGCCGACGTTGAAGAACGTCGAGGCCGCCGCCCCCATCGCCTCGAACTCGGTGACGTCGACGCGACTCCGCGAGGCGTTGACCGCGACGATCACCGTCGCGACGATGAAGACGAGCAGGCTGACGAGCGTGTAGGCGTAGATGTCTCGGATGGTATCCTCGTCGACGACGCTGCCGCTCAGCCGAACCGGTCGGACGACGCTGGGATTCGAGGCGACGAACAGGTCCCGGCGGAACGCTTTGACCACGACCAGCCAGCGCACCGTCTTGATGGAACAGGTCGTACTGCCGGCCATCCCGCCGACGAACATACAGACGAACAGCAGATGTTTCGCGCCCGACGACCAGAGGTCGAAGTTCGTGCTCGCGTAGCCCGTCGTCGTCACGATGGAAACGACCTGAAAGAGCGCGTGGCGGAGGACCTCTTCGGGATTCGAGTAGGGTCCGCCTTCGAGGACGAGCACGCCCGCGACGCCGATGGTAAACAGCCCCAAAAGCGAGATGTAGAAGCGGAACTCGTCGCTCTCGCGCAGGCGGCCGACGTTGCCGCGGAGGACGACGTAGATGAGGATGAAGTTCGTCGCGCCGATGATCATGAAGGGGATGATCGCCCACTGGACCGCGGGCGAGAACGCGGCGATGCTCTCCGCCCGTGGCGAGAAGCCGCTGGTCGAAACCGTCGTGAACGCGTGGGCGACCGCGTCGTAGAGCGTCATCTCGGGTGCGAGTCCGACGAGATGCAGGGCCATCAGGACGGCCACCTGCAACGCCGTCAGGCCGAGATAGACCCGCCAGAGCAGCCCCGCAGTCTCCGAGATACGCGGGGTGAGCTTGTTGACGTCGCGAGTCTGGGATTCGGTCTCCATGAGCTGCGCGCCACCGACGCCGAGCTGTGAGAGCACGGCCGTCGCCAGCACAAGGATGCCGAGACCGCCGAGCCACTGCAGTATCGCTCGCCACAGGAACATCGCCCGCGAGTGCGCCTCGAAGTCGACGACGACCGTCGCGCCCGTCGTCGTGATGCCGCTCATCGCCTCGAACAGCGCGTTGGTCGGGTCGGCGATGGTGCCGTTTCCGGCGAGGACGAACGGGACGGCACCGACGAACGCGACGCCGAGCCAGGTCAGCGCGACCATCAAGAACGCCTCCCGCTCGCGGAGGTCGCGGCTCGTCGTCACCCGCTCCAACCCGAACCCGAGCGCGAGGGTTCCGGCCATCGTGAGCGCGAACGGCCGTAGTGGTGTCCCGTCGTAGAGTGCCAGTGCGAGCGGAAGGACGAGCGGGACCCACAGCCACTTCAGGACCGTCCCGACCAACCCGACGCTCACTCGCCAGTCGACTCGGGTCCTCATGTGGTAGTTCTCACCTCCACTGTTCAGTCACACCGACAAAAACACGTGGGACTCGGCGACTCTCGTTGCCGGACTGCGGACCGACAGCTTCGTGTCGGCACTGCAGAAAACAATAAACTTGTTTCAGTGGACATCGAATTTCACTTGGTATTAAATCATGTGGGTTCTACCCACCTGCATGGACCTTCTCGACGACTCCATCGTCCCCGAACACGCCCGCGAGGTCAAGCAGCAGGCCCGCGAGTTCGCCGAAGAGTACATCGAGCCGAACGCTGAGGAGTATTACCGTACGGGTGAGTATCCGTGGGAGATCCTCGAAGCCGGGATGGACGCCGGACTCGTCGCCCAGGACATCGCCGAG
Source organism: Halogranum gelatinilyticum (assembly GCF_900103715.1). Classification (NCBI taxonomy): domain Archaea; kingdom Methanobacteriati; phylum Methanobacteriota; class Halobacteria; order Halobacteriales; family Haloferacaceae; genus Halogranum; species Halogranum gelatinilyticum. The sequence continues at coordinate 148,379 of NZ_FNHL01000003.1, read as the reverse complement.
GAGTACGGCGGTTCCGGCTACGACCTCGAACAGATACTCGCCATCGCCGAGGAGTTCTACAAGGCCGACGCCGGCATCGCGCTGACGCTCCAGCTCGCGAGTTTCGGCTGTGAGATCGTCGAACAGTACGGCTCCGAGGAGCAGAAAGAGGAGTATCTCCGCCCCGTCGCGGAGAACGACCAGATTTCGGGCCTCGCCGTCTCGGAACCCGAGACCGGGTCGGACCTCGCCGGCATGACCACGACGGCCGAGAAGACCGACGACGGCTGGGTGCTCAACGGCGAGAAGTACTGGATCGGCAACGGCGTCGAGGCCGACTGGCTGACCGTCTACGCGAAGACGGGCGACGCCGAGGACCGCTACTCGAACTACTCGATGTTCATCGTCGAGACCGACACCGAGGGCTACGAGGCCGAACACATCCCGGAGAAGATGGGGATGCGCGCGTCGAAGCAGGCCCACATCGTCTTCGACGACTGCACCATTCCGGAAGAGAACCTCGTCGGCACCGCCGGTGGCGGCTTCTACATGCTCGCGGACTTCTTCAACCACGGCCGCGTCGTCGTCGGCGGCCACGGTCTCGGGATGGCCGCCGCCGCCATCGAGGAGGCGTGGGACTTCGTCCACGACCGCAACGCCTTCGGCCGCAACATCTCGGAGTTCCAGGCCGTCCAGCACGACCTCGCCGACATGCTCTTGGAGTTCGAGTCGGCCCGCTCGCTCAACTGGCGCGCCGCCGAGAAGGTGAAGAACCACGACAACGCGGGCTACTGGGCCGCGCTCTGTAAGTGCCGTTCGACCGAGGCCTCCGTCTTCTGTGCCGAGCGCGGGATGCAGCTCCACGGCGGCCGCTCGAACCTGACGGACCGGCGCATCGCTCGCGTCTACCGCGACGTCCGCATCCCGGTCATCTACGAGGGTGCCAACGCGGTCCAGCGCAACCTCATCTACCGCCAGCGGCAGTAAGGCCGCCAGCGGCAGTAAGTTCGCACCCCGCCCGACCACGCCTCGGCCTCTCACCGAGCCAACAGTTATTCTCGCGGCACCCTAACCACCGTTATGTCCGACCTGTCAGTCACGCCCGTCGACCGCGGCCGCGTCTACGCCGACACGAACTACGTCGTCGACGGCTACGCCATGGCCGACGCCGAGACCCCGAACCCGACCCACGAGATGGCCGAGTTCGTCGTCTGGAACGCCGTCGTCGACGGTCCCGAGACGACGGTGCTCTGGGATACCGGCTCGCACCCCGACGCCGGCGACGGGTACTGGCCCGCGCCGCTCTACAACGCCTTCGAGCACGTCGACGCCGCCGACCACCGCCTCGCGGACGACCTCGACGCGGCGGGCTACGCTCTCGACGACATCGACGCGGTCGTCATGAGCCATCTCCATCTGGACCACGCGGGCGGCCTCTCCGAGTTCGCCGGGACTGACGTCCCGATTTACGTCCACGAGGAGGAGCTGAAGTTCGCCTACTACAGCGCGAAGACGACCGAGGGGTCTATCGCCTATCTCGCGAGCGACTTCGACCACGACCTCAACTGGGAGATCGTCCACCGCCACCGTCACACGCTCTTCGACGGTTTCGAACTCCTCCACCTGCCGGGGCACACGCCCGGCGTCATGGGCGCGAAACTCGACCTCGGTGACGAGACGCTGCTCATCGCGGGCGACGAGTGTTACGTCGACGCCAACTGGGCAGACGAGGCCCCGCTCGGTCCCGGCTTGCTCTGGAGCGAGCGCGACTGGTTCGAGAGCCTCCAGACGTTGAAGGAACTCGAACGTCGTCACGACGCCGCCGTCCTCTACGGCCACGACCTCGACCGCTTCGAGACACTGGCCGAGCGGCTGGGCTGATATGACACGGCCGAGCAGTTGGGCAGATATGAGATGGCCGAGCGGCCGATATCCCGGATAAATCTCCAGCTAGTTCGCCCTTTATTTCCGGACAGTCAGATTCGCAAATTCCTTCGAAACGGTTCTTACCGCGTCATTTAGGCCGTCTGAGCACGTTAGTGTATCCTGTGAAGAAGAACGAACTGATTCACCTCCACACGCTCCTCGCGCAGATCGCAGAGCGGTTCATCGCGCGTGGAGTCGCAACGTCGGCGGACTTCGAACCCTACACCGCCCTCGGCGTGACGCCGATGACACTCCGAGAGTCGAGAGACCGCCACGAGGAAGCGGTACAGACCCTCACACGACTTCTTGCAGACTGCGCGCGGCGGGCCGAGACGGTCCCCGCCCAGTAAGCGACACGCTTCGCGCGAGGTACCGGAACCCGTGCGCCGAGTCCGTTCACGACGAGCGACAGGTAACCACTAAGCCAGCGGCCATACCACACCAGGTATGCGACTGGAGGACTACTGGGGAGTCGGACCGAAGACGAAGACACGGCTCACCGACGCGCTCGGGACCGAGGCCGCCATCGACGCCATCGAGTCGGCGGACCTCCGCGCGCTCGCCGACGCCGGCATCACCCGCGGCCGAGCCACGCGCATCCTCCGGCGGGCCAACGGCGACGCGGGGATGTCGATGCTCGGCACCTCGGACGCCCGAAACGTCTACGACGAACTGCTCTCGCTGGCCGGTGAGTACGCTGTCACCGAACACGCTGCCGACCGGATTCGCGTCCTGACGCCGCTGACCGACCGCGAGGCCATCACCGACCGCCTCGACAGCGTACTCGCCGCCCGCGAGGCGTGGGACTCGCTCGACGAGGCCGACAGAGACGCTGTCCTCGACGCCTTCGCCCGCTACGACGAGCGTGGCGGGACCGAACGCGCGGCCGTCGAGACCGCGCTCGCGCTCCGCGAGGCCGGACTCCGCGGCGAGACCTTCGCCGCACTCGACGACGTCGACCCCGACGCGCTCCGTGAGGCGGCGGGCGCGCTCGGCTACGTCTCCGAGGGCCGCGTCGTCGACGGCGCGGACGACGAACTCGACCGCCTGCGTCGCCAGCACGAGGCGGCGAAATCCCTCGCCAACGACGCCTTCGACGTGCTCGACACCGTCCGCGATTCGGGCGTCCGCACGCTCGACGACTTCGAACACGCCGTCGTCGAGTACGTCACCCGCGAGACCGACCTGACGCGGAGCGACGTCCAACGCGCCGCCGCCGACGACCCCGTCGACGCCGCGGACTTCGTGAGTACGACGCTGCGCGCGCTGGCGGCGGACTTGGAGGAACAGGTCGCAGACCGCGAGGAGACGGTCGAGGCGGAGATTCGAGAGGCGGTAGAGACCGCCCGCGACGACGTCGACGCCGCGGTCGCCGCCGTCGACGACATCGGCTTCGCCCTGTCGCTGGCGCGGTTCGCCGAGGCGCACGACCTCCGGCGGCCGACCCTCGTCGACGACGGTCTCGCCGTGACTGGCGCGCGGAACCTGCTCCTCTCGGGCGACGTCCAACCCGTCACCTACGGCGTCGGCGAACACGCCCTCGCTGGCAACGCTGGCGTCGACCGCGCAGGCAACGGCGCGGCGGGCGACATCACACCCCCCTCCGGCGACCGCGTGACGGTCCTCACGGGGGCGAACTCCGGCGGGAAGACGACCCTGCTCGAGACGCTCTGTCAGGTCGTCCTGCTCACCGCGATGGGACTGCCCGTGCCCGCGGAGGCCGCGGAGATCGGCGCGTTCGACACGGTCGTCTTCCACCGACGACACGCCAGTTTCAACGCGGGCGTCCTCGAGTCGACGCTGAAATCCATCGTCCCGCCGCTGACCGACGACGGGCGGGCACTGATGCTCGTCGACGAGTTCGAAGCCATCACCGAACCCGGCAGAGCGGCCGACCTGCTCAACGGACTGGTCCAACTGACCGTCGACCGCGGCGCGCTCGGCGTCTACGTGACGCATCTCGCGGACGAGCTGAGTCCGCTGCCATCGCAGGCGCGCATCGACGGCATCTTCGCCGAGGGGCTGACCCAGGACCTCGCGCTACAGGTGGATTACCAGCCGCGGTTCGGCACCGTCGGCAAGTCCACCCCGGAGTTCATCGTCTCCCGACTCGTCGCCAACGCCCGCGACCGCGCCGAGCGACAGGGCTTCGAGGCACTGGCGGCCGCCGTCGGCGAGGAGGCCGTCCAGCGGACGTTGTCAGATGCGCAGTGGGACGGAGAATAGGCGGACGAACGGCTGGTAATCGTCCCCTCAACGAACGAAACCGTCTCGAAACCCCGAGAAACACGTACCACTCACCGACTCCTCACGACGCACAACCCATGGGCTGGAGCCGGAAGCTCGTCTGTCGGCCGGGCTGTCCCTACGAGGTCACGTCGGAGGACGACGAACAGCTCGTCGCCGTCATGCTCGAACATATGTGGGACGACCACGGCGTCGCCGTCGACCCCGAGGACCTCCGCGAGATGATCTCCGGCTAGCAGGCGTCGGCGAGGTCGACGAAGCAGTCGAAGTTCGCCGAGAGCCAGACCGTGGTTCTGTCCAGGTGGCCGCGTTGTCGCGGAAAGATGGTACACTCGTCGGGACCGTTTCCGTCGCTGACGACGACACTGTGGAGGTCGAAGTCGCGTCCCGTCCGCGTATCCGTGTCTCTCCGACGGTCCACCGCCTCGAACTCCGTGTCGACGCCTGACATGACTCGGGTGAGAAAACCCGCGGCGGCCACATAAACCCCGCTAAGAGGACTCCATAGCCGAACGTAGCGGTCGGCAGGCTCTCCCTTCGGCCGAAACTGCCGTCGCAGTCGGATTGAAGTGCCGCCAGCGACGACTCTTCCGGAACATGGTTGACCCCACCTCTGACCTCGGTGAGGACGTAGACGAGAGCAACGCACCCGAGTGTGCGACCTGCGGCGAACTGATCATCCAATCGCCCACACACCGCGTGCTCACGTCTGTCGAGGACGGTATCGTCCAGCACCGGCATTTCTGTGACGACGACTGCAAGGCCGAGTGGACCGAGAACTGACCCACGACCCCTCTCACGCACCGCCACCGACGCACCGCGCGCCCGAAGCTCCCTCCGCGCTACTGACTCCTCTGGACTGTTGATTCTCTCAGATTCATAATTATTGTTCCTGATGGCTGACTCGGCGGATTTATCACTCGTTGTCGGCTACCGACCGGTAATGTTCCGTTCGGCCGACTTATCGAGCTATCTGTTATCTCCTGACACACCGGTGGTACTCCAGACCGGCGGGGGAGTCTCGGCAGCCGACGTGCTGCTCTCGACGAACACGCTCTATCTCGTCGTGGGCATTCTCCTCTTGTATCTCGGTGCCGAACTCCTCGTCGACGGTGCCGCCCGCCTCGCGCTCGGCTTCGGACTCAAGGCCGCGATCGTCGGCGTCACCGTCGTCGCCTTCGCGACGACGACGCCCGAACTGTTCGTCGCCATCCTCTCGGGACTCGACTACTCGACGAGCCTCGGGCTGGGAGCCATCATCGGTTCCAACATCGCCAACATCGGTCTCGTGCTCGGCATCGCCGCGCTCATCCGGCCGCTCTCTGTCAACGAGGACGTCTTCCGCGAGCACGTGCCCTTCATGGTGCTCGCGGCGGTGCTCCTCGTCGGTCTGGGACTCGACGGTACTCTCGGTCGCTTCGACGGTGGGGTGTTTCTCCTGCTGCTCGCGGCGTTCACGGGCTATCTGTTCTACCGGATGCAGCAGACCGAGGGTGAAGTCGAGTCCGACGAGGTCGACCTCGACGAGGACGTCGACCCCAAGCTGATGGACTTCGCGAAGCTCGGTGGCGGCCTCCTGTTGCTCCTGCTCGGCTCGCGCTGGCTCATCCAGGGCGGCCAGGGCGCGCTCGAAGCACTCGGCTTCGGGCCGCGCTTCGTCGGTCTCACGGTGCTCGCGTTCGGGACGTCGCTGCCGGAACTGGCGGCCTCCGTCGTCAGCGCGGCTCGCGGTGAGGAAGAACTCTCCATCGGCAACGTCGTCGGCTCCAACATCTACAACATCCTCGCTGTCCTCGGCGTGCTCGCGCTGATGGTCCCGCTCAACGTCCCCACGGACACGCTCAGCTTCGACTTCCCGGTGCTCATCGTCTTCACCTTCGGCATCATCGCCATCATGCTCAACAACCGCGACATCTCCCGGCTCGACGGCGGCGTCCTCGTCGGCGGCTACCTCGTCTTCTTCTACTTCCTCCTGCCCTGAGTCGACTCGTCGACTCAGTCGGTGTGACTTAGAGACTCGCCTCGCCGTCCCAGAAACGGTCGAGCGCGAACGACAGCATATCGGGACTCACCGGACGGAACTCCTCGCGCTCTTCTTCGGGCAGATACTCGCGGACGCTGTTCCACGACTCGCGAGCGTAGCGGCCGTCGACGAAGACGCGGACGCCGACCTCGTCGCTTCCGCGGATGACGCGGCCGATGGCCTGCCGCGCCTTGCGGACCGCCGGGACAGTCAGGGCGGTCTCGAAGCCGCTTCGGCTTCCACCGCCGCCACCGCCGCCGCCAGTACCACGACCCGCCGCGCTCCCGTCGCTGCCGAACTCCCGGTCGTAGGCCGTCACGAGCGCTTTGGTTCGGGGACTGGCCGTGTTGATGATGGGGACGCCGCAGACGACGGCGGCCGACAGGCGGTCGCCGCGGTAGTCGACGCCCTCGGTGAGCGTCCCTCGCAGACTGGTCACGAGCACCTTGTCCTGCCCGCCGAAGAAGTCCGTCTTCAGCGACTCGGTGGCGACGTCGTCACTCGACTCGTCGACGAGGACAGGCTTGTCCAGTCGCTCGCGGAGGACGCTCGCGATCCACTCGGCCTCGCCGTAGCTCGGCATCCCGACGAGCACGTTGCCGGGGCGTCGGGCGACTTCCGCGACCGAGTCGGCGTAGACGCGGCGCGTCTCGTTGTCCTCGCCCGGCGACCCGCGGTTGCCGTAGGTGAACTTCGGCGCGTCGACCGCGAAGCTCGCACGGTTCTCCTCGGGGAAGCCAAGACCGAAGGTCCGTTCGACGACGGGGCGGCCTTCTTCCTCCAAGTAATCGAGTCCCGAGACGCGACGGAAGACGTCGAGCGGTTCGAGCGTCGCGCTCATCAGGACGCCGCCGCCGAACTCGGCGAGCCGGTCGCCGATGGCGTCGCTCGGGACGCAGTTGTGCAGCGCGAGCCGGGCGTTGTAGGCGCGTCGCCACGAGTCCGGTGGCTGCGTCTCGTCCCACGTTCTCTCTAACTCGATTTCGCGGAAGTAGCGCTCGTGGTCCTGGCGGTACCACTCGCCGAGAACGCGGCCGACACCGGGCGTCACCCGTTTCTTGTCCTCCTCCTCGGCGGAGTTGAGGATGCGGGCGACGGTCGAACCGATGATCTCGGCGCGCGCCCAGACGCCGCCGTCGTAGCCCTCCTCTCCTGCCCACTCGGTGATCTCGTCGGTCGCGGGGACCTCGGGGTCCCGGAGGGGAAGTTCGTGGTCGTCCAGTTGGGTCAAATCGGCCCGCCAGTCGGGTTGGACGTGGTCGAGGTGGGCCGTGACGCGCCGGTCGAGTTCCTCGCGGAGGTCGCGGACGAACGACCGGAGTTCCTTCAACTCGCTGAGCGTGACGTCTGACTCCTCGAGTTCGGCGCGGACGAGTTGGGCGTCCATCGTCTGCGCGCCGGTCGACTTCGCGCCGTCGTCCTCGAACTCGACGGGCTGGATGACGCGCGTCAGCTCCGATTCGGCGTCGCGGAGGCTCACGTCACCGACGGCGTCGCTGACGAGGTCGCGGACGCGCGGTTCGAGCATATGCGCCTCGTCGCAGACAAGGAACGTCGAGTCGTCGAGCAGCGCGCCGGTGAACGTCGACGCCGTCGTCGGGTCGAAGGCGTGGTAGTAGTTGCCGACGACGACCTCGACGTGGGAAAGCACCGCGCCCATCATCGAGTGGGGACAGGTGCCGAAGCCAGCGGAGAGCGAGACGAGGTCGTCGGGTTCGATGAGGCCCTGACTGTCGAAGTCGAACGGGACGGCCTCGATGGGGTCGCCGTCCTCCGGCAGGTCGTCGAGGAACTGCGCGTAGAACGGGCAGAACTCGGTGTCGCCGTACTCGGGCATTTCTGGCAAGTAGGGCGTCGGGTCGCCCGCGGTCTCGAGATAGTCGGGACCGCTGGAGCTTGAGTCGGCGAGTCCGGTCTGGGCACTCCGGGCCTGCGAGACGAGGCTCGCGGCGGTGGTGTCGCCGCCGTCGCCGACGAGGTTTCGCGTCCGCTCGCGGAGTCCCTCACAGCGGTCGTAGACGTTCTTCTCGTCGATGCCAGCGACGCGCTCGCGGCTGTACGGACAGACGTCCGCCTTGCCGACGAGCGTCAGCCCGGAGACGGGTCGCCAGTCGTCGGGGAGGTTGTCGTTGATGGTGCGGAGGTCGTCCTCGAACTGTCGGAGCTGCTGTTTGACGCTCGTGAGGACGACCACGCGTTCGTAGTCGGAGTCGGGGTCGCGCACGCGGTCGATGCCCGCCGTCAGCGCGAGCATGGTCTTGCCAGTCCCACAGGCACCTTCGAGGACGACGAAGCCGCCGTCGTCTGCGGTCTCGATGGCCGTCTCGATGCCTGCCGCCTGTTCTGGATACGGCTCCGCGTGGCCGAACACCGACTCCCAGGTCACGTCGCTTCCTCACTGTCCGTCATGGTTAGCTGTATCGGAGCGTGGTCGCCTTCTCAGACAAAAGGGTTCGGCTGGGGTGTCGTCAGCGAGGGCGGCTTGTCGGCGAGGTCGGCCCGTCGATGGGGGCGGCCTGCTGGCGACGACGAAACTCACAGCAGACTGTCGCCGAGGACGACGACCGAGAGATTGTTCGCGAAGACGAACAGCCCGGCGGCGAGCAGCAGACCGAGCCAGAGTTCGATCCCGAACGCGAAGTAGCGGTCGTACGGCGCGGGCGTCACCCGGAGCATCCGCATCACTCCGGCGAAGGCCACTGCGACGAGGACGACCGCGAGGACGTTGACGCCGACGACGACCGGAACCGACTGTCCGAGGAGCCACCGCATCAGCGGATTGCTCTCGGCACCGACGCCGACGGCGGCGGCCGCATAGAGCGACGTCAGGAGGTCGACCGTCACGAGCAAGAACAGCGCGACGGCGATCCAACTCCAGTACTCTCGAATCCGCGGCTCCGCGCGCGGACCGCTTCGACGCCGCCTCTCGGAGGCAGGCGTCACTGACGGCTCCGGACGGGTCGGTCGGCTCCCATGTCGTCTCTCTCGGTCGCGTGCGTATTCAACTGTGCGGCGAGGATTGTCATGGGCCGTTTCCCTCGGCCGTGTCGTCGATATCGTCGAAGTCATCGATGTCGTCGACGCCGCCGACGCTGTCGACCTCGTGGCCGTCGTGGCCGTCGACGTTCGCACGCCGAACCGCGGCAGCCGCCTCGACGGCGTCGACCGCGTCGAGTCGCCGACTTTCGCCGTCCGCCGTCCGTTCGAGCAACTGCTCGACCTCGCGCGGCGACAGCCCGTCGTAGGAGGACTCGACGAGTGCCGCCGTGCCTGCGACGTACGGCGCGGCCGCGGAGGTCCCGTAGAACGTCCCGGTGACGCGCGTTCCCACCCCGTCCGGCGCGCCGACGTCGACGTCGAACTCGTCGGTGCCGTGGGAGCTGTAGTCGCGGAGCTGGCCGCTCCGGACGTCGATGGCTCCGACGGCGATGACCGAGCCGCTCGTCGCGGGCGCGACCATGCTGCCCGACGTCGTGTGCGTCAGCGACGTCGTCGTCGAGAACAGCCGGAGCCGACTGGTCGTGGGGGTCGTGTGGTTCGCGGGACTCGTAGCGTTCGTGTGACTCGTACGGTTCGCGCCGTCAGCGTCGGCCGTCCCGCCCGCGTCGTGAGCGTAGATGCCGACGTAGTAGACGCCCTTCGGGACGACGGCGTTGATGGTCTCCGTCGCCGTGGCGTTCGTCCCGTTCTGCCGCGTCACCGATTTGGCGACGACCGGGTCACGCGCCGTCCCCTTGCGGTAGAGATAGAGGTCGTAGTCGGCCGAGGTGTTCCACGAGAGCCGCAGCGAGACTCGGCCGCTCGTGGCGGTGCCGTCGGCGAGGGGGTTGGCCTCCGAGTCCGGGGCGAACTCGACCCAGCCCTCGCCGTCGTCGACGCCGCGCCAGTGGCGGTCGCCGTAGTTGCCCGCGGAGGTGACGAAGACCACCCCGTCGTCGGAGGCGTTCTCGGCGACGGCGGCGATGCGGTCCGTGTCGCCGTCCGCCGTCGAGAAGTAGCTCCCGGCGTCGACGACGACGTCGACGTCGTTGGCGACGAGCCACGAGACGGCGTCGGCGTAGGAGTCACCGGTCGGACTCGTCCCCACCTCGGCGAGATAGAGGTCCGCACCCGGTGCGGTCCGCGTGACGACCTCGGCGACGGCGGTGTCGTGGCCCGTCTCGCTCCGCGGCCGGACCGGCGGCCGCTCGACGCTGTAGTGGTCGGCGACGTGCCCCGCGATGGCCTCGTGGTCGGCGGCGAACGTGCTGCCGACGACGCCGACGCGGACGTCCTCGCCAGTGACGCCCTGCTCGTGGAGTTCGTCGGCGCGGATGGCCTGGACGCCGTCGGTCGGTTGGGACCGAGTCTGGTGGAGTGTCAGCCACGGATGCTCTTCGGCGGGGTCGGTCTGAGTCGCCGTGGGTGCCGCAGTCCCAGCTTCGCTCCCCTCGCTCTCCTCGCTCTCCTCGCTCCCAGCCGCCTCGGTGAAGAGTCGCCAGTGGCCGTCGGCGAAGCCGCCCGTCTCACTCCCCCCACCGACCGCAGTGGACGTGACTGCGGGCAGCCCGGCCGCCGAGACGAGGAGGAGCGTCACGAAGAGCTGCAGGGCTATCCGACGGCGGCTCACGGCTCCCACCTCCCGCGAGACCGACTCCGTTTCATTGGGTTACCTCCGCCGGTATTCCCACCCGGCGACGAGCGCGAGGACGAGCAGCCCGCCCGCGAGGAAGGCGACGCCCGGCGGGAGGAGGCCGAGGACTGGTCCGGCCGCGCCACCGAGACTGTCGCCGACACGGGGACCACCGGCCGGCCCGCCGAGGTCGACGACGCCCGCGCCGAACGCGAACTGGACGAGCAGACTGAGGACGCCGAGGACGGCGACAGTGCCGACGAGTCGTTTGAGCGAGTCGAGGAAGGACGAGCGGTCGTCCGCGCTGCCGACGCAGACGACGAGCGAGTCGTCGACGGGCCCGTAGACGTTCATCTCCCGGCCCTTGACCGAGTAGCGGATGTCTTTCACCTCGACGAGGCCGGCGTCTTGGAGTCGTGTCAGATGGTGGCGGACGTTCTGGATGGAGGTGTCGACGCGCTCGGAGAGTTCCGAGGCCGTCTCGGGGGCGTCATAGAGGGCGGTCAGAATCGAGCGGGCCGTCTCCGACGAGAGCGAACTGATGAGTTCGTCAGACTCCTCGTCGTCGAGCCAGAGGACGCGGAGGTCACCCTCGTCGTCGTGGTCCTCCCCCTCGGGCGGTTCGGACGGTAGGAGTCCGGACATTACTTCTGATTGCAGTTCCACCAACTAAACGGTTCGGAATCAGTTAACACACCTCGTTGCGTTTACATTCTGACTGACACGACTCGTCGGCTGGGTCCAGCGTGAGCGGCGTGCTTATGTTATTTCGTTGTGAACAAGTCAGCATGGCCCTCCATCCACTTCGTCCGCTCCGAGCGCTCCGTGACTTCCTGACCGCCACCTACTGGCGGTTCGCCGTCGTCGCTGGCGGTCTCACTGCCATCGTTGTCGGACTCGACTACTGGCAGATGGCCTCGGGAAATCTGGACTTCACTCTCGTCGTCCTCGCGGGCTTCGTCGGCGGCTACCTCTTTCACGGCCGCCCGGAGACGCCCACGCAGGTCGGCTTCCGTGTCGGTCTCGTCGGCTCGCTGCCGGTACTCCTGCAGGTCGCCGAACCGCTCGGCTACATCGTCGGCCTGAACCAACCGGCGTGGTTCACCGTTCTTCAGGGGCTGATGCTGCTCGGCTACGTCCTCCTTGCGACCACGCTCGTCGGTCTCTCGGGCATCGTCGGCGCGCTGGTCGGCAACTGGCTCGCGGGGAAGACGAGCGGACATCAGGAGTCGGCCGCGGGCAACTGATTCACTCTCGGACACCCACATCTTAACACCGCCCCGAGCGAAGCGCGAGCCATGATAACCGCCGAACGCATGGCCGTCGTCGACCGCAACGCGGCGGCACTGGGGGTCCCACAGAAACAGCTGATGGAGTCCAGCGGCAACGCCGTCGCCCGCGCCGTCCGCGAGGCCTCAGAGGAGGGCGCGCAGGTCGCCCTCGTCTGTGGCCGCGGCAACAACGGCGGCGACGCCCTCGTCGCGGCCCGCTTCCTGAAGGACTACGACGTGACGGTTCATCTGCTCGGCCGCGCTGAAACCATCACGACCGACATCGCCCGCGAGAACTGGGATGCCCTGCAGGACGCCGAGTTCGAGACACAGGTCGTCCGCGACTCGGCGGACCTCGCGCTCGACGACCCCGACGTCGTCGTCGACGCGATGCTCGGGACGGGTATCACCGGGTCGCTCCGAGAACCCGAAGCGACTGCGGCCCGCGCCATCAACGACTCTGACGCCCTCGTCGTCGCCGTCGACGTCCCCTCCGGCGTCGACGCGAACACCGGCGAGGCCGCTGCGGGCGCAGTCGAGGCGGACCACGTCGTGACCTTCCACGACATGAAGCCCGGTCTGGAGAGTTTGAAGACCGAGGTGACCGTCGCCGACATCGGCATCCCCGCGGCCGCCGAGACCTTCGTCGGTCCCGGCGACCTGACCCGACTCACCCGGAAGTCCGCGAGCCACAAGGGCGACCACGGCGAGGTGCTCGTCGTCGGTGGCGGGCCGTACACCGGCGCGCCTGCGTTGGCCGCACAGGCCGCGCTCCGGGCCGGTGCCGACCTCGTGCGGGTTGCCTGCCCGAACAACGTGGCCGACGAGATCCAGGGTTACTCGGAGAACCTCATCGTCCGACCCTTCGAGGGCGAGCGGTTCACTCCCGAGGCCGTCGACCACGTCCAGTCGCTCGCTGCGGAGCACGACGTGACGGTCCTCGGTCCCGGTCTCGGCGACGCGCAGGCGACGCTCACAGCTGTCTCGAACTTCCTGGCTGGCTTTTCGGGCACCGCCGTCGTCGACGCCGACGCGCTCCAGGTCGTCCCCGAGGTCGAGACGGACGCCGACCTGCTCTGTACGCCACATCAGGGCGAGTTGCGGAAGATGGGCGGGGAGACGAGCGACGACTGGCGCGAACGCGAAGGGCTGGTGACCGAGTTCGCCGCCGAGGTCGGCCACACGCTGCTCGTGAAGGGTGCCTACGACATCGTCTCGGACGGCGAGACGACCCGCATCGGCCGGACGGGCAACCCCGGTATGACTGTCGGCGGGACGGGCGACGTGCTGGCGGGCGCGACGGGCGCGCTGGCCTGCACACAGCCGCTCGTCGACGCCGCGGCCATCGCGGCCTACGTCAACGGCCGTGCGGGGGACCGCGTGGTCGACAGACAGGGCTACGGGCTGGTGGCGACGGACCTCGTGGACGAACTGCCGCTGGCACTGTGGGGTGACGACGATGAGTGACCCCTCGGACGACCCGACGCCGACGAAACAGGGAGACACTGGCGACGACCTCACCCACACCGACACGGAGGGCAACGTCCAGATGGTCGACGTCGGCGCGAAACCCGACACGGCCCGCCGGGCGGTCGCCCGCGGTGTCATCCATCTCCAGCCGTCGACGGTCGCGGCGATTCACGACGACGGCATCGCGAAGGGCGACGTCCTCGCGACGGCCCGCATCGGTGCGATTCAGGCCGTCAAGCACACCTGGGAGACGATTCCGATGTGCCACCAGATTCCCATCACGAACGTCGACACCGACTTCACGGTCCACGAGGACCGCGTCGTCCTCGAAGTCGCCGTCGAGACGACGGGCAAGACGGGCGTCGAGATGGAAGCGTTGGAGGGCGTGACGACGGGACTCAACGTCGTCTGGGACATGGTGAAGGCCGCCGAGAAGGACAGCGAGGGGCAGTATCCGGGCACTCGAATTACGGACGTCGAGGTGCTGTCGAAGGAGAAGCGCGCGGTCAAGTAGGTTATCGGAACTCGGGGTCGACGGCCGACTGAAGCTCTTCGACGAGCGTCGGTAGTTCGACCTCCTCGCTCGCGTCGAACGAGAAGAAGACGCCTCGGTGCTCGTCGATCGGGATGCGCACCATCGTCGCCTCCTCGAACCCGCGGACGACGTGGTCGAGGTCGCCGACCTCGTAGACCCGCTCTTTGTGCTTGTCGGTGAGCGCGGACGCGAAGCCCATCTCACGAGCGATGTCTTCGAAGTCACCCTCGTCGTACGTGGTCACGACGTCCGGCCGGACGAACAGCAGTTCGAGCGTCGTTCCGTCGTAGAGACCGACGGTTCGGAGGCTGTCGCCGACCTTCTCCTCGAGCCACGTGTCGACGCCGTCGGCGTCGGCGACGACCCGCCTCTCGGGAGCCAGTGCCTCGGTCGTCCCCGCCAGACTGTCGCCCTCCTCCCAGAACAGCTCGGGTGTCCCTCCCATCGTCATTCGAATTTCTGTTCTATCTGAATATGCATAAATATGTCTCGGGGGTGTGCGGAATCCGGCGGTGAGAGATAGAGAGAGCGAAGACTCGGCCGTCAGTTCGCCGCGACCGACAGGTCCGCCGCCTTCGAGCGTGCCTTCTCGATGATTTCGGGGCGTGCTTTGAACTCCAGCATGACGTTGTCGTCGGTGTACTCTTCGGCGTCGACGTGGCCGTGGTCGTGAATCCACGAGACGACGCTCATCGTGTCGTCGGTCATCGGGAGCATCAGCCGCTCGTCGTGCCACTCGGGGAGGTCGGCCTCGATGCGTTCGCAGAGTTCCGCGACGTTCTCGCCGGTCAGCCCCGAGACGACGACGGGGTTCGGCGCGAGCGCGGTGAGTGCCTGCTTCTTCTCTTCGAGTTCCTCGGGGTCGACCTTGTCGGCCTTGTTGAGGACGGTGACGATGGGTGCCTCGTTGCGCTCGTAGAGCGTGTCGTGGCAGGTGACGAGCTTCTCGCGCATCTCCTCGACGGGCTCGCTGGCGTCGACAACGAGGAGCACGAGGTCTGCACGATAGACCGAGTCGAGCGTCGACTGGAACGACTCGACCAGCCAGTGCGGCAGGTTCGAGACGAACCCGACCGTGTCTGTCAGGAGGACGTTCCGCATCCCGGTGTCGGCGCGGCGGGTGGTCGTTCCGAGCGTCGTGAACAGCTCGTCCTGCGACTCGGCGGTCGTCTGGAGGTCCGGATGGAGGTCCTCGTTCTCGTCGACGTCGAGGTCCTCGGCCAGCCGGCGCATCAGCGTCGACTTGCCCGCGTTGGTGTAGCCCGCCAGCGCGACGAGGTCGAAGCCCGACTCCCGACGCTCGGCGCGGCGGGTCTCCTCCTTGTCGGCGATGGCGTCGAGTTCCTGCTTGATGTTGGCGATCTGGGACTTGATGTCGCGCTCGCGGCTCTCGTCGTACTCGCCGAGTCCCATGAACCCCGGCCGCTCGTCGCGCTTGGCGAGGCTGGCCTTGGCGGCGGCGCGGGGGAGTTCGTACCGCAACTCGGCGAGTTCGACCTGGAGCTGCGCCTTTCGCGTGTGTGCCCGCTGGCCGAAGATGTCGAGGATGAGCGTGAATCGGTCGACGACCTCGACGCCCTCGGGCAGTTTCTGGCCGATGTTGTAGGTCTGATACGGCCCGAGTCGGTTGTCGACGACGACGACGTCCGCATCCGTCTCTCTGACGACTGCGGCCAACTCGTCGACCTTCCCCTTTCCGAAGCCGTAGGCGGCGTCCTCCTCACGCGTCTGCGTGAGCGAGCCGACGACGTCGTAGCCCGCAGAGCGGGCGAGGTCGGTGATCTCTTCCAAATCGGCACTTCCGGTGTCGACGCGTTTGGCGACGACGGCTTTCGTCCCTGTCATAACAGTAGCTCTCGGGCGGCGTAGGCGGCGTAGTGGGCGGCTTGCACTGTTTCGCGTTCGGCTATGCTCTCGATGTACTTGAACGGTGGCCGAAACTCCAACTCGACACGTTCGGCAGGCTCCTCGTAGAACTCGCCGCGCTCGGAGACGACCGGCCCGTCAGGCGTGTTCGGCAACTCGGCGACGGCCTCGGCGACGACGGCGAGCGTCGCGTCCAGCGTCGGCTGGGCGCGGCTGGTCGCAAAGCCCATCCCCTCGACGCTGCGGATGCGCGTCGAGTCGACGACCGCGTGGACCGCGGCGGCGACCATCAGATACTCGCCAGCCTCCTCGTGGCGACCGCTGATGTCGACGCCGACCACCTCAGGGGTGGGGGTTCTTCACCTCACGTTCTTCCGACTGCTCCATAGTCGCGGGTAGGCGACGGGTACTCTTGAAGCTTCCCGGCGACACGCGGCCGGTCAGTCTCCCGAACCTCCCCGGCGACGAGGAACCACTCACTCCATCCGACCTGTCGGCGCGGCTGACGTGTGTCCGACGGTCGGGCACAAAGGTCTTAACCGAGAGTGACGGATTTGTGACTATGCTGCAATCTGGTCTCCCCATCGCCATCGACTTCCAGCAGCTCGGCATCGAAGCCGGCTCCGGAGCGATCATCGGTGGCATCATCGGATTCGCCGCCAAGAAGGTGGCCAAGATCATCGCGATCCTCGTCGGTATCGAGCTCGCGCTGTTCAAGTTCCTCGAATCGCGCGAAATCCTCACCGTCGACTGGGACAGGCTCACTGCGGGCCTCGTCGAGACCAGTCAGGACGCCGCGACCGGCGCGCCGCCGGACTGGGTCATGACGATCCTCTCGACGCTCTCGATCTCCGGCGGGTTCGCCGCTGGCTTCTTCCTCGGCTTCAAGAAGGGATAACGCGCTCTCAGGCGGTCTCCGACGGTCGTACGGCTCTTCTCTTCCGACCGATTCTCGTCCGTTTCACTCCCCTCGTTTGCCGGGACCCCGTGGTATACGATAGCGCGCATCTCCAATGATTTAACCGTTTGCGTGTCCCAGCTATATTATGAGCGAAGAATCCGGGCGCCGTAACCTTCGGATGCCCAACAAAGACGAAGTGTTCGCCGTGGTCACAGAACGACTCGGTGGCAACCACGTCCGTCTCCGCTGTGCAGACGGCAAAGAACGACTCGGCCGCATCCCCGGCCGCATGAAGTACCGGACGTGGATTAACGAGGACGACGTCGTCATCTGCGAACCGTGGTCCTGGCAGGACGAGAAGGCCAACATCGAATGGCGCTACACCGACCAGGACGCCGACCAGCTCCGCCGCGAAGGCCACATTCAGTAGATTTTCTTCTCTCTCAACCGACCGGCTCAGTCGTGAGATTCGACGGCCGTTTTCCATCTCTGCCAGCGACCGCGTCGCTCGTCCATGGCACTGTCGGTAGCAACGCAGCCACACGAAAATGACGTCCCGACCGCGTTACCGCGTGTTGAGTTCGTCTTTGTCCTTGACGATGCGCGTCTCGGCCTCGCCGCTGGTGAGGTCGTTGACGAGGTCGTAGAAGTCGTTCTGCATCCCCGCGGGGAACGTCAGGACACCGACCCAGCCGCCGTCGTTCGTCCACTCCTCGCGTTCCAGGTCGCCGAAGGTCCGGACGCGCGCCTGCGCGCTCCCGGCGTATTCGGCGGGGAGGTTGACCGCGATGGTGACCTCGGCGAAGCGGATCGGGATGACCGGCCGCAGCGCGTCCAGCGCGTCGTCGACCTGCGACTCGACGGTCTCCATCGGGTCGATCTTGAAGCCCGCCTGCTCCAGCGCGCGCTCGATCCGCTCCGGCGGATGCGGGGCGTCGTCCATCTGCGGGTTGACCGCGTTACGGGCGATCTTGTTGATGAGCTGTTTGCGCTTCTGCTCTTGCATCTCGCGACGCTGTTCGGCCGTGATCTGAATCTCCCCGCGTTCGACGACCTCGGGGATGATCTGCATCGGGTCGGTCGTGCCGAAGACCTTCTCCAGGTCGCTCTCGGCGGGGCGGTCCCCGCGGGAGGCGTCCTCGAAGACGTCCTCGGCGGCGATGACGTCCTCCAGCTCGCCGTCGAACTCGCCGCGTTTCATCGCCAACGCTGCGTCGGGGTCGATGAGCACCTCGAAGCGCGCGCCGTGCGATTCGAGTCGTGCTGTCACGGCCTCGTCGAGTGAAATCATATCTCGGGATACCACCTCCGAGCTTAAAAGCCCTCCCCGATGTTGACACGTGCCGAGGACAGCAGGTCGGATGGCAGAGCGACGGGGCGACGGGCGACTGGTGACGGGGCGGTGGAGCGACGAAGTGACGGGGCGGCGAGGCGGCGAGGCGACGGGGCGACGAGGCGGCGTTGTCACCGCGGTTCGATGGCTTGCCGTGGCCGCCCGCAACCCGGTCAGAAGCCCTTACCGAGCAGCTCGCGGGCGACGATGTTCTTCTGAATCTCCGACGTCCCCTCGTAGATCTGCGTGATCTTCGAGTCGCGGTAGAGCCGCTCGACGTCGTGGTCGTTGACGTAGCCCGCGCCGCCGAAGACCTGGACGGCCTCGTCGGCCGCGTCGGTGGCGACCCGCGAGGCGAACTCCTTGGCCATCGACGCCAGTGCCGTCAGCTGTCCTTCGTCGTTGTCGACGCTCCACGCCGACTTGTAGGTCAGCTGTCGGGCGGCCTCTGTACGGATGTGCATATCGGCGAGCTTGTGCTGAATCGCCTGGAACTCCCCGATAGAGCGGCCGAACTGCTCGCGCTCCTGAGCGTAGTCGAGCGCGCGCTCGCAGGCACCCTTCGCGATGCCGACGCCCTGTGCGGCGACCGCGGTGCGCGTCTCGTCGAAGAACTGCATCAGTTGCAGAAAGCCCATCCCCTCCGTGCCGACGAGGTTCTCCTCGGGCACGCGGACGCCGTCGAAGTAGAGTTCGGCGGTGTCGCTGGCGCGGATGCCGAGCTTTCCCGTTATCTTGTCGGCCTCGAAGCCGTCGCGGTCGGCCTCGACGATGATCTGTGAGAAGCCCGCATAGCGGTCGTCGGCGTCGGGGTCGGTCTGGCACATGACGACGAAGTAGTCGCCGACGGAGCCGTTGGTTATCCACATCTTCGAGCCGTCGATAACCCACTCGTCGCCGTCTTTCTTCGCGCGGGTCCGAATCGACGTCACGTCCGACCCGGCCTGCGGTTCGCTGATGGCCGCACCCATGACGGACTCGCCCTCGACGATGGGCGGGAGATACTGCTCTTTCTGCTCCTCGGTGCCGAACTCGATGATGGCCTCCGCGCCGAAGCCGGCACTCGTGATACAGAGACCGACGCCGGGGTCGACGGCGAACAGTTCCTCCGTGACGAGCGCGTTCTCCAGCGACGAGTAGCCGACGCCGCCGTACTCGACGGGGAAGTGCGCGCCCGTCAGCCCCATTTCGGCAGCTTTCTGGACGACCTCGTGGGGATACTTCTCCGCTTGGTCGTACTCGCTTGCGACGGGCGCGACCTCGTTCTCGGCGAACTTGCGGACCTCCTCTTTGATGGCACGGTGCTCCTCGGAGAGTGCGTAGTCCATGAGTGTTAATCACACTCAATCGTGATATATGCCTTGTGACACTCGGAAGAACCCACCGGCAGTTCCTCGCCGACGTGTGGCGGTTTCGTCGCTGTCGACGTCGGGTCCACCGCTGCTGGCGACAGCGACGAGACCAACAACACCGTTCGCGACACGAAGTCATATATCGGCTGGCCGCCTTCCCCGACCAATGAGCACGACAGCTCCGGAGAAGGGCCTCGAAGAACGTATCGAGCTGTTCATGATGCGAAACTTCCCGCAGATACAGATGCACGGCGGCGACGCCGGCATCGACGCCATCGACGAGGAGACCGGCGAGGTCTGGATCTCGCTCACCGGTGCCTGTTCGGGCTGTGGCATCTCCCCGATGACGATTCAGGCACTCAAGACCCGGATGGTCGCCGAGTTCGACGAACTCTCCGAGGTCCACGCCGGAACGGGGATGTGGGCCCACGAGTCCGACGATGGCGAGGACTTCTCGGACGTTCCCTTCTGACCCGGCTAACGGCCGATTACGCAGACGGCAGCCGGCCGGTACGGTGTCGTTACTCTCCGTGAGACCGGCATAATGGTGTGATTACTTAACCCCCTGTCCGGGCATGGCTTGTGACATGGCGTCACATTACCGGACCTTCCACGTCGTCTGCCGCGACTGTCAGACCGAATCGCTCGTCGACTCCGAAGAGCGGGCTCGTGAGTTCGTCGACGAACACACCGCCGATTCGGACCACACTGTCGACTTCAAGCGCGTCGCGTAGCACGAGCGGTCTGGCTTCGGGACGGTTCGTCGTCGCTGGCGTCGGAACGGCTGGCGTCGTCGTCGCTGAGGGCTGTTGCAGACGTTGGAATCCGAGTGAGTCCGAGCCGTTTCGGACGTCACAGTCCGGACCGTTTCGTTCTGTGGAAAAAACGAGAGTCGCGATTAGGAGAGCTGTTCGATGACGTCGACGAGGTCCGCTTTGTCCTGTACGCCGATGACGGATTTGGCCTCCTCGCCGTCGGCGAAGAACTTCAGCGTCGGGACCGAGCGGATGCCCTGGGACTTGGCGAACTCCTGCAGTTCGTCGATGTCGACTTTGGCGACGACGGCGTCGGTCTCGGCGGCGACCTCTTCGAGGGTCGGCTCCATCATCTTACACGGCCCACACCAGTCGGCGTAGAAGTCGACGAGGACGATGTCGTTGTCCGCGACGAGTTCGTTCAGGTGGTCTTCGCTCTCGACGGGTACCGGCTTGCCTGCGCTCTCGGGTGTACTCATGGGGATACCTACTGGTGGCAGTGGCTTAACTATTGAGCCGGTTTGTCGGCGACGTGCACGACCGGCTCACACCGTGTAGTGAAGGACGACGCCGTCGTCGAGCCGTTCGACCGAGTCCAGTTCGAGCTGCGGGAACTCCTCGCGGTCGACGAACCCCTCGCCGTCGGCCAGCGTGGGCGCGTCGCGGCCGCCGATGACGAGCGAGCCGACGTAGAGCGAGAGTTCGTCGACCAGCCCGGCCGCGAACAGCGAGAAGATGAGTTCGCCGCCGCCTTCGACCATCAGCCGCTCCACGTCGCGCGATTCGAGTTCTGCGAGGCCCGCAGCGAGGTCGACGCGCTCCTCGCCCGCCCGAACCACGACCGCGCCAGCGTCTTCCAGCGCGGCGACGCGGTCGTCGGGGGCGACGTCGGCGACGAGCAGGTAAGTCACGGCCTCGTCGTCGAGGATTCTCGCGTCGGTCGGCGTCCGAGCGCGTGAGTCGGCGACGACGCGGGCGGGGTTGCCGGGACGGCCGTTCTTGAGCCGTTGGACGCGGCGGTCCTCCACGTCGAGGACGAGATGGGGGTCGTCGGCGAGGACGGTGCCGACACCGACCATGACCGCGTCGGCGGCGGCGCGGATGCGGTCCATCCGGTCGAAATCCTCCGGGCCGCTGATCTTGATCTGCTCGCGCCGCCGCGACGAGAGCTTTCCGTCGGCACTCGTGGCGGCGTTGACGACGACGTGCATACCGGGGCAATCGCGTGGGGTGTGAAAACCGCTTTCGGTGGGGTCATGCGGCGGTCGTCGCGCCCCGAGCGGTGGCCGGTGTCGACCCGGTGACGCACCAAACAGTTATCTTCGTGTCGCGAAGTGGGTGAAACCATGACTCTCTCGTCTGCGGACGCGCTTGCCGTCCTCTACGTCGGGGACGACGGGTCCGCAGATGCTGTCGCGGACGGTCTGGAGCGCGTCGACGGCCGGTTCGACGTCGAGACGGCGACGACGGCCGGGGACGCGCTGCGACGGCTCTCCGAGACGGCCGTCGACTGTCTCGTCTCGGAGTACGACCTCCCCGACAGCGACGGACTGGCACTGCTCGAAGCCGTCCGAGGCGACGCGGACCACGACGGTCTCCCCGTCGTACTCTACACCGACGCTGGCAGCGAATCGGTCGCCAGCGAGGCCATCCGTGCAGGCGTCTCGGACTATCTCCCGAAAGCCGACGCCGACATCGACCGTCTCGCCGAGCGCGTCGCCGCGGCCGTCGAGAGCCGTCGCTCGCGAGCGCGCTTCGAGTCGAACGAGCGGCGACTCTCGCTGTTCTTCGAGCAGTCCTCGCTGGGCGTCATCGAGTGGGACTCGGAGGCGCGACTCGTCCGGCTAAACGACGCCGCCGAGGACATCCTCGGCTACACCGAAGCGGAGCTGCAGGGAGAGCCGTGGGGAACGCTCGTCCCGGACGACAACCAGGAGGCGGTCGCCGACGTCATGGAACGGCTCGTCGCCAACGACGGCGGCTCACACAGCGTCAACGAGAACATCCGGAAGGACGGCGAACGCATCGTCTGCGAGTGGCACAACCGTGTCGTCACCGACGACGACGGCGAGGTCATCGCGCTCTTCTCGCAGTTCCGCGACGTGACCGAACAGCATCGACAGCGCGAACTCCTCGAAGGCCGCGAACGGGTGCTCAAAGAGATGTACGAACTCATCTCGGCACGCGAGAAGTCGTTCACCGAGCAGGTCGAGGCGTTGCTCGCGCTCGGCCGGGACGTCCTCGGCGTCTCCTACGGCACCCTCTCGAAGGTCTGTGGCGACGAGTATCTGTTCGAAGTTGTTGACGCCGCCCCCGACGCCGAATTCCAACTCGAGGCAGGCGACACGATTCCGCTGTCGATGACGAACTGCGAGGTTGCCGTGAGCACGGAGCAGACGCTCGTCCTCGGCGACATCGAGCGGGACGCACCCGAACTCCTCGAGCGGGGCGGAAACGCCGAGTGGGGGATTGGCTGTTACCTCGGCGCGCCTGTCTTTGTCGACGGCGACGTCTACGGGACGTTCTGTTTCTACGATACCGACACCCACGCTGAGCAGTTCACCGAGTGGGAGGTGACGCTCGTCGACCTCATGAGCGGCTGGGTCGGCTACGAACTCCAGCGTCGGGAGGCGAACCAGCGACTCAAGCGACAGAACGAACGGCTGGAGGAGTTCGCGTCGCTCGTCTCTCACGACCTCCGGAACCCGCTCAACGTCGCGCAGGGGCGACTCGAATTGGGGCGCGAGGAGTGCGACAACGACCATCTCGCGGTCGTCGAACGCGCACACGGCCGGATGCAGACGCTCATCGAGGATATGCTCCTGCTCGCACGCGTCGGCCGCGGCGTCGACGAGGTCAGTCCTGTCGCCCTTGCCGAGCTCGTCCGGGACTGTTGGCAGGGCGTCGCGACCGGCGACGCGACACTCGTCGTCGACACCGTCCGGACGGTACGTGCCGACGAGACGCGGCTTCGACAGCTCTTGGAGAACCTGCTGCGCAACAGCGTGGAACACGGTTCCACGAGCAGCCGGACGGAATCCGGCGACTCGGTCGAGCACGGCGGTGAATACGTGACCGTCACCGTCGGGACCTTCGCTGATGGCTTCTACGTTGCCGACGACGGCCCTGGGATTCCTGCGGAGAGCCGCGAGCAGGTGTTCGACTCGGGCTACACGACGAAATCCGACGGAACGGGCTTCGGTCTCGCCATCGTCCGCGAGATCGCCGACGACCACGGCTGGGCGATCCAGATCACCGAGAGCGAAGCGGGTGGGGCACGGTTCGAGTTTACTGGTGTCGAGTTCGAAGACAACGAGTGAGTGACGCGGCGGTATGCGGACTCGTCGCGAGGCTCAGGCCGAGTACCGGACCCGGCGTCGGCTCCGCGAGGAGTCACCGGGGCGGGCTTTTAAATAATGTGACTGGCAAGGTAGCCCAAGATGGTTCCACGAGTGTTGATGCTCGGGTGGGGATACCCACCGAACGTGACGGGTGGGCTGGACACACACGTCGGCGAAGTGTTCGACCGGATGGAAGAGCGCGACGACGTCGAGGCGGAGCTGATTCTGCCCGCGGAGTACGCGCCGGAAGGCCGCGAGAACATCGAGGGCGTCGCGACGGGTGACGGCGACATCATCACCCGCATCGGGCGGCTGAGCAAGCGCTTCGCCGAGAAGGCCGACGAGGGCGACTTCGACGTCGTCCACACGCACGACTGGTTCGGCTACGGGCCGGGATCGCGCGCACAGCAGGCCGACGCCGACATCGAGTGGATCACCTCGTTCCACTCACTGTCGTCGGACCGTAACGTCGACCCGCCGCAGCGTGAGGTCGAGACCGAACAGCGCGTCACCAACCGCTCGGACTTCCTCATCTCCGTGAGCCACCTGCTCGCGGACAAACTCAACCGCGAGTACGGCGGTGAATCGACAATCGTCCACAACGGCTTCACGGAGCCGCACATCACCGGCCGCGACATGAAGGACGAACTGGGTATCGACGGCGATATGCTCTTCTTCGTCGGCCGCCACACCGACCAGAAGGGTATCTCGCATCTGCTCTATGCGATGAAGCATCTCCGGAACCCCGACGTGACGCTCGTCGTCGGCGGCAAGGGGCATCTGACCGAGCAGTTGAAGAAGTTCGTCGAACTCATCGGCGTGGCGGATCAGGTGGAGTTCGTCGGCTACATCCCCGAAGAGGAGCTGGGCGACTACTACGCCTCGGCGGACGTGTTCGTCTCGCCGTCGCTCTCGGAACCGTTCGGCATCACGGTCACGGAGGCACTGGCCGCCGGGACGCAGGTCGTCTCGACGCCCGCGGGCGTCATCGAATGCCTGCCCGAGGGCTGTGTGGTCGAGGTCGAGATCGACTCCTACTCCATCGCCGACGGCATCGAGGAGGCACTGGCCCGCGAGGGACCGCCGGAGTACGAACCGCGGACGTGGGACGAGGTCGTCGACGAGACCATCGAGGTCTACGAGCGGGTCGCCGCGGGCGACTTCTGAAAAGGGCGGCAGTCGGACTTGTTAGTTTTCGAGCGTCTGAGACTACCGGTAGACGCTGTACTCGGTCACTTCCTCGCCGTGGACGATGGTGAAGCCGTCGGCGGTCTTCGTCACGCCGGGACCGCGTCGGATGGACTGGTACGGACTGTCGTCGCGGGCCGACTGGTACGGACTGTCGCTGTCGACCGACTGGTACGGGCTGTCGCTTCTGGCTGCTTGATACGGGCTGTCGAGGTCGGCGTCGGCGTCGAAGCCCTCCGGCGGCAGGTAGACGCGCTCGCCCGACTCTGAGCGGACGACGACAGCGGCCTCTTGGGTGCCGCTGATGGCGATTTCGGTCTTCCCGTCGGCGACGCGCACGTCGCAGTCGAACTCGTGTTCGGTCATGGAGTCGTGTCGAAGGCGAGGGCACTTAGCAGTTCGTGCCGAGATGAGTTTTTGGTGGCTTTCGTCAGACTCGGTGCTGACTCGGTTGTGGTCAGTGGAGTCGAAAACATTCAGAAAGCCCACGCGTTCTCGACTCGGGAGGCTCGCTGCGCGCTTCGCTCACTTCGTTCGCTCCAGTGCTTACGTCGCCTGCCTTCGTCGAGAACGCGTCCCCTTTCAGTCCCACCCGACGGCACGGCCACACCCTCACCAGCCGATTCGCTCACTCGCAGGCTCGTTCGCTCATCCCTCGCACGAGTGGCTCGCGCCGACGAGACGGCACGAAGCCACGCGCCGTACCGGTGGCCCAGTCTCACGCCGTCGTGTCTCCGTCCAATGGTGTGGGCCGGCTTCCCGCGTGCAACGGTTTTTAACGCATGGGGACCAAGCCGTGGCTGATGCAGTTAGACGACCATGCCGAGGAGCTCGCCTCCGCTCTCGGCGTTGACAAAGAGGAGGTCAAGGAAGACTTAGAGAACCTGGTCCAGTACAGCGTGCCGCTGGACGAGGCGAAACAGAGCATCCGACGGAAACACGGCGGTGGTGGTGGCGGCAGCACACCCTCGTCGAAGGACGTCGCCGACATCACCACCGAGGACGGCAGCGTCAACGTGACCGTCCGGGTGTTGACCGCCGGGACCCGGACCATCCGGTATCAGGGCGACGACATCACCATCCGCGAAGGCGAACTCGCCGACGGGACGGGGAAGGTCTCCTACACCGCGTGGCAGGACTTCGGCTTCGAGGCCGGCGACTCCATCACCATCGGCAACGCGGGCATCCGCGAATGGGACGGCAAACCCGAACTGAACCTCAACGACAGTTCGACCGTCGCGATGGCGTCCGAGGAGGTCGACGTCGAGTACCCCGTCGGCGGCGACGCCGACCTGCTCGACCTCGAACCCGGCGACCGCGGCCGCAACGTCGAGGTCCAAGTGCTCGAAGTCGAAGAGCGGACCATCAACGGCCGCGATGGCGACACCGACATCCTCTCGGGCGTCGTCGGCGATGAGAGTGCCCGACTGCCGTTCACCGACTGGGACCCCCACACAGAGATCGAAGAGGGTGCGAGCCTCCGTATCGAGGACGTCTACATCCGTGAGTTCCGCGGCGTTCCCTCGGTCAACCTCTCCGAGTTCTCGACGGTCACCGAACTCGCGAGCCCGGTCGCAGTCAACGACTCCGCGCCCAAGCTCTCGGTCCGCGAGGCCGTCGACAGCGGCGGGATGTTCGACGTCGAAGTCGTCGGCAATCTCCTGGCGGTGCGCGACGGCTCGGGCCTCATCGAGCGCTGTCCGGAGTGCGCCCGCGTCATCCAGAACGGCCAGTGCCGGAGCCACGGTGCGGTCGAGGGTGAGGACGACCTGCGCGTGAAAGGCATCCTCGACGACGGCACCGACACCGTCACCGTCGTGCTCGACGCCGACCTCACCGAGCGCGTCTACGGCGGCGACGTCACCGACGCGAAGGAAGCCGCCCGCGACGCGATGGACAAGGAGGTCGTCGCCGACGCCATCCGAGAGGAGATCGTCGGCCTGGAGTTCCGGGTCCGGGGCAACCTCTCGGTCGACGAGTACGGCGCGAACCTCGACGCCGAGGAGTTCGCCGAGTCCGACGACGACCCGGCCGACCGCGCCCGCGAGCTGCTTGCTGAAGTCGGCGTCACGGAGGTGAAGGCATGAGCGCGGACGACGGGGACAACGGTCCGGGCCGCCGCGAGGTCGCCCACCGTCTCTTCGCCGCCGAGTTCGACGACGCCTCCCTCTCGTACTCCGAGAGCGACGAGGAGCGCGCGCCGAACTACGTCGTCACCCCGACGGGTGCTCGCGTCAACCGCCTCTTCGCAGTGGGCGTCCTGACCGAGAAAGAACCCGTCAACGACGACGTGCTCCGAGGGCGGCTCGCCGACCCGACGGGCGCGTTCGTCAGCTACGCCGGGCAGTACCAGCCCGACGAGATGGCGTTCCTCGACCGCACGACTCCGCCAGCGTTCCTCGCGCTGACCGGGAAGGCCCGGACGTTCGAACCGGAGGACTCCGACCGCGTGTTCACCTCGGTCCGCCCCGAGAGTCTGAACGACGTCGACGGCGACACCCGCGACCGGTGGGTCGTCACGACCGCGAGAGCAACGCTCGAACGGGTCGCCGTCTTCGACGAAGCACTCGACTCCGAGAACCGCGGCGACGCGCTCGCCCGCGAACTCGAAGCCCGCGGCGTGACGCCGTCGCTGGCCTCGGGCATCCCGCTCGCCATCGACCACTACGGTACTAGCCGCGCCTACCTCGAAGCCGTCCGACAGCTCGCCGTCGACGCGCTGGAGGTCGTCACCGGCGACCGCGAAGAGGTCCGCTCGCTCGACTTCGCACCCGGCGAGGGCGGCGACGTGGTGCTCGGTCCGCTGCCCGCGGTCGACCTCGGCGACGCGCCGGAGATCGAGACGCCCGCGGAAGTCTCCGAACCGGCAGTCGAGCCTGACGAACCGGTCGACGAACCCGACGAACCGCAAGTCGACGACTCCGTCGCGGCCGAGACGGACGCCGCTGCATCGACAGAGACGCTCGTCGACGAGGCTGCCAGCGAAGAAGCGGACGAGACCGCTGAGACCGCTGCCGAACCTGCGGAAGCCGTCAGCGCGACCGACACCGGGGCAGAGCCGACGTCCGACACCGCCACCGACCCCGACCCGGTCGAGGAGACGGACGCCGAACCGGTCGCCGAGACACCGACCGAGTCGGCTGCGGCGGAGACCGACGCTGCCGGTTCGACCGAGACGCTCGTCGACGACTCCGCCACCGAAGCGGACGACGTGGCGGCCGAACCCGCGGAAGCCACCGGGACCGCCGACTCTGGTCTGGGTGACTTCGACGACACTGAGAGCGAAGCCGAAACCAGCACGGACTCCGGACTCAGCGACTTCGACGACGACCTGGGAGACTTCGACGACGACGCAGACACGGAGAGTGGTCTCGGCGACTTCGACGACGAAGACGGGACGACAGAACCAGCGGACTCAGGGACCGAAACGGGGGAAACCGACGACAGCGGGATGTACGAACTGCCCGAGGAGGAGCGCAAAGAGGTCGAAGCCGAGTTCGGTACCGAGTTCTCGACCGGCAGCGAGGTCGGCGAACCCGGCGAGGCGGATATCGACGTGCCCGACGCCGACGACCTCGAATCCGAGTTGGACGCAGCCGACTCCGAGACCGAAGAGGCCGAAGAGGACGAACCGGCCACCGCAGCACCGTCGGCAGATGCCGACGCAGACAGCGCGGACGACACCGCGGACGCCGCTGACACCGCCGACGCCGCGGACGTCGACCTCGAAGACGCCGCGGTCGCGGCGATGAGCGACCTCGACGACGGCGACGGTGCCTCCCGCGAGGCGGTCGTCGCGGCCGTCGTCGACGAGTACGGCGTCGACCCCGGAGCCGTCGAGGACGCGATTCAGGACGCGCTGATGAACGGCCAGTGCTACGAGCCGAACGAGGACCAGCTGAAGGCCATCTGAGCCGTGCCCACGGTCGAACCGCTCCCCCGCCAGCCCGCCGCCGTCGCCGACCTCGGCCACGAGCGGGCACTCGTCGTCGCCGACGTCCACGTCGGCATCGAAGCCGCGTTGCGCTACGAGCGCGGGGTCGAACTCCCGAGCGACGCCGACAGCCGCCGTGAGCGACTGCTGTCGCTGCTCGCCGAAACCGGTGCGGACAGGCTCGTCGTCCTCGGCGACCTCGGCCACCGCATCGGCGACCCGAAGGGCGACGAACTCGCGGAGTTGAACACGCTCGTCGACGCCGTCACGGACCGCGTGGCGATGACGCTCGTGACGGGCAACCACGACGCTGGTCTCGCCGACGTCGTCGCCGCCCGCGTCGACGTGACGCCCGGCTCGGGCGTCAGGCTGGGTGACGTCGGCTTCGCCCACGGCCACACCTGGCCGAGCGAAGCGGTCCTGAGCGCGCCGACGGTCTGTACGGGCCACGAGCATCCGACGGTTCGCCTGACCGACGCCGTCGGCGGCAGCCGGACCGAGAAGGCGTGGCTCCGTGGCTCGCTGGCGAGGGACGTCTTCGCCGAGGGTCTCGGTGTCGACGCCGCCGACTTGGACTGGCACGACCCGGACCTCGTCGTCTTCCCGGCGTTCAACGACCGCTCGGGCGGGACGTACGTCAACGTCGAGGGTCAGGGATTTCTCTCGCCGTTCCTTCCCGAAGGTCTCGTCGACGGCGAAGCCTACCTGCTTGACGGGACGCGCTTGGGTGACTACCGTCGGGTCTGAATCTCGACTCAGGCGAGCGTGAGCGCGAGGCCCACGACCGTGAGGACTGCGGCGAGGAGCACGAGATACAGCTGCCATCCCGGCTCGGTCGGGATGCCGTGCTCGTCGGGGTCGCGCACGAGCAGCGAGGTGACTGCGAGGAAGCTTCCGCCGACGATGACGACGACAGTTGGAACGGAGAGACCGCTCGTCCGGAGGGTGTCGAGACCGTTCGCGGCCAGGCTCGCGCCGACGACGGCGAGCGCGACGCGGTAGAGGCGGGGGACGTTCACAGCGGCGATTGTTTGTACGGCGTCATGAACCCTGTCACACCGACGCAGGCGTGTCCTCGCGCACCGTGACGCCCCTCACGTTGCTGAGGTCCTCCCACTCCGTCTCGTCGGCCTCGGTGTCGCACCGCCGAACGTGAACCGGACTCCAGCGCGTCCCGCCGTGTTCGGCGACGAGTTCGTACCGGACCCCGGAGTGCCGCGGTCGGAGTTCCAGCCGGAGACTCTCGTTCGGGACGTAGTCGATGGCGGTCGCCCGTCCTTCGATCTGCCGCTCGTCGCTCAGGAGGATCTGCACGTAGTCGAACGGCTCCAGTCCGCCGAGTGTCGTCACTTTGCTCATTGATAACATTTTGCTCGCCAGCGGCATGAACGCCTGTTCCGCTTGCACGGGAAGTCTGCCGAACGAGTGAGTCAGACGCTTCTCGTCGGACTGGCCACAATCCATTCCCGTCGCCCGCGACAACCCTCCCCCGTGAACGCATCCACCATCGCACTCGCGTTCGGTATCGGGCTGTTCGTGCTTCCGGTCCCCGGCACGTTCGTGACCGGCGGGCTGGTCATCGTCGCCGCGTTGGCGGCACGAAAGCTCGGGTCTTAACCCTCGTCGGCCGCGAACAGTGCGCTTAATCCCGTCGCGCCGTTAGCGGAGTCAATGCCAGACGGCGAGACGCAGACCGGTGTCGACGCCTTCACGCATCTCGGCGACGCCGTCCGCGGCGCGCTCTCCGAGCGTGGGTTCTCGACGCCGACGGAGCCGCAGCGACGAGCCATCCCGCCGCTCGCCGCCGGAGACAACGCGCTCGTCATCGCCCCCACCGGCACGGGGAAGACGGAGACGGCGATGCTGCCGGTCTTCGACTCGATTGCGGAGGCCGAGGACCGCTTCGGTATCTCCGCGCTCTACATCACGCCGCTCCGCGCGCTCAACCGTGATATGCGCGATCGCCTCGACTGGTGGGGCGACTATCTCGACCTCGATATCGATGTTCGGCACGGCGACACCACGCAGTACCAGCGGGGCAAGCAGGCCGACGACCCGCCGGACGTGCTCGTGACGACGCCCGAAACCCTCCAGGCGATGCTGACCGGGAAGAAACTCCGGACGGCACTCTCGGACGTTCACCACGTCGTCGTCGATGAGGTCCACGAACTCGCCTCCTCGAAGCGCGGTGCGCAGTTGACCGTCGCCTTCGAGCGACTCGGCCAACTCGCCGGCGACTACCAGCGTATCGGCCTCTCGGCGACGGTCGGCTCGCCCGCGGAGGTCGCGAAGTTCCTCACCGGCGACTGCGACTTCACCATCGTCGAGGTCGACGTCGACAACCGCGTCGACTTCACCGTTACCCATCCGCGCGTGACCGACGAGGACGAACGGCTCTCGGGGAAACTCGCGACCGACGCGGAACTCGCCAGCCACGTGCGGGCGATTCGCAACTTGGTCGAGGAACACACCTCGACGCTCGTCTTCGTCAACACGCGTCAGACCGCCGAAGCACTCGGCGCGCACTTCAAGAAACTCGACGCACCCGTCGGCGTCCACCACGGGTCGCTCTCGAAAGAGGCCCGTATCGAGGTCGAAGACGCATTCAAATCCGGCGAGCTGGACGGGCTCATCTGTACCTCCTCGATGGAACTCGGCATCGACGTGGGCCGGGTCGACCACGTCGTCCAGTACGGCAGCCCTCGGGAGGTCGCTCGCTTACTCCAGCGAGTCGGCCGCGCGGGCCACCGCCTCGGTCTCGTCAGCGAGGGGACCGTCGTCACCAGCGACGCCGACGACACCTTCGAGGCACTGGCCATCGCCCGCCGCGCCGAAGCGGGGGAGGTCGAACCGGCCCACATCCACCACGGCAGTCTCGACGTCGTCGCGAACCAGATCGTCGGCTGCGTGATGGACCACGGCGAGGTGAGTGCTCGCGAGACCTACGACCTCCTCACCGACGCCTATCCCTTCCGTGACTTGTCGGAAGAACAGTTCCGCGAGGTCGTCCGCGAACTCCACGGGAATCGTTTGCTCTGGCTGAACGAGGAGAAGGACCTGCTGGAGAAGTCCGGCGGGACGTGGCAGTATTTCTACGCCAATCTGTCGATGATTCCCGACGAGGAGACCTACGACGTCCACGACATCTCCTCACGGAAGCAGATCGGCACGCTCGACGAGAAGTTCGTCGTCAACTTCGCCGAACCGGGCGAGGTGTTCATCCAGCGCGGCGAGATGTGGCGCATCAACGACATCGACGAGGACGAGGGCGAGGTCAACGTCACGCCCATCGAGGACCCCACGGGCGAGGTCCCCTCGTGGGTCGGATCGGAGATTCCGGTCCCGAAACCCGTCGCCCAAGAGGTCGGCGAGATGCGCGGCGTCGCCGGGCCGCAGTTCGAGCGCGGCGCGCCGCGAGCGGGCGTCACGTCCGAGTTCGTCCGGCGGTATCCGACGGACGACTACACCGTCAGCGAGGCGTTGGAACTGCTCGAACGGCAGGCCGAGGCCGGCACGCCGATACCGACGCACGACCGCGTCGTCGTCGAGGGACAGGGCAGAACCGTCGTCGTCAACGCCTGTTTCGGCCACAAAATCAACGAGACCTTCGGACGCCTCCTCTCGGCACTCATCGCCCAGCGCACCGGCTCGTCGGTCGGGATGGAGGTCGACCCCTACCGTATCGAGTTCGAGGTGCCCTCGAAGGTCGGCCCGAACGAGTTCGTGGAAGTCCTCGAATCGACCGACCCCGCCCACATCGAGGGGCTACTCGAACTCGCGTTGAAGAACGCCGACTCGTTGAAGTTCACGCTGGCGCAGGTCGCCGCGAAGTTCGGGTCGCTGAAGCGGTATCAGGGGCGCAAGCGCTTCGGCGGCGACCGCCTGCTCGCAGCACTGAAGGACACGCCCGTCTACGACGAGGCAGTCAGGGAGGTCTTCCACACCGACCTCGCGGTCGAGGAGACGGCCGAAATCCTGGCCCAGATGCAGTCGGGTGACATCGACCTCGTCGTCGCCCGCGAGCGGACGCCCGTCGGTATCGCGGGCAACTCCAGCGGCCGGGACTTCCTCGTTCCCGAGAACGCCGATGCGAGTGTCATCGAGACGGTCAGAGAGCGCATCCAGAACGACCGCGTCATCCTCGTCTGTCTGCACTGCCGGGAGTGGTCGCGGAAGACGAAGGTCCGGCGCGTCCGCGAGCAACCCGAGTGTCCGAACTGCGAGTCGACGCGCGTCGCGGCGTTGAATCCCTGGGCCGACGACACCGTCCAGGCCGTCAAATCGCAGGATAGAGACGAGGAGCAGGAGGAGTTGGTCCAGCGCGCCTACAAATCGGCGAATCTGGTCCAAAGTCACGGCAAGCGTGCCGTCGTCGCGCTCGCGGCCCGCGGGGTCGGCCCACACAACGCCGCGCGCATCATCTCCAAGTTGCGCGAGGACGAAGACGACTTCTACCGGGACATCCTGGCCCAAGAGCGGCAGTTCGCGCGGACGAAGTCGTTCTGGGACTGACTCGCCGTCGCGCTTTTGTCACCAGACAAACAACGTCGGCGTATGTCAGACGAGCCCTCCTCCGTCGTCGCGCTCGCCGACTCGGTCTCGGACCTGCTGAACGGCATCGCCGGGTGGCTGCTGGTCGGTTTCGGCGTTGCCGGCCTGCTCAGTGCCGGCGGCTCGGTGGTCCAACTGGTCGGTGGTGCGTCACCCGCTCCGAACCCGGCCGTCATCCCGTTCTTAACGCTGTTCTCGCTCCTGTTCGTCACGTTCGGCATGTTCGTCAACCCTCGGTTCCGGCGACGACTCGACCGTCGCCACGCGCCGAGTCGCTTCGGATGGGTCCGGAGCGTCGACGATCGCGTCGTCCACGCCGACGAGGACTGCCGCGAGCGGTGTGTCGTCTGCGAGGACCGTGTCGACCGAGGACTGGACCGTCGGTACCGTTCGGAGTTCGTCGTCGCCGGTGTGCCGGTCTACACAGCTTCGGAAGACCACAACTACTACTGTCTAGCGTGTGCGACGGCCGACCGCTCTGGCGTCGCCGCGGAGAGCGTGACGCGTCCCGCAGCCGACGCCAACGACCTCGATACTGAAACCGACGAATCCGACACCGACACTGACGACCACGACACACGGTCCGTCGCGACGGTGGACGAACGCTGACTTCTGGGCCACGCACACTCTTGTCAGGCCGCGCCGAAAACCTCACCAATGCTCCGCCGACTCCGTGAGACTGGTCCGGTCGTACTCGTCCCGCTCGCGTGGCTCTTTGCGACAGCGGCACATCTCCAGTATCTCGAACTACGCACTGTTCTCATCGCCCACGTCGTCATGGACGTGCTTCTCTTCGGCTTCGCCGCGCTCTCGTGGCGCGATATGCAGGCTCATCCGGTCCTCAAGGCGTGGCTGGCCGTCATCGCCGCCGGGTTCGGTATCACGCTCGTCGGCACGTACGCCCTGGTGACGGGGGGCGACGAGACGCTCCTCCGGGCGACGGTCTTCGGCTGGATGCTCGTGCCCGCCGTGGCACTCTACTACACCGGACAGGTCCTCCCGGCCGAGGAGCGGGCGGCCGCGTACACCGTCGGCGGCTGGCTGTCGGGACTCGGCGCGCTGTTCTTCGTCGACGCAGCCGTCGCCGGGCCGTTCACGACGCTCTTCGCGGGTATCGACCTGACGCTGCTCTCACTCGCCGTCGTCGGCGTCGGCCAGACGGTCGGCATCGCCGTCGCGGTGCTCGAATACTGAGAGTCAGCCCCGCCACTGGATACCCGATATCTCGTACCGCATCGTCCCGTCCTCCGCAACCGTCGAGAACTCCCAGCCGTGGACTTCGGCGATACGGGCGGCGACGGCCACGTCGGGGTCGATCGCACTGCTCCCACTTCTCGCGCCCCCCTCGACGACCGCTTGCGGGACCGAACTCCGGTGGTACTCGAAGTAGATTGCGTCGTTCGCGACGCCGACACGGATGTCGACTTTCGTCCCGCCCTGGATGAGCGCGCTCTGGAAGAGATGCTGGAACAGCTGGCCGAACAGGCTGAGGTCGGCTTCGAGGACGCCCGACTCTTCGACGTCCAGCGTCGCGTCGAGCGTGTCGGTCCGCCCCCACGCCGCCAACGTGGTCGCTTCGAGACTGACGTCGGTGACGTCCAGCGTCTCGCCGCGGAGGAGCGCGAGCGCGTCGGTGAGGAGCGCGCTCATCCGCTGGAGCGACGCTTCGAGCCGGACGGTCTCCTCGGAGTCGACCTCGCTGCTGAGGACGATCACGCGGCTGATGGCCGTCGAGAGGGTGTCTTGGAGGTCTTCCGAGAGGAGCGTCGCGATGGCCTCGAACTGGTCGGTTCGGGTCTGGACGTCCAACTCGGCGAGCTTCCGGTCGGTCACGTCCATGTGGGCGACGAGGGCGTACGTCGCCTCGCCGACGCTGAAGGGGATGACGCGCATGACGAACCACCGCTTCTCGTCGGGGCTGTGACAGGGGTATTCGAGGCGGAACTCGTCTCGAATGCCGTCGAAGACGTCGCGGATGCCGGCTGCTGCGGTCGCCGAGACGGGGTCGTCGGACGCGGCGGCGTCACAGACGTCGAGGTAGTTGACGCCGACCATGTCGGCACCCTCGGTCAGCCCGTTGGCCTCGCCGAACATCCGCCACGCGAGGTTCGTCGAGACGATGACGCCGTCTCTGTCGAGTACCGCGATCTCTGCGGGAAACAGATGGAGTGCCGCCTGAGCGAACGTCCGCCCCCCACGGTTCGCGTCTGAAGTTCCCATACGAACTCCTACGCGTGCAAACTACTTGGCTCAGACGCTCACCCTGGCTCAGGCACTTATTCGACGCCGAAGCCGCCGCCGTCGCGGCTGTCTCTCACTCGCCTGTGCTCACTCGCCCGTGGTCACTCGGCGACGGCCCATTCGTCGAGGACGCCCTCGACCGCCTGCGACAGGGCTTCGAAGTCCTGCATGGTGATGCCGTCGGTCGTGATGAACACGCCGGAGTCCTCGATGGTGATGCGGACGAGATAGCCGTTCTCGAAGACGCGAATCGTGTAGCGGTAGTCGCCCAACTCGGAGCCGCGGTAGGCGTCCTGGGTCATCTTGAAGTCGTGCCATTCGTTACCGATGAAGGAGTTGAGGTCGGCGTCGCGTTCGAGGTCCTCACGCAGATAGACCTGCTCGTAGTCGAACCGGTTGATGTACGTGAGCGACCGGAGGCTGTCGCCGACGGCGGTTCGGCAGGTGCGTGTCAGGCGGTCCTTCGCCTTGTCGGGGAGTAACTGGTTCTCCATTGTCCGACACACGGTGACGCACCCTCATATATCCGGCGGCGATGCGACCGCGGGACGCGGCCGCCACGAGCGGACCGACCGACAGCCCACGTAATGCTATCACGTAGCGTCGTGACAGATTTATTACGTGTGGTATCGACTGTGACACCATGCCCACAGACGCGCTCGGACTGGCGATGCTCGACTACCAGCGCGGCGGTCTCCGCGGGCCGTGTCGCTACGTCGACGGCGCGGAGACGGCCGACGGTCAGGTTCGTGAGAACTACTTCGGCGACCCACAGCGGTGGCCCGAGCCGACGCGGCGGCTGCTCGACTCGCTCGACGGGCCGGTACTCGACCTCGGCTGTGGCGCGGGCAACCACGCACTCTACTTGCAAAGTCGAGGAGAATGCGTCGCCGCCGACGTCAGCCCTGGGGCCGTGGCCGCCGCCCGCGAGCGCGGTGTCGAAGTCGCCGTTGTCGCCGATATGTTCGCTCTTCCCTTCGCCCGCGACAGCTTCCGCTCGGTCTGGATGTGGGGAACGCAACTCGGCCTCGCGGGGTCGTTGGCGGGCGTTTCGGCGATCCTCGCGAATCTCGCGGTCGTCACCGACGGGGAGGGTACTGCCGTCGTCGACGGCTACGATCCCCGCCACGTCGACACCGACACGATGGTGGGCTACCGCTCCGACCTGCGCGAGGGCGTCGCCCGCCGCGCCTTCCACTTCGAGTACGAGCGCGACGGCGAGCGGCTGGTCGGGCGGACGCTCTCGTTCGTGTTGTTCGGACCCGACAGACTGCAGGACGCAACCGTCGGAACGCCGTGGACGGTGAGGGACGTCCACGAGCGCGACGGCGGCCACTACTGCGCCGTCTTGGAGAAGTGACGTCGGGCGACCTAGATCGCCCCGAGTGACGGCCGCACCGACTCGACTGCCCGGTCGAAGTGCTCCCGCGTGATCAGCACCTCGTCGCGGTGCTCGTTGGCCTCTTCGGGCGTCTCGTAGGCGTCGGCGACTTCCCGAATCGCCGACATGGCGGCCTCTCGACAGACTGCCGTCAGGTCGGCACCGGAGTAGCCCTCCAGCTGCCCTGCGAGGTCGTCGAGGTCGACGTCGTCGTCAACGGGCTTGTCGCGGGTGTGGACGTCCAGAATCGCCCGCCGGGCGTCGTGGTCCGGCGCGGGCACCTCGACGTGCGATTCGAGCCGGCCGGGACGCAGGAGAGCCGGGTCGAGCGCGTCGCGGCGGTTGGTGGCCGCAAGGACGACCAAGTTGGGGTTGTCGGTCAGGCGGTCCAGTTCAGTGAGAAGTTGGGAGACGACGCGCTCGCCGACGCCCGAGTCGCTGCCCATGCTGTCGCGGTCGGTCGCGACGGCGTCGATCTCGTCGAAGAAGACGATGGCTGGCGCGGCCTGTCGGGCGCGTTCGAAGACCTCGCGGACGGCTTTCTCGGACTCGCCGACGTATCTGTCCAGCAGTTCCGGCCCGGCGACGTGGATGAAGTTGACGCCGCTCTCGCCCGCGATAGCCCGCGCCAAGAGCGTCTTGCCCGTGCCGGGCGGCCCGTAGAGCAGGACACCCGACGGCGGGGCGGTGTTGGCGGACTCGAACAGCGGCCCGTAGGTCAAGGGCCACGTGACGGCGCGTTCGAGGGTGTCTTTGGCGTCCTGCAAGCCACCGACGTTCTCGAACGTCGTCGTCGGCGTCTCGGCGACGTACTCGCGCATCGCGCTCGGCTCGACGGAGGCCATCGCGGCCTCGAAGTCGGCGCGCAGCACCTCCAGTTCGTCCAGCGCGACCCGCTCGCCCTCCCGGCGCACGCGACGCAGCGCGGTCATCGCCGCCTCCTTGGCGAGCGATTCGAGGTCCGCGCCGACGAAGCCGTGCGTCCGCGAGGCGATGCGGCCGACGTCGACGTCCTCGGCCAGCGGCATCCGGCGCGTGTGGACGTCCAGAATCTCACGTCGCCCCGTCTCACCGGGCACGCCGATCTCGATCTCGCGGTCGAAGCGGCCGCCACGGCGGAGCGCGGGGTCCAGCGAGTCCACCCGGTTCGTCGCGCCGATGACGATGACGTCGCCGCGGGCGTCCAGTCCGTCCATCAGCGTCAGCAGCTGGCCGACGACGCGGTTCTCGACGTCGCCGCCGTCCTCGCGTTTGCCCGCGATGGAGTCGATCTCGTCGAAAAAGACGATGGCTGGCGCGTTCGCCTCGGCCTCCTCGAACTTTTCTCTCAATTTTTCCTCGGATTCGCCCTTGTACTTCGACATGATCTCGGGCCCCGAGATGGTGAGAAACGTCGCGTCGACCTCGTTGGCGACGGCCTTGGCGATGAGCGTCTTCCCTGTCCCCGGCGGCCCGTGCAGGAGAACGCCCTTCGGCGGCTCGATGCCGAGGCGGGCGAACACCTCCGGCTCCGACAGCGGCAGTTCGATCATCTCGCGGACGAGGTCCAGTTCGTCGTCGAGTCCACCGATGTCCTCGTAGGTGACGCCCGTGCGGTCTTCGGCGTTCGGTTTCGAGGACCCGCCGGTGACGCGCTCGACGGCCTTGCCGACGGTCTCCGACGCGCTCGACCCCGACGACCGCGTGACGGTCACGGTCGTATCCTCGGTGACGCGGACGGTGCCGTCGGGAACGGTCTTCGTGACGACGAACGCACTCCCACCCAATCGCTCGATACGGACGCGCTCGCCCTGGTGAAGCGGCCGGTCCAACAGGTCCTGTTTGACGCTCTGTCGGACGAGGTCGCTGTCGTCGAAGCCGAGGTCGTCGGGGGCGGCGAGCGTCACGCGGACGGCTTCCTCGACCGCCTGCCGACGGATACGGACCGTCTCGCCGATCTTGACGCCCGCGTTCATCCGGGTGTCGGCGTCGACCTGGATGCTGCCGTCGTCGGCCCCGCGAGCGGGCCAGACTTTCGCCACCGTCTCGCGCTCGCCCTCGATGACCACCGTGTCGCCGGAGAGGACGCCGAGTCGCTGCCGGGCCGTCTCCGGCAGGCGGGCGATACCCCGCCCGGCGTCGCGCTTCTCCGCACCCCGTACGGTGAGTTGGAGGGCCGTGTCGTCGCTCATGGCACCGGCTTGGCGTGGCCGGGCCTTTACCCTTCCCCAGCGTCGGGGCGACGTCGGCGATTCACCGTGGGACAGACTGTCCCCGCGGACTGTCCGCTGTGGGATAGATTGTTCTCCCAGACTGTCCGTCGTGGGACCGCTCATCCTCCCAGACTGTCCGCCGCAACAGCAGAGCGGCTATCTCCCGTGCTAGCTCATCTCATACCATGGTTGCCGCGACACAGGTCGAGCAGACGACGTGGTACCGCTGTGAGAAGTGTGGACTAGTCCTCGCCACCAAATTGGACGCCGAACAGCACG
The DNA here is from genome assembly GCF_900103715.1 of Halogranum gelatinilyticum. Lineage (NCBI taxonomy): Archaea > Methanobacteriati > Methanobacteriota > Halobacteria > Halobacteriales > Haloferacaceae > Halogranum > Halogranum gelatinilyticum. The sequence goes on along the minus strand of NZ_FNHL01000003.1, from coordinate 109,002 downwards.
AGGAGTGGTGTGCAGGAGACTTGCCGTCGTACTGCTGGTGATAGGGGTACTGCGTCGCCGACACCGATTTCGTCGACGCTGGGTTCGTTGACACTGGTCTCGTCGACGTAGTTTCGTCGACATCGGTCTCGTCGACACCGGGCTACTCGTGTTCCTCGGCCAGCCGCTCGGCGTGGTCGAGCGACGTCGCCTCGACCCACCGGACCTTGCTGGCACGGCTGTAGGCCAGCGCGTCCTTCAGCGAGTCGCGGAGGACGCCCGTACCGCTGTCGACGACGGTTCCCTCGTCGTCGCCGAGTTCGTAGTAGCCGGGGCGGTCCGGCGCGCGGGCGACCGTCTTCCGAGAGAGGTCGCGCCACTGCTTAGCCAGTGCCATCTCAGTCCTCGGCGACGAACTCGTAGCTCTCCTCGCCCCAGTCGTCCTCGACGAAGGCGAAGACGCGGCCGCGAGCGACCTCGGGGTCGGCCTCGACCTCGTTGCGCATCCCGCCCGTCCGGCGGACGACGACGCCGGGGAACAGCTCCTCCTCTTCGCCCTGGTCCAGGATGACGCGGCCGACGCCGCTCCCGTCGAGGATGTCGTCGTGCGTCTTGAGGTCGTTGACGTAGATGAGCACGCCCTCGGTCTCCGTCGGGTCGGTGACGAGGATGTGCGTCTCCTTGCCCGGCCCGGTGGTCAGCGTGTCGGTGACTTTCTGCGGGGCACCGCGGTAGAGGGTCGTCCGGCCGTCGAGATACTCGACGACAACGCCCTCCTCGCGGAGTTCGACGCCGAGAGTGCTCGGCGAGACGTCGTTGCGTGCGCTCATGGATTGTGGTTTCCACGGCGCGGGGAAAAGCGTCGCGTCTCGTCCACCGGCTTCGGCCCAACATATTTATCGGCTTCGCGCCGTGTCAGACGGTATGACTCTCTCTCGACGCAGGCTGTTGGCAGCCGCACTCGCCGCAGGGTCGGCGACGGCGGGCTGTCTCGGCGGCGGCTCGAACGTCCGCTATCCCGCGGAGGGCGCGCCCGACGCCGTCGGTGACGGCGCGCAGGCGGTCCAGTCGGACGACGAGACCGACGCCAGTGCCAACGAGTCGACGACGCGGTCGGTTCCGAACCCCGCCCTCGCCGATGCGACCGGCCGCGTCGTCGACGAGATCGCGTGGTTCGCCCGCGACTACGACGCCGCCATTGCGACGACGAAAGCGGCGATGCGTCGCGGTGCCGCCGTCGTCGAGGAAGCCGAGTCGCAGGCGACGCTCGACGGCGAGACGCTCGACTGGGTCGACGACAACCTCGGTGAAGTCACCGGGACCGTCGAGACCGCGCTCGCCCCGCATTTCGGGCTACACAACACGGTCGCCGACGAGAACGACTACCACAGCTCAGTCACCCGGAAGTTCGTCGCCCGCGGCGACATGGACCGCGCACGGGAGGAACTGACCCGCTGGCGCGGCTTCTACACCGCCCGGACGACCGACACCTTCGTCGACGAGGTGCTCTCGGACGGCCCGATTCAGAACCGGCTGGTCCGGCTCGCGGCGGGCGCGCCGACCGACGACGACGAGCGGCTGTTGCTCGGCGTCTCCCACCTCGCGACGGGCTTTCGGGCCTACGCCTACAGCGGCACCGCCGACGGCCGCCGCGACTTCTCCAGCACGCCCGCCGCCGACGCCGAGGGCGTCGACACGGCCGAGGCGTTCGTCCCGTTCGGCTACGCCGAGGGACGGGTCGACGAGACGGTCCTCGTCGCCCGCCTGCTGCCCGACGGCTTCCGCCGGGGCAACGCGGGTCGCCTCGACGGCAACGAACTCTACGTTCAGGAGTACGCAGGCGTCGCCGAGGCGACCGCTGCCGTCGACGCGTTGCTCGCTGGCCCGCTCACCCAGGAAGGCAGCTACGACTTCGGGTCGACGGCGTGGCGACGGGTCTACGCCCGCGAACCCGACGACGCGCTCTACGCCTTCCTCGTTCAGGCCGGACCGTACGTGCTCACCGCCGCGCCGTCGCTGACGGCGTGGGAGGAGCGCGTCGACTGGAGCGTCCCGTTCGAGCACACGTGGCTGTGGCAGTGATGCGCGGCCAACTCAAGAGCCATCTCGCGCTCGTCGTCGGCGTCTTCACCGCCGTCGGCGTCGGGCTCGCGCTCACCGCCTACGTCTCGATGGGCTGGGCACGCCTCCAGTTCGTGACGGACGCCGCCGGTGCGTCCCCCGAGACCTTCGGCCCGGTCTTCGTCGCCGCCGTTGCCGTCCAGACGACCGTGACGGCCTTCCTCGTCGGGCCGGTGCTCGCCGGGGTGCTCGGCTTCCTCGTCGGCTCGCGCTACACCGTCGGCAGCACTGCGGCCGTCGTCACCGGTGGCGGCTCGCTCCTCGGCTTCTACGTCCTCGCGCTCTGCGCCGTCGGCGGCGTCGTCGCCGGGCTGTCGGGTGCGGGCACCGAACAGGTCTACGGCGTCGGACAGGTCTTCGGAACACTCCTCGTCGCGGGCGTCCCGACGCTCGTCGTCGGCGCGGCGGGCGGCGTACTCGGGTCGGCGACGAACGCATGACGATGACTACTACCACCACCACAACAGGGTCGCTCCACACCACCCCGAACTGTACAGTTAAGTCACTCCGCCGAAACCATCTCCCGTATGCCTGACGGGGGGACGACGCGACGGCGGCTGCTCGGACTCGTGAGCACGGGCGTCGCCGTGGCGGTCGCTGGCTGTGAGACGACGCCAGAGGACACGACGACCACTGAGACGGCGGAACCGCTCGTCGGTGGCGACGCCGGGAGCGGCGACGGCGACGGAGGGTCGGATACTGCGACGCCGACGGGAGACAGTGGTGGCAACGGAGGCAGCGGAAGTGGCGGGAGCGGCGGCGACTCCGCCGCGACGACCGACGCGCCCACCGAGTCGGAGCCGACCGGGACGCCGACGGTCGTCCCGGTGCCGCCGCCGAACGCGCTCCAGGTCGTCGAGCGCGGCCTGTCGGTGCGCCAGGACGACTACTACACCTACGTCGACGTCCGTCTCGAACTGGAGAACACGAGCGACGTGACGTTCACCCAACTGGAGTTCCGCGTCACCGTCAGTTACGACCCCGTCGACGGCGAGCCGCGGGAGATCGGGTCGGGCTACGTCGAACGACGGTGGCCCAGAGAGGAGCGAAACCGGGTCGACCAGGGCTTCGCACCGGGCGAGACCTACGAGTTCACCGAGCGGGTCCGCTTCGAGACCGACGGCCGAGCGGGCCGGTCGAGTGACGACAGCCGCTTCTCGTTCGACATCGCCTACCGACGCGTCGCCTACCGCTGATTTGCTGTCCGACCGGGCGAAAACGGCACCGACCGCCACACCTAAACCGGTCTACGGCAGTCCCCACGTATGAACGGCCGAGCGGCCGCCCTCGGGGCGGGAACCGTGTTGAACGCCCTCGCGACCGGCTTCGGGTCGGCGTTCGCCATCGACGCCGAGACGCGCGCGACCGTCGAACTCGACGACACCGGGACGGTCGACGGCGCGGTCGACGGCGTCCCCGACGCCGACACGCGACTGATCGAACGCTGCGTCGAACTCGTCGTCGAGGAGTTCGGCAACGGCCAGGGCGGCCACGTCCGAACGGAGAGCGACGTGCCGATGGCCGCGGGGCTGAAGAGTTCCAGCGCGGCCGCGAACGCGACCGTGTTGGCGACGCTCGACGCGCTCGACGCCGCCGACGAACTGTCGAGAGAGGCCGCCTGTCGCCTCGGTGTGCAGGCCGCCCGCGACGCCGGTGTGACCGTCACCGGCGCGTTCGACGACGCCTCGGCGAGTATGCTCGGCGGCGTCACCGTCACCGACAACGCCGAGGACGACCTGCGCAAGCACGAACCCGTCGAGTGGGACGTCCTCGTCTGGACGCCGCCCGAACAGGCGTTCTCGGCCGACGCCGACGTCGACCGCTGTCACGACGTCGCGCCGATGGCGGATCTCGTCTACGACCTCGCGCTCGACGGCCGGTACGGCGAGGCGATGACGGTCAACGGGCTGGCCTTCTCGGCCGCACTGGACTTTCCGACGGACCCCGCGGTCGAGGCGATGCCCCACGTCGACGGCGTCTCGCTGTCGGGCACCGGCCCGAGCGTCGTCGCCGTCGGCGAGCGCGAGCAGTTGGAGACGGTGAAGGACCGCTGGGACGAACGAGACGGCACGACACGGCTGACCACCACACGGAACGACGGAGCACGCATCCTATGACACAGAACGAAGCACGACCCGAAGAGATGAATCTGGACGAACTGCGCGAGGAGATCGAAGACATCGACCGGGAGATCGTCGAACTCATCGCCCGGCGGACCTACGTCGCCGACACCGTCGCGCAGGTCAAAGCCGAGAAGGACCTGCCGACGACCGACGAGTCCCAGGAGGAGCGCGTGATGGAACGCGCCGGGACGAACGCGGCGCATTTCGAGGTCGACTCGAACCTCGTGAAGGCCATCTTCCGGCTGCTCATCGAGATGAACAAGGCCGAACAGCGCGAGAGTCGGTAGGGCTAGTTGACCGCCTTCGACAGCTCAGCTCCCGCCTTGAACTTCACGTCCTGAGACGCCCGACTCGCGCTGGTCAGGTGAAGCACCGGCGCGTCTACCGACACGTGGGTCACGAACCGGTGATTCTCTCCGTTCACACCGTCATCAACTCTGGTCTCCCCACCTCGACTGGTGATGACATCGATGATGTCCTCCGCCAAGCCGTCGACTCCTCGCTCAACGAACTCCTCCACAGTACCCGAATCAATCCGTGCCCCCCGCAGCGCACGCTCACCAGAACTTGACCGCTTCACCACATCCTCCAGCCCGTCCCCATCCAAGTCCCCGCCCCCAACAGGAACAACACTCGTCGGGCCGGCTATCGAAACCACCGTCACCGAGTTCTCGTACAGCGCGGCGTCGTCGATGACCCACCCACCCGTGTACACGAGCTGGTCGTTGCTCTCACACCGCTGAACGTACAACAACGCTGGGAACGACTTCGGACACCGCGGCGGCTGTACCATCACCTGAAACACCGACACCCCAGTCGACGAACCAACCTCCGTCGTCCGCGCCCAGCCACCCGACCCGCACCGTTCCAGTTCAAAAGGCCATTGGACACTACAAACCTGCTCAGAGCCACGGCCCGAGCCCGGCGGCGAACTCACAACCAACACCGACCCATCCTCCGCCCGAATGGCCTCCAGACTCCCGCCCGTCGACACCGGTCCCGTCACCTCCGCAACGAAGTGCGGCGTTGTCCCACAAACCGCTCCCGGGAACACCTCCGGGTCGTTATCATCGCAATCACCTCCTCCATCCTGACCGGCCTTCGGCGTCCCCCACGAGTACACCCGGCCTTCGCCGCTGGATTTACCCGTGAGATACGCGACCAGCCGCTCCGGCGTCACCGCTTCCCGGATACTCCCGTTCCCACCCGGAACCGCGGCGTCGGGCAGGCAGACGGTAAACCGCTCGGCGACCATCGGGTTTCCGTCCAGATACGCGACGAGTTCGTCGTCCTCGTCAGCATCAGCCACGCCGTCGTCGTCGGAATCTTCATCCGACCCCCGCAGCGAGTGACGGTTACTCCGCGACGAGTTGTGATTCTGCGCGAAAAGCGGCGAGGAGGTGACCCAGCCCTCCATCTCGACCCGCTCGGCCAGCGTCGGCGTCAGCCGACTCACGTGTGGCTCACCGACGGCGAACTCGCCGACACTCTCTCCCTGCGTCCCTGCGAACACCGCCGCAGGCGACGCGGCCGTATTCGTCACCGACGACGCGACGCGGTTCAGACAGCCGGCGAGCGACCCGAGCGCGACCGCACCGACTCCCGTGAGCAGGCGACGACGACTCGTGGTAGCGTGTGACATATCTCGCGAGATACCGACCGGTCTTCGTGAACTCATGATGGACTGATAGACGGGCGGCGTAATCATAAGTATATTTATAAATCTAGTACAGAATGTTCACTCCGGAATCCAGCGGTCGACGGTCCGTGTCCGCTCTCAGCAGCCTGAGCGAGGTCGAACGGAGCAAGTTCGGTAGCACATGACACACCAGCAGAAGCTATATCGCGGAGAGTCGCCTCCGAGCGGTCGTAGGTGATGCGTATTAACGACGACAATCGGCATCCTGATTCAGGGTATCGTTCTCGGGTTCTCGATTGCGGCCCCGGTGGGTCCAATCGGCATCCTGTGCATCCAGCGAACGCTTTCTAAGGGGAGACGCTCCGGCTTCGTCAGCGGTCTCGGAGCGGCGTCTGCGGACGCCGTCTACGGGGCGATTGCGGGCTTCGGAGTCACGGCACTGTCCTCGCTCCTGCTCGACTACCGGACGGGAATCCGCGTCGGTGGGGGACTCTTGCTCCTGGCTCTCGGCGTCCAGTCGTTCCGTGCGGAACCGGCGGAGACGGCGGCCTCGGCCGCGGACGTACGGGGTCTCGCCGGTGACTACGGGTCCACGTTCCTGTTGACGGTGACCAACCCGCTCACCGTCCTCGCCTTCGTCGGCATCTTCGCCGGACTGGGTGTCGGCGCGTCGGGTGACACCACCGACGCCGCCGTGCTGGTCGGGGGCGTCTTCCTCGGGTCGGCACTGTGGTGGTTCGTCCTGAGCCTCGGTGTGAGCTTCTTCCGGTCACGGTTCACGCGGCCGGTCATGCGTCGGGTGAACCAGCTGGCGGGCGCAGTCGTCGTCGGGTTCGGGCTCCTCGCGCTCTGGGGTGTGTTCTAACCCACCCCGTGCCCCCGCGACCGGGCTTCGCCCGCGACGACGACAAGATACGTTCGGCCCACTCGTCAGCCGCCAGTTCATGCTCGTCTCGCCCCTCTAGAGGGCTATGCCCTTCGTCCAGACCGGCGACAGCCGGACGTACTACGAGCAGCGCGGCGACGGCCCGCCGGTCGTCTTCGTCCACGCGGCCATCCTCGACCACTCGCTGTGGGACGCCCAAGCCGAGGCACTCGCCGACGAGTATACGACCGTCGTCTACGACCTCCGCGGCCACGGCCGGACCGGCGGGTCGACACGGGAGCAGTACGCCGTCGAACTGCTCGCCGACGACCTCCACGCGCTCGTGACGGGTCTCGGGCTGGACCGCCCGGTCGTCTGCGGTCTCTCGCTCGGCGGCCTCGTCGCACAGTCCTACGCGGCGCGGTATCCAGACGACCTGTCGGGGCTCGTTCTCGCCGACACGTTCACCCCACCCATCCTCTCTCGCGGGGAGTGGTTCCTGCGACGCGTCGTCCTGAACGCGCTCGTGTATCCGGTCCGGCTCGTCGGCTACGAGCGTGTCGAGAAGGCAAACGTCTGGCTGACTGAACGTGTCTTCCGCGGCTCCGGCGGCGACTACGAGCAGATCGAACAGCTCCGTGCGACCGGGCCGAAGATGACCACCGACGAGTTCGCGAAGGTGATTCACTCGATGACGCGGTTCCACGAGGAGCGCGTCGACCTCGCGGCCATCGCTGTGCCGACGCTCGTCCTCTACGGCGAGCACGAACTGCCGTTCGTGCGGCACCACGCGGCCGAGCTGGCCGCACGACTCCGCGACGTCGCGGTCGACGTGATTCCTGACGCTGGCCACGCCTCGAACCTCGACGCGCCCGACGAGTTCACCGACACCGTCCGTCGGTTCCTGCGCGAGCGCGTCGCTCTCTACGAAGCGAGCGAGTGACCAGAATCAGTACGTCCAGAGGCGGTTGATGCGGTCTTCGACCTCGGGGTGGGACTCGCGCAAGCTGTCGACGTCGGTCTCGCCGTCGACGTTGACGAGCTGGACCTCGCCGCGTTCGCCGCCGTAGACGTCCTGAAAGTCGTAGACGACGCCGACGACGCTCACGCCGTCGGGGACGTCGTCGCTGTCGCACAGAAACTCGACCTGTCGGTCGACGTTGTACTCGACGAGCCGGTTGACCGCTCCGGCGCGGCCGACGTCGTCGGGAAGCGTCTCGACGCCGGGTCGCAGATGCGGCTTCAGGAGGTCGAGACAGTATTCGATACCGGCCGGCTCGGAGCCTTCGGGGAGGCGGCCAGTGAGTGCGTCGTACGTCGCCGTCACGGCCCCACAGCCCGTGTGGCCGACGACGACCACTGTCTCCGTCCCCGTGTGGGCGACGGGATAGAGCACGTCGCCCGAGACGACCGGGCCGGCCTCGGTCCGCTGAATCACGCGGTTGCCGATGTTGCCGACCGTGAAGACCTGTCCGGGTTCGTCGTTGCCCCAGATGTGGTCTTGAAGGACGCGCGAGTCCGAACAGCAGACCGTCACCGCACCGGGAAACTGCGCGTCCTGTACCGTGTCGAACCGGTCGCGGAACTCCCGGACGTGGCGTAGATTGACACGGAGCAGGTCGACGACCAGCTGATTCACTGGTGAGACACACACGTCGGAGGATATAGTGGTTGGTGCTCCCGCAACCAGCGGACGCTCACAGCAGCTCGGTGTCCAAGTAGAACGGCTCGGGCTGTGACCCGTCGACGTCGGTGAAGCCGTACTCGGTCCCGAGGTCGGCAGTCTTGTAGACACCCCCCGACTTCCCCATCACCCCGTCGTCGCCGGCGAGTGCGACGACCGCGCGGCCGACGAACTCCGGCGAGTGGGTCGTGTCGGGCACGTCCTCGTCCATCTCCGCGAACGCCCGCTCGACGCGCTCCGTGCTGACGAAGCCGGGATGCAGGACGACCGAGGCGACGCCGTGCGGCCGAAGTTCGTGGGCGACGGCCTTGCCCATGCGGTCGACGGCGGTCTTCGCAACGTCGTACATCACGCTGCCTCTGTACTTCTCGCCGTCACCGGCAGAGACGAAGACGACGAGGCCGTCGCCTTCCTCGATCATCGTCGGCGCGGCGAGTCGCGTGGCGGTGTAGTGTGCGCGGACGCCGGCGTCGAACATCCCCGGCCACCGGTCCAACGACTGCTCCCAGAAGGGGTCGGCGAAGGTCTCGTCGTGACCCTCGTAGCCGCCCCAGACGTTGTTGACGAGCACGTCGAGTCGTCCCTGTTCGTCGGCGATTCGCTCGAACAGTGCCGCCACGTCGCCGTCGACGGTGTGGTCACAGTGGACGGCGACGCCCTCGCCGCCACGCTCGGTGACGAGGTCGGCCGTCTCGGTGACGGTGCCCGGGAGGTCCTCGGTCCGGTCGTCGTCGACGCTTCGACCCGTGACGTACACTGTCGCGCCGGCACTGCCGAGTTCGAGAGCGACACCGCGGCCGACGCCACGGCTCGCGCCCGTGATGAGCGCGACCGTGTCGGAGAGGTCAGCACGAGTCACTGACTGTGCGGTCATGCTCCACTCGTCGACGTCGACGGAGAAAAACTCGCGTGCGTCGGCGTCGGTTCGCGTGGTCAGCGGCCGCAGGACGTGGTGTCCCTGACGAACTGCGCGGGGGATATATGTCACCGTAGTCGAATGGGGTGGGTATGTCAACAGCTCTCGAGGACGTCGCGTTTCTCACGCGGTCGCCGAACCGGGTGGCCGTGTTGGCCGCGCTCGCGAGCGGGCCGCAGCGCAGACACGAACTCGTCGAGGCGACGGGTGCCTCACGGGTGACCGTCGGCCGTATCCTGCGCGACCTCGACACCCGCGGCTGGGTCGCCCGCGACGGCCCGACCTACGAGACGACGACGCGCGGCCGACTGGTCGCCGAGAGCCTCTCGTCGCTCCGCGAACGGCTCGACGCCATCGACCGACTCGATCCCGTCCTCGCACACTTCCCCGCCGACCGCCTCGACGTCCCGCTCGAAGCCTTCGCCGACGCCGAGGTGACCGTTCCCGACGCGACCGCGCCGAACCGACACCACCGCCGCATCGGGACCGTCGGTGCCGCCGCCGCCGAGGCGCGGATGTACTCACACGGGGTGACGCGCGAAGCGACCGAAATCCACCGACAGGCGGTCTGTACGGACGGACAGCGGTGCGAACTCCTGCTCAGCCAGCAGGGCTTCGACGACAGCCTCGACGACGAGCAGGTCCGTGCGGGGTTCCGCGACATCGTTGCGGCGGAGAACGCGACCGTCTCGACGGTCGACGAGGGACCGCCGGTCCCGTTCCTCGCTCGCTTCGACGGCCGCGCGTTCGTCGGCGTCACCGACGACGAGGGCGTCCCGCAGGGTGCCGTCGAGTCGACGGACGCGACCCTCCTCGCGTGGGTCGACGCCACCCTCGACGACCTCGCTGCCGAGGCGACGCCGCAGCAGCCCGACCGCTTCACGTCCTGACCGAGTCTGACCGATTCTCGCCGCTTCGACCCCTGAATGCCCCGTTCACACCGTGAACGGCCGTTCACGCGGTAAGGTAACGTCTCTCGTTCACGCTGTGAAAACATGATTAGAAGAGAGAGTGACTCGAACTCCGATGGGTCACGGGCGGTACAGCGGTGGGCGGCGACACGGCCGACGACGAGAGAGTGGTGGCGTACGCGACCGACGACGGAGCAGTGGTGACGATGTCGTCGACCGACAGTGTCAGATCCTACTTCGCGCTCGTCGTGACGGTGCTCGTCGTCACCGGTGGGTTCGTCGGGTTCGTCGGGTTCGTCGGCGTCGGACCGGCGGCAGCAGCCGGCAACACGCTCGTCGTCGACCCGGCTGACCCGAGCGCGTACGACACGGTCCAAGCGGCACTCGACGCGTCGAGCGACGGCGACACGGTCGAAGTCCGGCCGGGAACCTACCCCGAGGAGGTGGCCATCTCGACGGCCGTCACGCTGACCGCGCCGTCGGGGGCGACGCTCGACGGGTCGAGTTTCGGGACCGACAGCGTCGGCATCGACATCGACCCGAGTCTGTCGTCGGGGCTCCTCGTCGAGGGCTTCACCGTCGAGGGCTACGGCGACGGCATCAGCGTCGGCGGGACGACCGGCGACGCGAGCTACGGCGACACCGGCGAGACGGAGATCGTCGGCGGCTGGACGATTCAGGACGTGACCGTCCGGAACAACGCCGACGACGGACTCGACGTCGCCGCGGCGACCGGGTCGGCGTGGACGATGACTGGCGTCACCGCCGTCGACAACGGCGACGAGGGTATCGAAATCGGCGGTCCCGGTGGCTCCGTCGCGTGGACGATGGATTCGGTCGAGTCCTCCCGGAACGGCGACAAGGGTATCTTCGTCAGCCTCTCGACCGGCACGTGGTCGATACTCGACTCGACGACGGACGACAACGACAACGCGGGCGTCTACATCACCAGCCGCGACAGCACGTGGACCATCGGTCGGCACACCGCGACGGGCAACGGCGCGACGGGCATCGACGTCGCCGGAAGCTTCAGCGACGCGTGGACGGTCCACAACTCGACGCTCTCGAACAACCAGGGGTCGGGTATCGGCAACGGCGGCGGCATCGCCGGCGACTGGGAAATCCGAGACACCGTCACCGAGAGCAACTACGACTTCGGTGTCTACGTCCCGAACGCACCCGACGACTGGCGTCTCCGCAACGTCACCGTCCGCGACAACAGCTGGGGCGGCATCTCCGTGCAGGGCACGGAAGGTAACTGGCGCATCGACGACTCGACAATCGAAAACAACGGCGACTACCGCGGTCTCGACGCCATCGAAGCAAAGTACACCGAAGGTGCCTGGGCCATCGACAACACCAGTATCGTCGGCAACGCCAACGGCGGCATCGACGCCGAAGGCGGCGACTACACCGGCGACGCCACCGGCAACTGGTGGGGGCAGGCGAGCGGTCCCACGGGGACCCAGTGCGTCGGCAACGTCGACTGCTCGTCGCCGCTCCCGTCGGCACCGGGGACGACCCCGCCCACGACGGCCACTGTCGCGGGGACGGTCACGGACGCGTCGGGCACGCCGCTCGACGGGATCCTCGTCGTCGTCTCCCGCGACGACGGCACCGGGTCGTTCGTCGATCTGCCGGGTGTCGGCACCGACGCCAACGGACAGTACAGTGCCGAGGTGGACGTTCCCTCCGGCCAGACGAACGTCGACGTCCGCGTCCGCTTCGTCGACGCCGACGACGTCTACGCCTCCGAGTCCTACGACGAGGCACTCGACCCCAACGACGCGACGACGGTCCCCGTCAAGGCGGGGACGACCGTCACTGTCGACGAGGATCTGCTCGTCGAGGACGACGTGACCGGCGGCTTCGCCGGGACCGTGACGACCGACGCGGGCGACCCGCTGTCGGGCGTCGAGGTGACGGTGTTCCGCGACGACGGGACCGGGACCTTCCGCGAGTGGACGACCGAGCGGACGGACGCGAACGGCGAGTACGACATCGCGGTCCGGCCGGTCAGCCAGTCCGACGCCGACGTCACCGCCAAACTGCGGTTCGTCGACCCCTCCGGCCTCTACGCGACCGAGTGGTACGAGAGCGTCGGCGAGGCCGCGACGCAGTCCGACGCCGAGGCGGTCACGGCCGCGGTCGGGAGCGCGCAGTCGAATCTGGACGTCTCGCTCGGCGACGCGAGCGTCGCCACCGTCGCGGGGACCGTGACCGACGAGGCGGGCGATCCGCTGGACGGCATCCTCGTCGTCGTCTCCCGCGACGACGGCACCGGGTCGTTCACCGACGTCGGCACGACCAACACGCTCTCGACGGGGCGGTATTCGTTCGAGGCCGACGTGCCCTCGGGTCAGTCGAGCGTCGACCTGCGGGTTCGGTTTGTCGACGCCGACGACGTCTACGCCTCCGAGTCCTACGACGACGCGCTCGACCCCGACGACGCGACGACGGTCACCGTCCCCGCTGGCACGACGGGTACCGTCGACGAGGACTTGCTCCTCGAAGACGACGTGACTGGGCGGTTCCTCGGGACGCTGACCGACGAATCCGGCGCGCCGGTCTCCGGGATCGACGTGACGGTCTTCCGCGACGACGGGACCGGGACCTTCCGCGAGTGGACGACCGAGCGGACGGATGCGAACGGCGAGTACGACATCGCCGTCCGGCCGGTCAGTCAATCCGACGCGTCGGTCGACGCCAAGCTCCGGTTCTCCGACCCCGACGAGGAGTACGCGACCGAGTGGTACAAGAGCGGGACGGTCAACGCCCGGAGCGGCAGCGACGCCGAGGCCGTCACCGCCGCTGTCGGCAACGGTCTCATCGACCTCGACGAGGAGCTACAGGACAACGTCGTCACGGTCGGCGGCATCGTCGACAACGCGGAGAACGAGCGGTTGGAGGGCATCAGCGTGCGCGTCTACCGCGACGACGGGACGGGACAGTTCGTCCTCTACAGCCCCGCGACCACGACGACCGACAGTTCGGGGCGGTACACCACCGAAGTCGCGCCGCTGCCCGGCGAGTCGACGGTCCGCTTCCGCGTCAAGTTCTCCGACCCCGGCGATGACTACGGTCGGATCTTCTACCGCGACGCGCTCAACCCCGACAACGCCGAAGTCCTCGAATACGTCAGCGGGACGAAACTTCCGAACGTGCCGGGGACGCTCTCGCCCAGACAAGACGTGTCCGTCCGCTACTTGGGGTCGGTCTACGACGGGGCGGACCAGTCGACGCCGCTTGAGGACGTCCGGGTGACGATCTTCCGCGACGACGGCACCGGTACGTTCCGCGAGTGGACCAACGTCCGGACCGACGAGAACGGCTACTGGGAGACCGACGTCTACCCGCCCGAAGGCGAGTCCGAGGTCGCCGTGAAGATACGCTACCGCGACGAGACGGGGAAGTTCGTCGAGGAGTGGGAGTTCGACGCCCCAAGCGAGGCGACCGCAGACGTGAAAGCCGCCAGCGTCGGCAACTCCTTCCTGCTGTACGGGACGCGACTCGCCCGCGACGAGACGGCGACGGTCAGCGGCGCGGTGACCGACAGATACGGCAACCGGCTGAGCGGTATCGAGGTGACGCTCTACCGGCACGACGGCGTCGGGGCGTCGGAGCCGTACGCCACCACCACGACGCGGGACGTCACCGGCCAGTACCGGTTCGACGTGCCCGCGCCGTACGGCGAGTCCACGGTCGGCACGCGCCTCCGGTTCCACGACCCGAGCGGTGAGTACGCCCCGATGTGGTACGACGACGCGCGCCGCCGGGCCAACTCGACCAGACTGAACACCGCCGTCGGCGACAGCTCCGGGGGGCACTTCCAGACGCTCTTCGAGGCCGGTCTCCTCCTCGACGTCCGGGTCCAGGCACTCTCGACCTGTCCAGACCCCACCGACGCCGACAGCTGTACCTTCGCCGACGCCACCGACGAGGTGACCGTCGACCCCGGCGAGGAGGTCGCAATCCGTTACGAACTGTGGAACGGCGACGACCGGACCTATCCCAGCTACGAGCTGACCGACTCGGAGACCGGGGCGAGCCTGCAGAACTCCGGCTCGGGACTCCCCCGCGGCTCCATCGTCGGCACCGAGGCGACGCTGACCGCGCCAATCGTCGACGGGACGTACGACTACGAGGTCGACGCGTCCGGGGTGAACTCCCTCGGAGAGACGACTACCGACAACGACTGGTACACGGTCAAAGTGACCGGCTCGGTCGTCCAGACGGTCAAGACCGACGGGCAGTTCGACGCGACCGTCTCGAACGCCGGCTCCGGCCAGTCGGTGCTCGTCGATGGCGGCGCGAGCGGGATGTCGGCGGCGGCGAACACGACCTTCGAGAGCCTGCGGCTGACGACCGCTGGCGGCGACTTCACGCTCAGCACGACCGCGAGCGACGCGGCACCGGCCGGGACCCAGCGGCTCGCGACCGGGTCGGGACCGACGCTCGGCTATCTCACGGTCGACCACTCGGTGCCCGACTCGCAGATCGACGGTGCCGTCTTCCGGTTCCGGGTGAACAAGTCGACGCTCGCCGACGCAAGCGCGTCGCCGAGCGACCTGCGACTCTACCGCTACGTCGGCGGCTCGCCGACGGCGTTGTCGACGACGCTCGTCCGCGAGACGCCGACGCAGTACGTCTTCGAGACGGACTCGCCCGGACTGTCGGTGTTCGCCGTGGGCGTGCGCGAGTCGCGCCGTGGTGGTGGCGGTGGCGGCGGTGGTGGTGGTAGTGGCGGCGGAGATGGCGGTAGTAGCGGTGGTGACGATGGCAGTAGCAGTGACATCGACGACGGGACCGAGGACGTCGAAGCCACGTCGACCGCCACGCCCGCGTCGGCGACGACGACAGCCGAGTCGCCGACGTCGACGCCGACGGTCACGGCGTCGCCAACCGCGACAGCCGAGCCGACGAGTCCCGCACCGCCGACGACGGCTACCAGAACCGAGACGCGGAGTCCGGGGTTGGGGCCGCTCGCGGCACTGCTCGCGCTGTTGCTCGTCGCGGTGGCAGCGCGACGAGAGAGTCGGCAGTAGCGAGAAGTAGGTCAGTCGCGGTAGGCCGCGGCGAGACCGTCCAGCGACTCGTGGTGTTCGGTCGTGTGCGGCGCGGTCAACGGCGAGACGCTGACGTTCCCCTCGACGAGCGTCCGGCGGTCGGTGCCCTCGGGGTCGGGGATGTCGCCGTCGCGCATCCGCTCCCAGATACGGTCGACGAGGCGGACGGTCGAGTTCTCGTGTTCGGCCGTCATGTCGTAGAGCGTCGACGGCTCGGTGATGACCATGTCCGCGGGTTCCTCACCCGGCATCGGCGCGTTGACGTTCAGATACTCCGCCTGCTCGAAGACGCCGCCGTCGATGGCGTGTTTGACGAGGAAGGTCGCCGCGTCGGTCGCCTCGCGGTAATCTTCGGGTTCGTTGGCCCGCTCGCGCCAGTCGCCCTCGCCCTCGGGGACGTACAGCGAGACGGCGATGGCAGGGACATCGAAGAAGGCGGCCTCGACGGCGGCACTGACGGTGCCCGAGCGGCCGAGGACGTACGCGCCGAGGTTCGCGCCCTTGTTACAGCCCGCGACGACCATGTCGACGTCGGGACAGAGCGATCCGAGGCCCGCCACCGTACAGTCGGCGGGTGTCCCGTGGATGGCGTAGCCGAGTTCGTGCTCCGCGACGTCGGCCTCGTGTGACATCGCCCGCCCGACGGCACTCTTGTCGTCGGCGGGGGCGACCGCCGTCACGTCGGCGAACTCGTCGAGCGCGTCGTAGAGTGCGCGAAAGCCAACGCTCTCGATGCCGTCGTCGTTGGTCAGAAGGATGCGGGGTGTGTCCATGGCTGAACCTGTGACGGCGGCCGCAAAAACACACCGGTGGGGGCTGTCCGTGCGCCGTCTCCGAAACCCGGATGGACAGGAAGGTTCGGACGGTTCGGACGGTTCGGACGGTTCGGCCGGTTTGGCCGGTTCGACCGGTGGAGTCAGTCGTCGTCCGAAAGGCTTCGGACTATCTCGATGACCCTCGGGACGGTCGCTTCGTCGTCGCCGAGACCGATGTAGATGGTCGGGATGTCGTCGAAGCCCCAGGCCATGACGTTGATGCCGTCCTCGAAGTAGCGGACGGTGAACTCCAACGAGCCGATCGGCTCGAAGAGCGACTCCTGTCGGGACGCGCCGACCTGTTCGAGGGAGATGTCGTCGACGATCTGTTTCGTGTCCTCCGGCGAGTACTGTGAGAGAATCTCCTCGTCGGCGTAGACGACCTGGTACTCACGCGTCTTGAAGTCGCCGTAGAACACCGTTCGGAGCTCGTCACCGACTTCGTCGCGGAGCGTCGTCGCCAGTTCGTCTATCTTACTCGCCATTGGCTACCGGACAGTTCCCCCGCGAAGCATATCAATACTTTCAATGATTACAGGGTAGGGGTGGCGACGCGAGACGGCAGACTGCTACTCGATCGGCCGTCTCCCCCCGCTGTCGACATCGTTCGTGTCGGTCGTGTCGGTACCGTCGGCAGCGTCAGCAGCACCAGAAACGTCGGGTGCGTCGGCAGTGTCAGCAACGTCGGCAGTATCGGAAGCATCGGCGGGACCGCCGCCCGAGTCGGCCGCGCCCGGCGGCGAGAACCGCTCGACCGCAGCGGCGACGACGACGATGTCGTCGACGGCGACGACCCAGCGGAAGGGAACGTGGACGCCGCGGGCGTCGCGCGGATAGGTGCCGAAGAGGTCGGTGTTGAGGTCGGCGAGCGCGAGACTCGTCGCGAGCCCGCCCTCCAAGTCGACGGCGACACCTGTCGCAGTGCCGACGTGTGTACCGTTCGTCGTGTAGACGTCGCGGCCGACGAACTCGGTGACCGGTCGGCCTATCGTGTCAGGGACCATGACAGTCGCACATCTCAACGAGCCGTAATATATTTCTCGGTCGTCGGCATCGGCAGACGGCCGTCTCGGTTCGGAACGTGCATTTATTCGGTCTCCTCCCGTAGTTCCGTCATGCGTTCCTCCACCATCCACCGAGCGACGACGGAAGCGCTTCGGTCCGACAGACAGCCCTCCTCGGAACAGTCGTCGACGACACGGCGTGGATTTCTGCGCGGAGTCGGTGTCGCTGGCGCGGCCGCGGTCGCCGGTCCCGCGGCCACCCCGGTCGCTGCCCAGGAAGACGGGTCGAGCGGGGGGACCGAACACGTCGTCGACATGACCGACGACCTGATCTTCGACCCCGAGACGCTGACGGTCGCGCCCGGCGACACCGTCCGCTGGGTCAACGTCGGCGGTGTCGGCCACAGTGTCACCGCCTACGAAGACGGCATCCCCGACGACGCCGCGTTCTTCGCCAGCGGCGACTTCGAGACCGAGTCGGCCGCTCGGAGCGGCTATCCGCAGCGCGGCGACGTCACTGGCGGCGAAGAGTACAGCCACACGTTCGAGGTCGAAGGCGATTACGAGTACTTCTGCATCCCTCACGAGACCGTCGGAATGGTCGGCGAGATCTCCGTCGTCCCCGGTGGAGCGACGCCGGAGCCTGCGGTGAACGTCCCGACGGTCCCGGATTCGGCGAAGTCGCTGGCACTGGCGACGACGACGGCACTCGTCTCGGTCGTCGCCCTCGCGTACTTCTTCCTGAAGTACGGTGGTGATTACGGCGGCCAAGAGCCGTCGGGACGAGCGGGTCGTCGCTGACACCGGAGGCGGGTGAGTGGGTCGTCGGCGACGCCGGAGGCAGATGAGCGAGTCGGCGACGCAAGCCGGAACGCACACAAGGGAGCGCGTGTATCCTCCGACCATGGGACTCGGAAGCACGGCCAAAAATCTCCAGAAGGTCGCGAAGATGGCGGAGGAACTCTACCAGAGACTCAACGAGGTCCGCGACCAGGTCACGGAGATGCAGGTGACGGTCAAGGACACGAAAGCCCGCGTCGAGGCACTCGAAGCCGAGAACGCCGAACAGCGGGCGTTGCTCGAAGCCATCGCCGAGGAGCAGGGCATCGACCTCGACGCCGTCACGGCGAAGGCACACATCACGGAAGCCGAGCGCAAAGCAGCCGAGGCGGACAGCGAGACCGAGAGCGCGAAAGACGGCGCGTCGGACGCGGACGGCGACGGAGCCGAGTCGGCGGACGAGACGGAGACGACCCCGGCGTCCGACGGCGGACGGGACGCGAACTGAGCCGCTCTTTCTCACTCGACGCCGTTCCTCGCGAGCGACCGCTATCTTCGGCCACCAGTCCTCGGCCGCTAATGGTCGACCGCTAGTCGCCAGTCGCCGGTCGCCGACAATCGGATGGCAACCTTAACCAACTGGGGCAACATTTGCCTCGGTAATGACGACCCATCGAGCCCCCCTTGACTCCGTCCTCGACACGGTCGGCGAGACGCCGCTCGTCTCGGTCCACGCCGCGCCGGACGAGGTTCCCGTCTACGCGAAACTGGAGTCGTTCAACCCCGGTGCGAGCATCAAAGACCGCATCGGGAAGTACATGCTCGAACAGATGCTCGAACAGGGAACCATCTCCCCCGGTGGGACGGTCATCGAGCCGACTGCGGGCAACACGGGCATCGGCTTCGCCGTCGCGGCGGGCCAGTTGGACGTGAACGCCATATTCGTGGTTCCCGAGCGGTTCAGCGTCGAGAAACAGCAGCTCATGCGCGCGCTCGGCGCGGAGGTCATCAACACGCCCACGGCCGACGGGATGGGCGGTGCGATCGACCGCGCCCACCAACTCGCCGAGGAACTCGACGGTGCCGTCGTCCCCCAGCAGTTCCAGAACCCGCTCAACGCCGAGGCACACTACGAAACCACGGCTCCGGAGGTCTACGACGCGCTCGACGCCGAAGTCGGAGCCATCGTCGCGGGCTGCGGGACCGCGGGCACGCTGATGGGGATGGCGCGCTACGGGCGCGAGATGCACGAAGACACCTACGTCGTCGCCGTCGAACCCGAGGGCTCGCTCTACGCGACGCTGAAGGGGACGGACGCCGAAGAGGCCGAGTACAAGACCGAGGGCATCGGAACGCACGACACGTCGACGAACGAGCTGTTCGACCCCGAGCTCGTCGACGAGGTCGTGCAGGTGCCGGACCGCGACACCCACACCGAGATGCAGCGGCTCGCCAGCGAGGAGGGGCAGCTCGTCGCGTCGAGTGCCGCGGCCAACAGCCTCGTCGCCCAGCAGGTCGCCCGCGACATCCGCGACGGCGAGACCGACGCCCCCTACGACTCCGTCGTCACGGTCTTCGCCGACTCCAGCGAACGCTACCTCTCGAAGGGTGTGTACGGTGAGTACGAGGAGTGGCAAGGCTAGCCGTCGACACGCGGTGCCAGTCGGCGGCATGCAGGGATAGCCGCCGACACGCGGAGCCAGTCGGCAGCGTACAGGATAGCCGTCGACATACGGGGCCAGTCGGTGCGTAGACCGCGATTCTGTCTACCGAACCAACATGCCGTGTTCGACCTTCATACACTTGTCTTGCACCACGCGTAGTCCAGCCTCCTCGGCCCGCGCGGCGGCCTCGTCGTGTTCGATACCGAGTTGGAGCCAGACGGCCTGGACGTCACCGCGGTCCTCGTGGCGGGCGAGCACGTCGTCGACGATGTCGGGCACCTCCTCGCTCGGCCGGAAGACGTTGACGAGATCGACGTCTTCCTCGATGTCGGCCAGGCTGTCGTAGGCGTGTTCGCCGAGGATCTCGTCGGCGAAGGGGTTGACCGGAATCACGTCGTAGCCGTGTCGCTGGAGGTACGCCGGAATCTCGTGGGCGGCCTTGCCGGGGGTGGTCGAGCAGCCGACGACCGCGATGGTTTGGAGGTCGAGCAGCTCGCGCAGACCGTCGTCGTCAGTGATGGGCATGACTGAAGAGAGACGCGAGAACGGCAAAAGGCTTCGTCCGGTGGGCGGGGGCGGTACACACGACGACACCGCACCGCGTCGGCGACGACTCAGTCGCTCGCGAGTCGGAGCGTGGGTTCACCGTCCTCGTGGGTCGTGACGATGCCGTCGAACAGCTGTTTGAGCGTGTTCATCGTCCGGTCGTCGTGGGCCGTCGAGTCGATACAGAACAGCCCGAGCCCGTCGACGCTCTGGATGCGGCCGGTGAAGACGTGGAGGAACCGGAAGACGGTCTGGAGGTTCGAATACATCAGGAGCGTCGACAGCGAGTGGACCATGATGCGGTTGCGCTCGATGCCCTGGTCCTGGTAGAACGCCTGGAGGAACTCCGAGAGCTTGATTCCGATGCCGGTCATGTCCACCGGCGAGGAGGTGTACTTGATGCGGTCGTCGTCGCGGATGTCGCTGACGCCCTGCTGGCGGGTGACGCAGTCGACGACGGCGACGGGGTTGCCCTCGTAGGGGACGCGTTTGGCGTAGTCGTCGAGGACACGGTCGGCACTGTCTTTGGTCGTGACGACGATGGCACCGTTGCCCTCACGGGTCCCTTCGGCGAGGATGTCGAGTGCCAGCGACCGCTTGCCGGTCAGCGGCGGCCCGGTGACCAAGATGTTCGTTCCCGGCTCGACCTCGGCACCGAGGTCTGGACCGAGGTCATACATGTGGCGCCTCCGCCAGCCGCCGGGCTCTCCGGTGGCCGACCATATGACGCTCCGTCTCGCCGGGAGTCATCAACTGATAGCAACATCCCGTGAGCCGGTAATATTCTTTTTGATTAAGAGGGTGCCACGAGGAGTGCCAGGAGTGTCTGTTCACGGATGTGTCGTTGGCGAAACAATGGCCGTCTCGACAATATCTCTGTCGGTCTCCGTCCGTCGATAGCCACCACTGTCGGCCGAGAGACGGCGGCGGCCGCCGGTGGTCCGTTGACCCGGTCGGCGTCGGTGCCCGGAGGCGACGCCGACTCACTGGTCGGTGGCAGCCAGCGCGGCCAGTCGGTCGAGTGACTGCTGTCTGATGTACTCGATTGCCATGTTGGTCAGATGGTCGGGCGAACACGCCTCGGCCCGGTCGAGATATTCGACGACCACCTCACGGAGGTTCTCGACGCCCGTCTCGCGGTCGGCCGCGAGGTTCAACTCCGCCGTCACGGGCGTCAGCTGCGTCCGACGGTCCTCGGGGTAGTCGTCGGTGTCGTCGAGACCGACCTGTGCGGCGATGACCATGAGGACGATGGAACGCTTGAATCCCTCACCGAGTTCCACGTCGAGGTCCGCCTCGTACATGTTCAGCATATCCTCGTAGAGGATGCCGACCCGGAGATACTGCGTCAGGAAGTACGGCAGGTCGGCGTCGGCCGCGAAGAGGTCAAGCGGCTCCTCCGGCTCGGCGAACTTGTACCGCTCGCGGATCTCGTCGGCGACGGTCGCTCGCTGCTCCTCCGTGCCGTCCTCGTTGGCGGCGTGATACCGCTCCAAGAGGTCGCGGAACGCCTCGTCGTCGTCTTGGTGACCCTCGGAGAGGTCGACGGCGTGCTGGTAGGACTCGCGGACGGCGGCGGGGGTGTCCGGCTCCTCGAACCACGCCTGGACGTTCTCGGCCAGCGTCGCCTGCGCCCGCTCGGCGACCGTCGACTTCGGCCGCGCGTTCGTCTCGAAGTCCTCGTACTCGGCGTCGTTGATGGCGTCGCGCATGTCGCCGTCGACGAGTGCCTGGACGATGTTGTAGGTCGTCGCCCGACTCTCGCGGGCGAGGTCGTCGTCGACGTCGCGGACGTGCCGCAGTACGGGAACGTCGTTGGCGACGAGACAGAGCCGTCCGAGCGTCAAGAGTGCCGGGAGCACGAGCCGGGTGTCGTAGTCGAACCGCACCGTGTCGCCGACGCCGACCGTCTCGATGGCTCCCTCGTCGACCGCGCGTTCGAGGTCGAGTTCGACCTCGCGGAACATCCGCGCGGTCATCGCCTCGATGTCGTCGTCGACCTCCGACCGCAACAGGAGCATCGGGACCACACTCGGGTCGCGGGAGCGGCCGACGTAGCGGAGGAACGCCCGCGCGATGGGCGGCGTCCGCGACCGGACCGCGACTGCTAAGTCCTGCATTGGTTGTGTCA
Organism: Halogranum gelatinilyticum; assembly: GCF_900103715.1. NCBI lineage: Archaea > Methanobacteriati > Methanobacteriota > Halobacteria > Halobacteriales > Haloferacaceae > Halogranum > Halogranum gelatinilyticum. Next base: position 86,758 of record NZ_FNHL01000003.1, on the reverse strand, counting down.
TACACGACCCGATACATATGGGTTGTGAACGACCCGACGGCCGTGGCTCTCACTCATGTCACCGTACCTACTGCGTCGCCGACGCTCGCAGTGCGTCGCCCACGCCGCTGACGACAACCCGTGAGCTATTTAGCCGCTGCAGCGGCCTCTCGGAGTAATGGCTGCCCTCGACGACGTCGCCCGCGCGGTCGGCCGTCTCGCCAGCGTCGTCCGTAGCGGTGTGCGGACGCTCGGGCCGGTCGACTCCAACCCCGTCCCGACCGACTGGACGCACGTCACCAAACTCGACCCCGAACACGCCAAGAAGCTCCCGCTGCTCTACCCGCTCTATCTCCAACACACGAGTGCCGTCTCCGTCGGCGGCTCCAGCGACGTCACCGCCGCGAACACCGAGGAGACCTTCACACTGCTCTCGCCGCTCACCGTCCCCGTCTTCCACGAACCGAGCGGCCCGCGCCACATCACCCACCGCACCCGCGACGCGGCGGCCTTCATCGCCATCCCCGAGGTGCTCAACGGCGACTCCGAGTCGCTCGTCGGCACGCTCGGCGTCGGTATCGAACACATCCGCGAACAGCTCGCGCCCGAACTGCTCGACGATGCCCTGCCACGGTGGACACCCGAGCGAATCGTCGACGCGCTCGCCAACGTCGCTACCTCCGTGCTGCTCTCGGAGGCCGTCTTCGAGGCCTACATCATCCAGAACCCCGACAGCGCGGCGGCTCGTGAGGCCAACGTCGGTCCCGACGACCTACTCTCGCCGACGGAAGCGAAACAGCACGCGATGGCCGCCGAACGCCACCTCGACAGCGAACTCGTCTATCTGGAGTACTCGGGAACCTACGGCGACGAGGAGGCAACGGCTATCCTCGACGCGGTTTCGGAGGGTCTCGACTGGTCGCGGCTCTGGTACGGCGGCGGTCTCGACTCGCGGGAAGGCGTCGAAGCGATGCTCGACGCCGGGGCCGACACGGTCGTCGTCGGCAACGCCTTCCACGACGTCGCCGACGAGGAAGCCGAGTTGGTCGCGGCAGCGACCGAGACGCTCGCGACGGACGCCGACGAGACGGCCGTCCGCGAGTGGCTGACCGAGACGGTCGACGTCGCCGACTCCGCGGCCGCACGCTATCTCTCGACGGTCCCCTCGGTCGCGGACCCGACGTCGACCGCCGAAGACGCGCTCGTCGCGTCGGTCCGAACCGCGCTCGAACTCGACGGGCTGGCCGAGCAGGTCTCGGAAGCCGAGCCGTCGACCCGTGCGGAGCTTCGCGCGGCCGTCGACGACGCCGGGAATCTGCCGGGGGCGCGCTACCTCGACGAGTCGATGTGCAAGCATCCCGAGGCGATGGCACGCTCAGTGGCGGTCGACGTGCTGGCCCGTCGTCTCGGTCTCGATATCGACGGACGGCTCCCCGTCTCACATCTGAGCACCGACCGCTGAGGTGTGTCTCTCGGTCGCACTGCCGACACGAATCCGGGGGTTTAAAACCAAAGCCGGATGTAGAAGGTGGTGAGGGCGCTTAGCTCAGTCTGGACAGAGTGCTTGGCTTCGGACCAAGTTGCCGTGGGTTCAAATCCTGCAGCGCCCATGATTCTGCGAAAAACTACGTGACGAGTCGCATCGAAGTCGAGAACACCGCCCGCTACTCGTCTCGTTCTCAGTAGTCGCTCTGCGTCGTCGCCTCCGACACCCATTCAGGTTCTTCAACGACCGTCGTTCCGATATCCGAGTAGCGGAGCTCGAACTGGAGCCGAACAGTCTCGCCACCTTCGGCGACTTCGACGTCGTAGCTCAGCTGTCGAATCACGCCCGCGTCGTCGACGAGTAGTCGGAGGTCGAAGACGCCCACCGAGCTCGTGTCGAACTCGGCCGTCGAAGCCGTGCTGTCCGGAAGCGAGAGTTGGTCGACGTCCGAGACGGTGTAGACGTGGAGCGTCTCGCCGTCGACGGTGGTCGTGCCTTCGTACGTGACGTTCTCGGATTCGGCGTCGAGATCGGTCGTCACGTTCATCGCCGAGAGGTAGGTCGAGAGGTTGTACTCGTCGGCGGGTACTCGCTGGTACTGGACGGAGTCGCCGAACGACGAACGCTGGACGGCCGTGCCGTCGGGGGCGACGTAGAGGTCGAAGACCATCGTCGTGTCCGGCCGGTCGCCGATACCCGATAGATTGGCGTGAATCAGCTGCGCGCCGCTGTCGACGTCGGCGCGGACCGTCCAGTCGAACGCGAACTCTTGGGTCTCGTTCGGTGTGCTCCGAGTCGTCCGTATCGAGTAGTCGAGCTTGAAGCTCTCGGCGTCGCGGAGAGCAGTCGTGTGCGACGTAGCGAGTGTCGTCGATTCGAGCGGATGTGTGCCAGCCGCCGGCGCGTCGTCGCCAGTCGACTCGCCAGTAGTCGGAGCCGTTGTAGTCGGCGAGGCGTCAGGGGTATCGGTGCCCGTGTCGGTTCCTGCGCCCCCGAGACAGCCGGCGAGGACGACGAGGGTGACGAGCAGGATGGTGAGAAGTCGGTGGTGCGAAAGCATCGGTCACACGAGGCTTTGCGACGGGATAAGTCGGTCTGTGCAGCCAAGAGAGTCCTGCCTACGACTATATCCCGCACAGTAGATTCTGACCAGAACCGATTTGTGAGGGCTTCTCCCACCAGTTCGTATGAACGTCGCATTCGTCTGCGTCCAGAACGCCGGGCGGAGTCAGATGGCCACCGCATTCGCCGAACAGGAGCGTCGTCGCCGTGGCGTCGAGGACGAAATTGGCGTCGTCACCGGCGGCACGCAGCCCGCAGACCACGTCCACGAGGAGGTCGTCACGGTCATGAACGAGGTCGGTCTCGACCTCTCCGAGCGGACGCCCCGAGAGGTCACGTTCGAGGAGCTGCAGGCGGTCGACATGGTGATCACGATGGGCTGCTCCGCGGAGGACGTCTGTCCGGCAACGTGGGACGGCGAGAACCGCGACTGGGGACTCGACGACCCCGACGGCCAGGACCTCGATGCAGTGCGGGGGATTCGCGACGAAATCCGCGAGCGCGTCGTCGCCCTCTTCGACGAGATTCTCGCGGACGCAGGCCACGACGACGTAGGGAACTAAGACGTCGGCGTCGCCGACCGCGCCGACCGCACCGACCGCGCCGACCACGCCGACGAACCGACGCAGGAGTGAACCCCAACGCTCGGTAGTTTCTTCTCCCGCTCGCCTGAAGCGAGCGTATGTCCAGTGCGGCGCGGGGATTGACGGAGCCACACGTCCTCGCCTACGCGAAGCGTCGGCTCTTCCCCGACGACGAGGGATACGCCGTCGTCGACACGCAGTTCGCGACCGACCAGTGGCTGGCGGATGTCAGCATCGACGCCGACGTCCGCGAGGCACTCGCGCCGTTCAACCACGTCCACGTCGGTTCGGGCTACCCCGACCTCGTCGGCGCGCGCGTCCTCGACGCCGACATGCTCGCAGTCGAGCGCTTCGGCGACACGCCCCCGCTCGTCGTCGTCGAGGCGAAGGGCTACACCCAGCGCGGCGGCGTCGACGTGGAACGCGGCGTCGTGCAGGCCTACGACCGGCTCCACGAGGCCAACGCGGCCTACGTCGCCGCCCCGGTCGAGGCCGTGAGCCAGTCGGCTCGCACCCTCGCTCGTGAGTTGAACGTCGGCGTCCTCGGGGTCGCCGGCGACGGCGACGTGCAGCCGATGGAGGTGCCCCGACTCGTCGGGACGCACACGACGAGCGAGACCGACGCGGTGCAGTTGCGAGCGGGACCACAGGCACTCACCGACCGCTCGTTCGGCCTCAACCACCCGAAGAACTACCTCGGCTACCCGCTCGCGGTGGCCCATCCAGCTGACACCGCAGCCGTCCTCTCGGAGCGTGTCGTCGGTGCGGTCGACAGTGCTCGGAAAGGGGCCGTCTCGCTCGGGCTAATCGAGTCCCATCCGGCCGGCGACCGGCTCACCCAACTCGGTCGGGAGGTCGTCCGGTTCGCCCGCCGCGAGTACGGCTCCGTCGACGCGGCACTCGACGCCTTCGACGACTGGAAGGGGTCACCGACGCGGTTTTGCGACCTCGCGCCGCGATGGGGGCTGCTCGCACGGCAGGTCGTCCTCAGCCATCCAGCGACGCAGTTGCTCGTCGAGGAGCTCCAGCATCTGCACGAGGACCGTGTCCGCGAACCGACGCTCGTCGAGTTCGTCACCTACCTCCACGAACTGCATCCGTCGTTCACCGTCGAACTGTTCCTCCGCGGGAACGACGACGTGCGGTCGCGGCTGCTGACGGAAGACGGGGACCTCAGGACCGGAGAACTCACCGACGGCAACGTCTACCACTCGCCGACGGTCTTCCAGCTGAAGGCGATGTGCTACCACAAGGGAATCCTCACCGAACGCGGAGCCGAGCCCTCGAATCTCGACCCGACGACGGACGTATGGGCACTCCGCGAGCCCGTATAGTCGGACTCAGCACTTCCTGAGGGGACGGAGTGTCGCTCCTGCGCCCCGACGACGAGGCTGACGGGGAGAGAGGCGGGATGCATCGTAACCGCCAGGCTCCGTCAGCGGAGTCTCCGCTCCGACGTATCGCACGCACAGACTGCTGTGACGAGCAGAAGGATTGTCTCCCTGGGGGTCCTCTGTGGGGTGATGGACTCCCACCGACTCGTCGTCGTCGCGTTCGCCGCCCTCGTCGTCCTCGCGGGCTGTGCGTCTCCCGCTGGCGACACCGGCTCGCCCGTTTCCGACGGCGCGACGAACGACGCGACGGCGACCCCCGCGACGACCGACGCCGACAGCCCGCCATCCTCGCCTGCCGCACCGGGCGGTACACTCGAAGTCCACTTCATCAACGTCGGCCAGTCGTCGGCGACGCTCGTCGTCGGGCCGGACGGCGAGACGATGCTCGTCGACACGGGCGACTTCACCGACGACGGCGAGGAGGTACTCGCGTATCTCGACCGCGTCGGTGTCGACCGTATCGACCATCTCGTGACGACCCACAACGACGCCGACCACATCGGCGGCCACGCAGCCGTCATCGACCATTACGAAACAGACGGGGAGGGTGTCGGTGCGATCTACGACCCCGGTATCGCCGCGTCGACGGCGACCTACGGCCGCTATCTCGACGCCGTCGAGGAGCACGACGTGCCGCTCTACGAGGTCCGCGCGGACGACGTGCTCCCGTTCGACGGCGCGGAGGTCCGCGTGCTCGCGCCGCCGGAGGACTATCTCGCTAACGACGAGCGCAACGAGAACAGCGTCGTCCTCCACGTGGCCTTCGGCGAGGCGCGGTTCCTCCTCACGGGCGACGGCGAGGACGCCGCCGAAGAGTATCTCGTCGAGACCTACGGCTCGGAGCTCCGGGCGTCGGTCCTGACGGCGGGCCACCACGGCAGCCGGACGAGCACGAGCGCGGGGCTGCTCGACGCCACCGGGCCGCAGGTCGTCGTGATCTCCAGTGCCTACGACTCGCGGTTCGGCCACCCCCACCAGGAGACGCTCGACAAACTCGCCGCGCGGGAACTCCCGACCTACTGGACGGGTACCCACGGCGACGTGGTCGTCCGCACCGACGGGGAGCGACTGACGGTGGCGACCCAGCGCGACGCGCCGACGGACCCGAGTCGCCTGCGCGACGCCCCGGCCGTCGAACCCGGAACGACCGACCCGGTCGAGACCCGCGTCACCCTCGACGTGACGACGGGGAGTGCGTCGGACAGTCCGGTGACGGCCGTCGCGACTGACGGTGGCAGCGAAACCGACGGTTCGACGAGCGGGGCGACGGACTCACTCGCGCTCGTGGACGTCCACGCTGACGCCGACGGCGACGACCGCGACAACCTCGGCGACGAGTACGTCGTCTTCGAGAACGTCGGCGACGGCCCGCTGGATCTCTCGGGGTGGACCGTCTCGGACGAGGCGGGCGCGACCTACACCGTTCCCGACGGCGTGACGCTCGCTGCGGGCGAGCGGCTGACGCTCCGAACCGGCTCGGGGACGGACACCGAGACCGAACTCCACTGGGGCCGGGAGTCGCCCGTCTGGAACAACGATGGCGACGTCGTCACGGTGGCGACCGCCGCGGGCGACGTGGTCATTCAGGAGGCCTACTGATGGACGATACGAACGACACCAACGACACCAACGACACCAACGACACGGACAACACGAACGACGCGGCCGACGCGAACGAGACACACACAGACGCGGACGACGGCAGCTACACGGCAGTACTCGACCGTATCGAGACGGGGAGTGACGAGGAGTTGGCGGTGCTCGTCCTCGAACGCGACGGTCGGGCTGTCGGCGACCTCGTGGTCGCACTCGACGCGCTCCCCTCCGAGGGACGCGCGGCCGACACGGTGCTGGAGGTCGTCGTCGAGGACGGCAAGCTCGCCGCCGCGACGGTCGACGCCGAGGAGACGACGAACCGTCGGGACCGCGCGCAGGGTCGCTTCCGACGGCTCGCACGTCGGCTGCCGCGTGAGGAGCGTGCGGCCGACGAGTCGGACGGGAGCGACGACGAACCGGACGGGATGGACGGGAGCGACGACGAGACGAGCGAGATGAACGAGCCGGACGGGACCGACGACGCACACACCGAGTGAGCCGTTCGTTCATTTCTATTGATATTCCCGAGGCGGACGAGCGTCCGCCGACACTGGAATTCGGTTGTCAACACGAAACACACATTTACCCTGCTGCTGTTTTGCTGGCAAATGGCGGACGACTCGGAAGAGTTCGGTGTGCTCGTAGTCGACGACGACGAGGCGATGGCCGAACTCACCGCAACGCACCTCTCACGGCTACTCACGGAGGCGACCGTCAGCACGGAGACCGATCCGACGGCGGTCCTAGACCGAATTGAGTCCGAACGCGTCGACTGTATCGTCAGCGACTACGACATGCCCGTCTGGACCGGTCTCGACCTGCTCGAACAGGTCCGCGCGGCGGATCCGCGGATGCCCTTCATCCTCTTCACCGGCAAGGGAAGCGAGGAGATCGCGAGCGAGGCCATCTCCGCCGGTGTCACCGACTACCTCCAGAAACGTGCGGGTAGCGACCGCTACGAGGTGCTCGCAAACCGCGTCCGCAACGCGGTCTCCCGGCAGTGGGCGGTCCGCGAGGCCGAGCGACTCCAGCAGATCACCGACGTCATCCGGACCACCCAGCGCGAACTCGTCGGCGCGTCGACGGTCACGGAGATCTGTGACGGCGTCTGTCAGTCGCTGACCGACGCGGCAGCCTACGAGGGCGCGTGGCTCGGCGAGTACGACCCCGAGACGGTGACCGTCACCCACCACGGGAGTGCCGGTCGGGGCGACACACTGCGGGGAGCGACACTCGACCTCACCGACGACGACTGGGCGTTCGTCGCGGACTGTGTGAGCGACAACGAGACGCGCGTTCAGACGGCCACCGTGGCAGCCGGTGGTGATACCTCAACGACGGACAGTGACACAACGGCGACCAATGAAACGAGTCCCTCTGTGTCGGTGACGACCACCGACTGGGAGCTGCTCGCGGTCCCGCTTCTTCACGAGGACGGCGTGTTCGGCGTCCTCTTCGTCTACGCCGCCGCGGACTACGAGTTCGGTGAGACAGAGGCCGACGTGCTCATCGAACTGTCGTGGACGGTCGCACAGGCCATCTCGGCGACTCGAACCCGCCAGACGCTCTTGGAACGCGAGCGGACGCTCACGCGCTACGAGACCATCCTCGACGTGCTCGCCGACCCGGTCTACGCGCTCGACGCCGAGGGGAATCTGACCTACGTCAACGAGGCGTTCGAGACCATCACCGGCTACGACGAGACCGAACTCCTCGGCAAGCACGGCTCGACGCTCCTCGCCGACGACGACGTCGCCGCATTACGGCGAGACGTCGAATCGTTGCTCGACGACCCCAGCCGGACGCGGACGCGCCGCGAGATCGACGTTCACACCGCCGATGGCGGGACGGTTCGCTGTGAGGACAACATCACACTCCTGCCGGACCTCGGCGACGGCTTCCGTGGAACAGTCGGCGTCGTCCGTGACATCGAGGACCGCGTCGAAACCGAGCAGAACCTCAGAGAGACGAAGGCGAAGATGGAGGCCATCCACGGCTTCGCGCGCGACGTCGCCGCCTGCGACAGCGTCGACACCGTCTGTCAGCGAACCGCGGAGGCCGCAGAGCGTATTCTCGATTTCGACGTCTGTTACGTCGGACTCCGCGAGGGGGGCTGTATCGTGCCGAAGGCCGTCCACGGCGTCGACGAACCCGCGCCCATCCCCTACGACGGGAGCGTCGCCGGGGACGTGATTCAGGCGGGCGAACCGCGGGTGACCGACCGCCTCGCCGACGATCCCGCCGCCGCGGTCGACGACGAGGACGAGCGCTTCGAGTCGGGAATCACCGTCCCCATCGGCGAGTTCGGCGTCTTCCAGGCTGCGTCGGCGTTGACGGCCGACTTCGACGACCGCGACGTCGAGTTGACGGAACTGCTCCTCTCGCACGTGACCGAGGCACTCCACCGGCTCGAATACGAGACGAAACTGCGTGACGAACGCGACCGGGTCGCCGCGCTGTTCGAGAACCTGCCGGAACCCGCCGCGGCGTGTCACGCCGGATCGGAGGGACCGGTCGTCGACGACATCAACACGGAGTTCGAGCGCGTCTTCGGCTACGCGCCGGAAGAGATCGTCGGCGAGAACATCGACGACTACGTGATCCCCGACGGGGACGACCCCATCACCCTCGAAGAGACGCTCTACGTCGGCAAGACGATTCAGACCGAGGTCCGAAGACGGACGAAACACGGCGTCAGAGACTTCCACGTGACCATCATCCCGGTCGACCTCGACGGCTTCAGCAGCGACGGCTACGTCATCTACAACGACATCTCCGAGCAGAAACACCGCGAGCGGGAACTCAGCAGACAAAACGACCGGCTCGCGGAGTTCACGAGCCTCGTCACCCACGACCTGCGCAACCCGCTCAACGTCGCGATGGGCAACCTCGAACTCGCCAAGGAGTTGGAGGACTACAGCCGAATCGACACCGCACAGGCGGCACTCGACCGGATGGAGGGACTCATCGGCGACTTCCTCTCGCTGGCGAAACAGGGGCGGACAGTCAACGACCCGACGACGATGACCCTCGAAACCGTGGTCAGACAGGCGTGGCGGACCGTCGACACCGGGCCGAAGGCGACGCTCGACATCGTCGACAACCTCGGGGTCGTCTCCGCCGACGCCGAACGCTGTCGGACCGTCTTCGAGAACCTGTTTCGTAACGCGTTGGAGCACGGGAGAGAGGACGTCTCGATTCGCGTCGGCAGCCTCCCCGACGGCTTCTACGTCGAGGACGACGGTCCCGGTATCGACGCCGAGACGCGAGAGCAGGTCTTCGAGTACGGCTACTCGACCGAGCGCGACGGCACGGGCTTCGGTCTCGCCATCGTCGAGCGCGTCGTCCACGCCCACGGCTGGGAGATTACGGCGACGGAGGCGGACTCCGGCGGGGCGCGCTTCGAGGTTCGGACGAAGTAGGGTGATTCAGGTGACGCCCGCCCCGCGCGGGTCGTAGTCGGCGTAGACCTCCTCGTCGAGAATCTCGCGGAGAATCTCCACGACGTCCCACACGTCGGCGAAGCCCGTGTAGAGCGGGGCGGGACAGACCCGCACGACGTTCGGCTGGCGGTAGTCGACGACGACACCGCGGTCTTTCAGGGCCTCGCTGAGTCGGTAGGCTTCCGGATGTTCGATGGCGACGTGGCCGCCGCGGGCTGCCGCGTCACGCGGTGTGCCGACCGTACAGCCCGAGAGTCGCTCGTCGACGAGCGCGACGAGATAGTCGGTCAGCGCGACGGATTTCTCGCGGATGGCGTCGATACCTGCCTCCTCGTGGATGTCGAGCGCGCCCTCCAGGGGCGCGGCCGAGAGCATATGGACGGTCCCGATCTGCCACGCGCCCGCGCTGTCGGCGGGCGTGTAGGTCAGCTCCATGTCGAACTGCGTCTCCTTGTCGTGGCCCCACCAGCCCGCGAGCCCGGGCATCGAGCCGAAATGTCGCTCGTTGACGTACAGCCCCCCGACCGAGCCGGGACCGGCGTTGAGATATTTGTAGGTACACCAGACGGCGAAGTCGACGCCGACCGCCGAGAGGTCGTGGTCGACGACGCCGACCGAGTGCGCGAGGTCGAAGCCCGCGTAGGCGTCGTTGTCGTGGGCGACCTCGGTGATGCGTTCGAGGTCGAACAGTTGTCCACTGCGGTAGAGTACCGAGGGCATGAACACGATGCCCACCTCGCGCTCTTCGATGGCGTCCACGACGTCCTCGGTTGCGACCGTCCGGCCGTCGCGACTCTCGACGGTGAGCAGGTGGTCGTCGGGGTCGAGGCCGCGCTGGCGCAACTGGGCGCGGATGGCGTAGTGGTCCGTCGGGAAGTCGAGGTCGTTGGCGAGGACGGTCTGGGGTCTCCCCTCTTCTCCGAGTTTGTCGAGGAACGTTCCCACGAGCGTGTGGATGTTCGTCGTCGTCGAGTTGGTGATGACCACCTCGTCGTCCTCGGCACCGACGAGCGGCGCGAGTTTCGCGCCGAGATGTTCGCCGTAGTTGAACCAGTCGGGGTCGGTGTCGGTCCAGCCTCTGATACCAAGGTCGCGCCACTCGTCGACGACGCGGTCGAGCGTCGCCTCGGCGTCGGTGGAAATCGGCCCCAGCGAGTTGCCGTCCATGTAGAACTCGTCGGGGAGGGTGAACCGCTCGCGGAAGGTCGCGAGGGGGTCCTCGTCGTCGCGGGCGACGGCCGCCTCGCGACTCGGGTCGAAGTCGTCTGCGTCCATGGCTCTCACTCGGCGGGAGCCGTGTTGGTCGTTACGCCTCGTGTCCCGGTCCTGGCGGGTGACGCCGCCAGGACGGAGCGACGACTCAGTCGGCCGTCGACGTGCCCGCTCGCGACCGTGCCGGCGCGTCGAACCGGTCGACCACGGCCACGCTGACGACGCCGACGAGGACGGCGGCGGCGACGACGCCGACGACGCCCCACCGGACCGAGTCGACCGGCCCGAGCGTGGGCGCGGCGACCGCGACCACTGCACCCGTCAGGACCGGTGCGACGGTGCTGCCGAGGCGGCCCGCGGACTCGCCGAGGCTGACCAGCCCGCCCCGGAGTTCGACGGGCGCGCTGCCGGTCAGCGCGCTGCGGTAGAGCGTCAGCCCGAGTCCGAACCCTGCGCCCGCGAAGACGACCCCGACGCCCGCGACGAGTGTCGAGGGGGCGAACACGAGAGCCAGCACGCCCGCGCCGATGGCGGTCGTCGAGGCGAACATCGGGACGACGCGGGTGTCGAATGCCGCCGTGATGCGGCCGGACTGCGTCGAACTCACGGAGGAGGCGACGCTCGCGGCGGCGACGAGGAGACCGGCGACGCCCGCAGAGCCGCCCAGGAACCGCACGACGACGACCGAGTTGTACGTCAGGAAGACGAACCAGAGAAACGAGGGCACGGCGCGGCCGACGAGGGTCGCCGCGACCCGCGGATGGGTCGTGAGCGAGAGGAGCGCGCGGGTGGAGCCGTCGCGCACCGGTTTGTCCGCATCGTCGGCGTGCCCGGCGTCGGCCCCGTTCGGCCCGACCGCGTCGGCGGCCGTCGGCTCCTCGAACAGTGCCCAGACGACGAGTGCCGTCGGCACGGCCAGCCCGTAGAGGTAGAACGGATACTGCCACGCGAGGACGACGAGCGCGCCCGAGAGGACGGGAAAGACGGTCAAGGAGACGCCGACGGCGGTGAACCGGAGGCCCTGTGCGGAGGCTTCGGCGTCGGCGTCGTCGGCGAAGATGTCGCCGACGCTCGTGATGAGCACCGGCGCGATACCGGTGTAGCCGACGCCCTGGAGGAACCGCAGCCCGAGGACCGACCGGAAGTCGGTTGTCAGGGTGACGGCCAGCCCGGCGAGACCGAACAGGAGCAGCCCGCCGGTCAGGACGGGTTTGCGTCCTACGCGGTCAGAGAGCACGCCGACCAGCGGGATGAGGACGATGGCGGGCGCGGTGAAGACGGCCATCAAGAGACCGGCTCGGGCACTGGACACGCCGAGCGGCCCGGTCAGACCTTCGAGAATCGGCGAGACGACGGACGCACCGAGCGGCGAACTGAGGCTCGCGAGGAGCAGGAGTTGGAAGTCGCGCTCGTAGAGGACCGCCGCGTCGTCGCCGAAGAGCGTCTGCAGGATACCCACGACTAGCTTGTGACGACTGGGACGTTTGAACTGCGTGGTGTTGGGGCGGTTTGCCGGTATGTGGCGTGTTCTCTACTCGCTCCGAACTGAATCACGCCGTGGTGACAGCTGGCAGAAACCGGCTGGCCGCGATACGTGTCCTTAACACCGCACTGCCCGAACCGCCCCCAATGAGCGACGAGGAACTCGACCCGCAGTTGCGAGCGGTCATCGAGCAGATCGAAGCCGAGGGCGTCCCCGAGTGGCACGCGATGAGCGTCGACTGCGGCCGACGCGTCGAGGACGAACTGTTCACGAGCGACAGCCGACAGGAGATCGACTTCGTCCGCGACCTGGCCTTCGCGGGACCGCACGGCGAGGTTCCGGTCCGGGTCTACCGTCCCGGTGTCGACGGCCGTGAAACGCCGCTGCCGACGCTGGTCTTCGCCCACGGCGGCGGCTGGACGCTCGGGACGCTCGACTCCGCGGACGACCTCTGTCGCAACCTCGCCCGGCGCGTCGGCTGCGTCGTCGTCTCCGTCGACTACCGACTCGCGCCCGAGCATCCCTTTCCCACTCCGCTCGACGACGTCTACGCCGCACTGGAGTGGGCCGCCGACACCGCCGAGACCTTCGGCGGCGACCCGGCGCGGCTCGGCGTCGCGGGCAGCTCCGCCGGGGGAAATCTCGCGGCCGCAGTCGCGCTCCGCGCCAGCGAGTTCGACGGTCCCGACCTGAGCCACCAGCTGCTCCTCTACCCCATCACGGACCACGCCTTCGACACCGACTCCTACGCCGAGAACGCCGACGGGCCACTGCTCACTCGCGCCGACATGGTGTGGTTCTGGGAGCAGTATCTCCGTAGCCCGGTCGACGGCGCGAACCCCTACGCTTCAGTCCTCCGCGCTGGCGAGGACGCCCTCGCGACCCTCCCGCCCGCGACCGTCGTCACCGGCGGGTTCGACCCGCTGCGTGACGACGGAGCGGCCTACGCTGACCGCCTCGCCGACGCCGGTGTCGACGCCGTCCACCAGCACTATCCGACGATGGCCCACGGCTTTCTGAGTCTGGCCGACAGCGTCGCCGTCGCCGACGAGGCGTTCGACGCCGCGGCCGAACGCGTCCGGTCGTCGCTGTCGGAGTGACTCACTCCTCCGCCCGCGCCGCCAACCGCTCGTAGGCCGCCCACGACGGGTCGACGCCGGGGTGTTCCAACAGGTCGCCGTCGACGTAGACACCCTCGCCCTCGGTGACCTCGCCGACGACGGCGACGGGCGTTCCTCTGGCGTCCAACTCCGCGAGCACGTCGTCGACGCCGTCGGCACCGACGGTCATCACGAGCGTCCCCGAACTCGTCGAGCACCAGGGGTCGATGTCGAGGAAGTCGCAGACCTCGCGGACGCCGGACTGCATCGGCACGGCGTCGGTGTCGACGTCGAGGCAGACGCCCGCCCCCTCTGCCACCTCGTCGAGCGCGCCGAAGAGGCCGCCCTCGGTGGCGTCGTGCATCGCCGTGACGGGACCTGCCGCCGCAGCGGTCGTCGCGTCGCGGACGGTCCGCGTCTCGTCGAGAAGCGACTGCGCGTCCGCGAGCACGTCGGCCGGGAGGTCGAACTGGTCGGGAAAGAGTGTCGTCATCAGCCCCGTCGCCTCGACGGCCGGACCCTTCGTCACGAGCACTTTGTCGCCGGGGCGTGCGCCGTCGGGGCGGACCACGTCGTCCGGGTCGCCGACGGCCATCGCCGTCGCGCCGCCGACCCACGAGTAGTCGACGCCGCCGTAGCGGGCGGTGTGGCCCGTGACGATGCTGATCCCCAACTCCTCGCACTCCTCGTGAATCGCGCCCCAGAGTTCGGCGAACTGGGCGTCGGTCATCTCCGGCGGGAGGGTGAAGGAGACGGCGAGATGGGTCGGCAGGAGACCGGAGACGGCGACGTCCGAGAGGACGATGTGGAGGGCGAAGCGGCCCGCACGGTCGAAGCCGAGCTGCGGGAGCACCGAGAGGGGGTCGGTTGCCATGACGAGCGCGGTGCCGTCGAGGTCGAGCATCCCGAAGTCGACGCCGTGCTTCGGGCCGATGGCGACGTCGTCGCGCTCGGCACCCAGATTGGGATAGATGTGTTCGTCGAAGAACGCACGGTCGACTTTGCCGAGGTCGGTCATATCCTCGCTCCAGTGGCCAGCGGAATAGACCTGCCGAAGGTGGAGGCGGGAACCCAAAACGCGAAAGTCCCGCGTCGCCAACGCCGACGCATGACACGAGACGGCGTCGTCGTCGTCGACAACGAGGAGACCCGAGACGACGCGTTCGAGGTGCGGCGGGCGGTGTTCGTCGAAGAGCAGGGCGTCCCCGAATCCCTGGAGTGGGACGAGTACGAGGACGAGGCGACGCACGTCGTCGCCTACGACGAGGGGCAGCCGGTCGGCGCGGCGCGCTTCCGCGACTACGACCTCGACGGCGACCGCGTCTGCAAGGTCGAGCGCGTCGCCGTCCTCGAATCTGCTCGCGGCGAGGACTGGGGCCGACGGCTGATGGAGGTCGTCGAAGGCGAGGCCGAGGCGGCGGGCTTCGACCGCTTCTTCCTCCACGCCCAGACCAGTGCCCGCGAGTTCTACCAGAAACTCGGCTACGAGCAGGTCGGCGAGGAGTTCCTCGAAGCCGACATCCCGCACGTGAAGATGGTCAAGTCGCTGTAGCTCTGGAGAGAGCCACCGGTCGCGTAGACGGACCAAATCGCCGAGGCCACCGCGTTCTTGGTCTCTGCAAGCTACCCCCGTGTATGGATGTCGAAGCAATCGACCACGTGAACCTGCGTATCCCGAAAGAGGGCGGCGTCGAGCGCGCGACGGAGTTCTACGTCGACGTTCTCGGCTTCACCGTCGAGGGCTTCGACAAGTACCCAGAGGAGAAACCCTTCTTCAGCGTCCGGCTCTCGGACGACTCTGTCATCCATCTCTGGCCGACCGCGGAGTTCGAGGTACCCCACCGACGGGAGAACTACGACCACGTCGCCCTCCGGCTGGCCGAGGATATCGCGGACGTGAAGGACCGACTGGACGCGGGCGGCGTCGAGGTCGAACAGGAACTCGAACCGCTCGGGGCGACGGGCGTCGCACCCGCGGTCTACGTCCGTGACCCCTTCGGCTACCGCGTCGAGTTGAAGGCGAGCCGCTGAGGACCCACGCACTCTTTGCCGCACCCCGCCGAATCGACCGTCATGAACACCGACGTGTTCGACGTCGAGACGCCCCTCGTCGGCATGGTCCACCTCGAAGCGCTGCCCGGCGCGCCCGGCTACGCCAACGACAGGCGGACCGTCCACGAGCGCGCCGTCGCCGACGCCGAAGCCCTCGAAGCCGGCGGCGTCGACGGCGTGATGGTCGAGAATTTCGGCGACGCGCCGTTCTACCCCGACGACGTTCCGAAGCACGTCGTGGCAGAGATGACGACCGCGGTCTCGGCCGTCGTCGACGCCGTCGACCTCCCGGTCGGCGTCAACGTCCTCCGCAACGACGCCGAGGCGGCCCTCTCGGTCGCCGCCGCGACCGGCGCGGACTTCGTCCGAGTCAACGTCCACACCGGCGCGCGAGTGACGGACCAGGGTGTCGTCGAGGGTCGGGCACATGAGACGATACGTCTGCGCGAACGGCTCGATACCGACGTGAAACTCCTCGCCGACGTCGACGTCAAACACTCCACGCCGCTCGGTGGACAGGCGTTCGACCCCGAGGTCGTCGCCGAGACGGTCGAGCGCGGGCTCGCGGACGGCGTCATCGTCTCCGGGACGGGAACGGGCCACGCGGTCGACGTCGACCGACTCGCCGCCGTCGCCGAGCGGAGTGCGAGCCTCGACGTGGCCGCGCCCGTCTTCGTTGGCAGCGGCGTGACCGAGGAGACGGTCGCCGAGTTACTCGACGTCGCCGACGGCGCGATCGTCGGCACAGCACTCAAGCGTGACGGGCGGACGACGAATCCCGTCGACGAGACGCGCGTCTCGGCACTCGTCGAGGCTGCACGGTCGCGGCTCTGAAAATAGCTGAACGTCCGAATCCCCTGTTGGTCCGTCGTCTCCTCAGAACTCGTCTCCTTCCTCGTCCTCGTTCTCGTCCTCATCCTCGTCGTCTTCACCGAGGACGTCGATGGTGACCTCGTCGACGCGGTCGAACACCTCGTCGGCCGAGACCTCGTCTAACTCTTCGGGAGCGAGGTCGTCGAGGTCGTTGAGGTCGTCGAGACCGCCGTGGCCGTGGCCCAACTCCTCTCGGACCAACTCGGCGGCCTGCTTGATGGCCTTCACCGACCCGAGATAGCCCGCGCCGACGGTGGCCTTCATGGCTCGCGCGGCCGGGCCGCGGACGACCGTCGGGCCGACCTGTGCCACCGCGCCGTCGCCGACGGAGACGATCCAGCCCGGAACCTCGAACCGGTAGGGCTTCATCCGGGGGGCGAAGTCGTCCGGGTTCGTCAGGTCGTGGTCGACCAACTTCGCGATGTTGCCCGCGACGGTGCCCGCCTCGCGGATGGCCGCGGAGGCACTGGCGGGGACGGCTTCTCCGTCGGCGTCGACGGCGCGGGCCGCGTCGCCGACGACGAACGTCGAGCGATTGAGTCGAAGGTCGTTGCGGACGGTCGGCCGGTCGCCGTCCATCGCTTCGGAGCCGGTGATGCCCCCGGTCCAGACGAACTGGTCGTACGCCTGGCTCCCCGACTCCAGTTCGATCTCGTCGGCCGTCGCCTCGACGACCGTCTGGCCGGTCCGCACGTCGACACTGCGAGTGACGAGTTCGTCGTGAACGGCCTCCTGAAAGTTCTCGGGGAAGTTGGGCGCGACGGCGTCCAGCTGTTCGAGCAGGACGACGTCGACCGACTCGCTCGCGCCCTCCTCGTCGGCGAGCGCGGCGAGTTCGCCCGCGATCTGTACGCCCGAGAGACCCGCGCCGCCGACGACGACGGTGCCGCCCGTCTCACAAACGTCGAGGAAGTCCTCACGGATCTGCTCGGCGTCGGCGACGCGCTTGAGGGGCGTGCTGTGCTCCTCGACGCCCGGCAGGCCGTAGTAGGCCGTCTCGGCTCCGAGACAGACGGCGGCGTAGTCGTAGTCCAGCGTCTCGCCGGTGTCGAGTTCGGCCATCCCCGCGTCGGCGTCGACGGTCTCGACCCGGGCGGTGATGACGTCCGCGCGGTCGAGCACCTCGTCCAGCGGGACGGTGATGGCGTCGACGATGGAGGGCTGGCGGACGACCCGGTGGACTTCGTGTTGGACGAGATGGGTCTCGGACTCGTCGACGACGACGATGTCGGCCGCGTCGGGCAGTCGGTCTTCGAGTCTGCGGGCGAGGGTCAACCCAGCGTAGCCTGCGCCGAGGACAGCGATTTGCATATGAGGCAGGTAGGACCGGAGGACAAAGAGGGTGTGGGCAGGGGCGGTTCGCGAGGGCGAGACGACCACAACCGACTTGGCAGTCGCCCGAGCATGGCAGCTATGCGCCGCCGCAGTGCCCTCCATCTGGCAGGCGGAAGCCTGTCGGTCGCCCTCGCTGGCTGTGTCGCCATCCCGTCTCTGACCACCGACTCGTCGCCACCGACCCCGACGGAACGCTGGCGGTTCGCGCTCGACGACCCCTTGGCTGGTCGGCCCGCCGTCGCCCCGCAGAACCTCCTCGTTCCGGCCGCGGACGAACTGCTCGCGCTCAGTCAGGAGACGGGCCAACAGTACTGGCAGACGAGTGCGACCGAGCCGTCGGTCGACGTCGCCGACGAGATGTTCTTCCTGTGGACTCCCGACGCTGACCCCGAACTCCGGGTCTTCGACCTCGATAGCTACGCCCCTGCGTGGGAGGCAACCGACCTCCGGACGATGCCGACGGCCGTCGACGGGACGGCCTACCTCTCGGTGGGAGACACGAGCGACGCAGGGAGTGGTGAGTATACCGACACGGGTGGTCTCCGCGCCGTCGACATCCGGAGCGGCGAGACGCGGTGGTCGGTCGCCACACCCGGCCCGGAACCCCTCGCGGACGCCGACGCCGACACGGCCTACGTTTGGTTCGCCGAGGACTCCGCCGAGCAGTCACGCGGCGTCTCCGCTGTCTCCGTCGCCGATGGGAGCGAACGGTGGCATACGGCCATCGAGACATCCTGGGGACCGACGATGCGCGCCGGCGACACGCTCGTCGTCGGCAGCGACAGCGTCGCCGACGGCAGTGCCCGCGTGGCCGGACTCGACGCGACTGACGGGAGCGAACGGTGGACCTTCGACCCCGATGGCTCGGCGACCAGTGCCTTCCCGCGACTGGCGAGCGACGACCACGTCGTCGTCTGGTCGTGGTCCGAGGAACGCGAGGGAACGACGACCGCGCTCGACCCGCAGACGGGGGAGCGACGGTGGAATCGAGACGGCGACAGCACTCCCCAGGTGCTCGCCGACGGACTCGTCTGTCTCGTCTCTACCGAGGGCGTCGTCAGCGTCCTCGACGCTGCGGACGGCAGCGAACGGTGGACCCACGACACCGCGCCCGGACTCGACGTGAACAGTCTCACCCCGAGCGTCCGCCTGTACGACGGGGCGCTCTACGTCGTCACCGCTGACGCGGCGTGGGCACTCGACGCGGCGTCCGGTGCGGTGCGTTGGCGGTTCGAGCCGACGGGTGAAGAGGAGTTGACGCGAGGCTGGGAGGTCGGCGACGGCGGCGTATATCTCTCGACGCGGCAGACGCTCTACGCGTTCGAGAGCGAGGACTCGTGAATAGAGAGAGTCGTAGACCGAGTTAGAACAGCGCGTCGTCTTCGTCGAGCACCCGCGCCGGGCCGCCGATCTCCCAGACCGTCGTCTCGACGTCGCAGTCCGCGATGGCCTGCTCGACTTCATCCACATATTCCTTCGTCGTGTTGACGTAGACCGAGGCACCCGTGTCAGTCGAGAAGTAGACCGGGACGCCCTCCTCGCGGAGTTCGCGGACGGCGTTGAAGATGGCGATGGTCTCCGGCTGCCAGTATACCCAGCCCGCGGGACCGGTCATCGTCGTCGCGGTCAGCGAGAGCGAGTCGTGCTCGGCCGTCTCGAAGACGCGGTCGAAGTCACCCTCGCGCAGGGCGTCGCGCATCTCCGCGATCTGGCCGTGGACGTGGGCCATCCGCGCGTCGAACATATGGCTCTCGGCAGCTTCCTTGTGCGCCTGCTCGGTCTCCTTGTAGGACGGGACGAGCCCGGCGACGATGCGGATGTCCTCTTCGAGGTTGTCGGCGGTCTCGATACGCTCGGAGCGGCAGTCGTAGTCGTTGAGACCGGTGTGGAGATGCGAGTAGGAACCCGTGACAGCGCGGGCCGCGGACGACGAGCCGCGACGCGCGACCGTCGAAATCTCGGGCAGCGTCATGTCGAGTCCGGCGGCTTCCACGGCAGCGACGGCGAGTGCCGCGAAGCCCGACGACGACGAGCCGAAGCCGACGTTCGACGGGAAGGAGTTCTCGGACTCCATCCGAACGGCGTGGTCGATGTCGGCGAGTTCGCGCACGTGGTCGAGCACCATCGCGATACGCTCCGCGCCGCGACCCTCGACTTCCTCGCCGTCGATGACGTAGGTGTCTTCGTCACCTTCGGGCAGCCACTCGACCGTCGTCGTCGTGTTCGACGGCGCGGTACAGAGGCTGATGCTGTCGTGGTACGGGAGACGGAGCTCCTCGTCTCGCATCCCGTGGTACTTCACGAGGCCCTGGATGGGGTGGGCACGTGCAGTCGCTTTCATACTCTCGTTGCTGTCGGGTGGTGGGTTAAGCGTGCTGGATGCTGGTGACACCGGTTCTCTTCGTCGCACTATCTCTCTCTCCGCTCACGCCAACGACTGAGAGACAGCGAGTGTCTAGTAGTGAAGCCCGACCGGTTCAGCAAATGCCTGAGCCACGCGATTCCAGCCGTGAAGAAACACTCGATTGCCGACAAGAAACAAGCTCAAGAGCTTGTGAAGATAGGATACAAGCTCAAAAGCTTGTTATAGACCAATACAGTTACCAGGGATTGTACTGTAGCCGTAGGAGAGAGTATGGCCGACTCCAAACCGGACACACGGTACGTCGTTCTCGTCGATGTCGTCGATTCGAGGGAGATACCGAATCGAGAAAGATTCGAAGAACAGCTTGAAGATGCGTTGGGGTTTGTGAACCAGACCGAATCAGAGAACGTCTCGACACCGTTCACACAGATGAAAGGTATCGACGAGTTCGGGTGTGTCCTCCGGAAGCTGTCCCCGATACCGGATATCATCCCCGAGGTTCTCAACCGGATATACCCCGCGTACGCTCGCTTTGCCGTCGCCAGCGGAGAAATCGACATCGGCACCGGACGCGAGACGGTCGCGCAGATGGACGGTCCCGCATTCCACCGTGCCAGTGAACTCTTAGAATCGGTCGAAGCGACCGACCTGTACGTCGATGTGAAGACGAATCAGAAGACGGACGCGTTGGTTGCGAACGCGCTAAACCTCCTACTCCTCGAAAGAGAGCACCTCACAAGTCGGCAAGTCGAAACCATCCTCGCCTACGAAAAACACGGGACTCAGTCGAAAGCTGGAGCAGAGTTGGGTCTCAGACAGCAGGCAGTCTCCGATACGCTTCACCGGGCGAATTATAAGCGTCGGAAGAAAATTCGGCGTAGCCTCCGCGATACAATAGAGAAACTATATGACTGAAACTGTGCACGAACTTTCACGGCGGCGGACCCTAACCAACGTATTCGCAGTCGTCGTTGGGATTCTCTCGTTTGCGGTCTTCGTACTGTTTGGAAACGAGATCGCACTCGTCGTCGGTTTCCACGCGCTACTGTTAGGAACGAGTACTGCCGTCGTGACGTACTGTCTGACACAGTTTACGGGAGTACTGCTCGGTGAGGGAGACGAAGACGAGGGAGATCAGAAGAGTACAACCAGTTTTCGTGACCGATGGTGGCAGATTTTCTCCGGAAAGGCACTCGAAACGGACTCCGATGTCAAGGTAGACACGGGATGGCTGATCGGTCGGCTGGAAAACATACTGGTCATGACCTTGGTCGTCGCCGGACAGTACACAGCATTGAGTATCATCTTCGCCGCAAAGTCTTGGGTTCGAAAAGAGGACACAGCCAGCGGAAACACGACGTACTACCTTGCAGGCACACTGGTCAACTTCACGTACTCAATCGTCGTGGGGCTGACTGCGGTATGGGTTCTCGGCATGGTCTCCACGAACTGAAGTCGTGTAGAAGCACTTGGCTGGCAATCTTCGTGGAGAGGTGGTAAGCCTCCGGTCGGCTACGTGGAGCAGCAAAACGAGCGTACGTGAACGCGACTCTCTCGCATTCCAGCGAGGACGTCAGTACTCGTAGAAGCCCTTGCCCGTCTTCTTGCCAAGGTCGCCTGCGTCGACCTTGCGCTTGAGCAGGTAGGCCGGCTTGTAGCGGTCACCGAGTTCCTCGAACAAGGTTTCGGACGCGTCGAGACAGATGTCCAGGCCGATGTGGTCGGCGAGCGTCAGCGGTCCCATCGGGACGTTCGTGCCGAGTGTCATCCCGCGGTCGATGTCCTCCTTGGAGGCGACGCCCTCGTCGTAGGCGCGGATGCCCTCGTTGAGCCACGGCATGAGGATGCGGTTGGTGACGAAGCCGGGCTTGTCGTCGGACTCCCAGGTCTCCTTGCCGAGTTCCTCCGAGAGGTCGTGGGCGAGGTCGACGACGGCGGGGTCGGTCTTCTCGCCGACGACGAGTTCGACGCCCTTCATAATGGGGACGGGGTTCATGAAGTGGAGGCCGACGACCATCTCGGGTCGCTCGGTCGCGCTCGCGATGGTCGTGATGGAGAGTGTCGAGGTGTTCGTCGCGAGCACGACGTCCTCGGGCATCAGCTCGTCGAGGTCCGCGAAGATGTCCTGCTTGACGTCCATGTTCTCGACGGCTGCTTCGACGACGAAGTCGCAGTCAGCGAGGTCGTCGAGGTCGGTCGTGCCGGTGATGCGGCCCTGGACTGCGTCGGCCTCCTCGGTGCTCATCTTGTCCTTGGAGACGAACCGCGAGAGGCTGTCCTCGATGCTGTCGAGGCCGCGGTCGACGAACTCCTGCTCGATGTCGCGCATCACGACGTCGTAGCCCGCCGTCGCGGCCACCTGTGCGATGCCGTTGCCCATCGTTCCCGCGCCGATGACGCCGATCCGCTGGATGTCGTCCATGCCACGCATGGCCGGGACTGCACCCGGTGGGGACGTAAGCTTAGCGACGTCGTTCACGGTTCTTCAGCCGGGTGGACTGTCAATGCCGAACGTGCACGCCGAGTGAGAGGTGTGGAAACGCTCAAGTCGGCGTACCGAAACCGTCCGACCGAGTGGTAAACTCGTGACCGGGAGCCGTGACGTGACGAGCGAGTCGGATGCGTCGACCGACGTGTCAGAGTCGGCCGAGACGTCCAAGTCGACCGACACGTCCGATACGTCCGAGTCGACCGATACGTCCGAGTCGGCCGACGTCTCCGAGCTGACTGCGGTGGCGTTCGTCGGCCGCAAGACGGCCCGCCTCCTCGTCGACGACGGTATAGACGCGAGTGACATCGACGACAAGCGCGTCTCGTACACGGACCTCGTCGACGCGGGCGTCAATCCCGGTGTCGCCGCGCGCATCCGCCGTGCACACTCGCTCTCGTGGTCGTTCACCTCGGACGGCGCGGATCTCGAACGCCGGTCCGCCCAGGTTCGCGGTCTTGGCGACGCCGAACGCGCTTGGGTCGCGGCAAGCTCCGGCGACTGGGAAGCGTCCGAACGGGCCGCCGGTAACCACCCCGGCGACGACGCCGACACACCCGAACTCGGAAGCGTCTGGGAGGTGCTGTCGCGGCCAACAGCGCTCTCGACGCTTCCCGACATCGACGCCGACCTCGTCGCCCGCTTCCACGAGGGGGGCATCCGGTCGGTCAGACGGCTCGCAACGGTCGACGCCGTCACCGTCGCCGACGCGCTCGCGCTCGACGAGGAGACGGTCCGTCGCTGGCGGGCGACTGCACGGCGACACCGCGATTGACGGACACGACGGCTCCGTTCGACGGAGACCCGACGCGGTCCCACATCGGACGTGGCCGATTCTTTACTATCTGAGTAGTAAGTTGATTGCTCAAACGAATCGCCCATTTCTTTACGCGAGGTGCGTTCTACACGGACATTTCTCGCGTTCGCGGTATTTGCGACTGGTCAAATGATTTTTATACACGGTTACCGGAAATTGTAGTAGATGATCCCGCTCGCCGACGACGCGATCACGCGCGACGACAAAGCACTGATTCTCGCCTACGACCACGGGCTGGAGCACGGTCCCGTCGACTTCGCGGACGTCCCCGCATCGGCCGACCCCGAGACGGTGTTCGACGTCGCGACCCACGACGCCGTCACGGCGCTCGCCGTCCAGAAGGGCATCGCAGAGGCCTACTACCCCTCCTACGAGGACGACATCACGCTCCTCGCGAAGCTCAACGGCACCTCCAACATGTGGATGGGCGAGCCGGACTCCGCGGTCAACTGGTCCGTCGAGAACGCCGCCGAACTGGGCGCGGACGCCATCGGCTTCACGCTCTACGGCGGCTCGAACAACGAAGTCGAGATGGCCGAGGAGTTCCGCCAGGCACAGGAGGCCGCCCGCGATCACGACATGGGCGTCGTCATGTGGTCCTACCCGCGCGGACAGGGCCTCAAGAACGACACCAGCGCGAGCACCATCGCCTACGCCTCCCGGCTCGGTCTCGAACTCGGGGCCGACATCACGAAGATCAAGTATCCCGGCTCCGCCGACGCGATGAAGTGGGCCTGCGACGTGGCGGGCAAGTCGAAGGTCGTCATGTCCGGCGGTTCGAAGGCGAGCGACCGCGACTTCCTCGAGACGGTCGAGACGGCGATGAACGCCGGTGCCTCCGGTCTCGCCGTCGGCCGCAACGTCTTCCAGCGCGAGAACCCGACGGCGTTGCTCGACGGACTCGAGCAGGTCATCTTCGAGGACAAGACGACCGAGGAAGCCCTCAGCGTGATGTCGAGTACCGAGACCGACCGCGTCGACGCGACCTCCGACTGATGGCCACGGAACACGCCGAGGGACTGACCGAAATCTTCGACACCGTCGCGGCACTCGCCCCCGAGATACGCGAGGCACTGCCCGGCCGACGGGTCAAGAGCGACGAGACCAACCCTAGCGGCGAGACACAGCTCGCCGCCGACTCCTACGCGGACGAACTGTTTCTCGACCGTCTCGGCGACCTCGACGGCGTCGTCGAGTACGCGAGCGAGGAGCGGACGAAGGCGGTCCACACCGACGACGACGGCCAGAACTACGACGCGGGCGACCTCTCGGTCGCCATCGACCCGCTGGACGGCTCGTCGAACCTCCAGTCGAACAACACGATGGGGACCATCGTCGCTGTCTACGACGCCCCGCTGCCCGCGTCGGGCGCGGACCTCGTCGGTGCCGCGTACGTTCTCTTCGGTCCCATCACGACGATGATTACCGCCGACGACGAGGGCGTCACCGAGTATCTCGTCGACGACGGGACACGACAGGTCATCCGCGAGGACGTCACGCTGCCCGAGGAGCCGTCGGTCTACGGCTTCGGCGGCCGCGTCCCTGACTGGCCCGCGGACTTCGCAGACTACGCCGACGAGGTCGAAGCCGACGACACGATGAAACTGCGCTACGGCGGCGCGATGATCGGCGACATCAATCAGGTCCTGACCTACGGCGGCGTCTTCAGCTATCCCGCACTCCAGTCCGCCCCGAACGGCAAGCTCCGCCTCCAGTTCGAGGGCAACCCTATCGGCTTCATCATCGAATCTGCGGGCGGCCGCTCATCGGACGGGAGCGGCTCTATCCTCGACGTCGAGCCGACTGACCTCCACCAGCGCGTCCCGGTCCACGTCGGCAACGAGGGACTCGTCGAGCGACTCGAAGCCGCACTGGACTGACTCGCCCTACCTCGGCGGCATATCCCAGTCGTCGGCACTGTCGTACGGGTCGTAGCCGATTTTCTCGCGAGCGTGGTCGATGTCGAACCACGCGCGCTCGTTGTCACTGAGCCCGTAGAAGACGTCGAAGCGGACCGAGTCGTCCTGGAGACTGCAGTCGACCATGTGTGCGATGTCGCGCCGAGACTGCCAGAGACAGCTCATCCGGGCGGCCTGCGTCCGGTAGTCGTCGCTGTCGCGCGCCCAGCGTCCCTCGTCGACGCCGCGCTCGGCGTCGCCGAAGGGATGGTCGTACGCCGGGTCGCGGACGCTGCCGATGCGGAGCGCGTAGACGTTCATGCCGTGGTTCTCGGCGTACTGTCTGCCGAAGACCTCGCCCGCCGCCTTCGAGGAGGCGTACTCCGAGTCCGGCCGAACTGGCGACTCGTGGTCGACCTCGATGTCCGTGCCGAAGTAGATGTCCGGCTCGTTGGCGACCTCGTACATCCCGACGACGTGGTTCGTCGACGCGAAGACGACGGTGTTGACGCCGGCGTCGCGCGCCGCCTCGAAGACGGTGTGCGTGCCGACGATGTTGGTGTCGAGCAGGTCGTCGAACGTCCCTTCTGGGTCGGTGTGGCCCGCGAGATGGACGACGGCGTCCTGGCCGTCGAACGCCGGGCGGATGGCGTCGTAGTCGGCGACGTCGGCGACGACGGTCTCGTACTCGTCGGTCGCGTGCGGATGGTCGCCGTCGACCCTCCGTCTGTCGAGAAGCGTGTAGTCGTACGCTTCGGGGAGCTGTTCGGTGAGGGCCGTACCGACCGTTCCGTGAGAACCAGTGACAAGGACGTCCATACGAGCAACGCGGGAGACGGCCCCTTAGGCATCTAGGTCGAGCTACTGACCTGTCACGGGTCAGTCACGCAGGTCGTCGACCGGAGGGGTACGCGGCGGACTCAGGCCGTCCGCTGGCCGTCGAGTTGACGTGCCGTCTCCGCGACCGTCTGAATCCGTGCCCGCTGTTGTTCGTTTGCGGTCGCCAGCTCGTCGACCTGCTCCGCCATGTCCTCGATGCCGTCGGCGAGTTCGTCGACCATGCTCGCGACCTCCTCGGTCGACGCCGACTGGTCGTCGGTCGCAGCCGACACCTCCTGGATACCCTGCGACGCCTCGTTGATCGCTTCGACGATGTCTTCGAGTTGGTTCATCGCGGTCTCGACCTGCGAGACGCCGTCGTTGACCTGCGTCGTGACCTGTTCGAGACTCTCCATGCTCTCGACGGTCTCGGTCTGAATCTCCCGGACCGTTTCCTCGATCTGGTTCGCGTGGTCCTGTGAGTCGCCCGCGAGTCGCTTGATCTCGTTGGCGACGACGGCGAAGCCGTCACCCGCCTCGCCCGCCCGCGCCGCTTCGATAGAGGCGTTCAGTGCTAGGAGATTCGTCTGGTCGGCGATGTCGTTGATGACCTCGACGATGTCGTCGATCTCGGCCGCCTGTGCCTGCAAGCCGCCGATGTCCGTCCGGACCGCGTCGACCGCGTCGTCGACCTCGTGCATGACCGAGACGGCCTGCTGGGCGGCCTCCTGTCCGTGTTCCGCGGTCTCTTCTGCGGCCCGACTCGTCGCCGCGACGCCGTCGGCCGTCGCCGCGATCTCCTCGATGGTCGCGCTCATGTCGGCGACCTCGTCTGCGACCTCGTCCATCGACTGGTTTTGCTCGTCGGCCGTCGTGCTGATACGCTGGCTGGTCTCGCTGACGGTCGCTGCCGTCGCGGAGATCTCTTCGACCGGTTGGCGGAGACCGTCCTCGACTTCGCGCATCAACGCCTGCTGGTCGTCGATTGCCGCCTCCAGCCGCCGGTTGTACGACTCGATGTATGTGTCCATCGCCACCTGCTGGTCGAGGTTCATGATCTTGAACACCGACAGCGCGTTCTCGGCCAGCTCGTCGAGTGCTTCGTCGCGCGACGTGTCGCTCCGCTTCAGGTCGTCGACGACGGCTCCGAGGAGATTGCGGAAGTAGATGGAGAAGGCACCGAGGTAGATCTTCGGCCCGAGACCGAGCATATCGTGAATCTTCCCGACCCGTGCGCGGTTCTCGAAGTACCGCTCGTCGTACTGCCCGCCGACCAGCCCGCGGAGATACTGGTGTTGGGTCTGCTTCAGCTGGTCGACCGTCTTGGTCGACCGGCCGAAGATTTCGACCGTCTCGTCGAACGCTTCGAGATGGTCGTAGAACTCCTCGACGATACTGTCGGCACGGCTCGTGATGTCCGACTCCATCGCTGTCAACCGCTGGACGTCGCTGTGTTGGAAGCCGGTGAAGTCCTTTCGCCACTGGATCTCGTGACTCGTCAACCCGATGCTCTCCGCCAGTTCTCCGCCCCGAACACTGCTCCGCTCGGCATCAGTAATCCGTCGCCGAGAACCACGCTGTTGGACCATACGGTAGCTCTCACTCTCCAGTATATGTATCTCGCGTGCCAATTTTCAGCGGTGATAACGGCCGGTCGCGTGCGTGACCGTTCTGTTCTCTCTCGGCAGTCTTCCGTCACGGTTCGCTCGCTCGTCGCCCCGCGCCAGTCGATACTGATCTGACACGAATTGGCAGAAACCACATGGAAAACAATTTTGAATAGCCCCTCGGACACCGAGACATGAAAGTCCACGTCGGCTCCGGTGCGACCGAGGAGGAAGCCAGTGCCATCGCGAGCGCGCTCGCCGAACATCTCGGCGTCGACATCGAGGTCCACGTCGGCGACGCCGCCGAACCCGCGGCCACCGCCGAACCGCCTGAGGTCGACTATCCGCTCGACGACGATCTCGGCCCGACCGAGCGGGAGGCCGCACTCCGCGAGGAGATCGACGACATCCTCTCGGGCGGTCCCGAGAAGTACAAACAGCGGCTGCCCGACCAGGGTAAGCTGTTCGTCCGCGACCGACTCGACCTCTGGTTCGGCGACGGCGAGGACGGTATCCTGTTCGAGGACGGCAAGTTCGCACATTTCGACGGCTGGCACGAGAACTCCCCGAACGTCGACGAGGCCGACGAGAACAGCCGCCTGCCGACGGACGGACTCATCACTGGCGCGGCGGAGTTCGAGGGCCGAGAGCTGCACTTCATGGCCAACGACTTCACCGTCAAAGCGGGGAGTATGGCCGAGCGCGGCGTCGAGAAGTTCCTGCGGATGCAGCAGCGCGCGCTGAAAACCGGCAAGCCGGTGCTCTATCTGATGGACTCCTCGGGCGGCCGCATCGACGAACAGACCGGCTTCTTCGCCAACCGCGAGGGAATCGGGAAATACTACTATAATCACTCGATGTTGTCGGGGCGCGTCCCACAGATCTGCGTGCTCTACGGTCCGTGTATCGCTGGCGCGGCCTACACGCCGGTCTTCGCGGACTTCACGGTCATGGTTGAGGGGATGAGCGCGATGGCCATCGCCTCCCCGCGGATGGTCAAGATGGTCACCGGCGAGGATATCGATATGCAGGACCTCGGTGGCCCCGAGGTTCACGCGAAACACTCCGGGAGTGCCGACCTCGTCGCCAGCGACGAGGCTCACGCCCGCGAACTCGTCTCCCAACTCGTCACCTATCTCCCCGACAAAGCGGGCGAGAAGCCGCCGAAGTCCGAACCCAAGCCACCGAAATACTCGCCCGACGGCATCGACGAACTCATCCCGGAGGCACCGAACCGCCCCTACGACGTCTTCGACCTGCTCGACCGGATCGCCGACGCCGAGTCCGTGTTCGAGTTGAAGCCCGACTTCGGGTCCGAGATCGTCACGGCCTTCTGCCGCATCGACGGCCGCCCGGTCGGCGTCGTCGCCAACCAGCCCACCCAACGCTCGGGAGCCATCTTCCCCGACGCCGCAGAGAAGGCCGCGGAGTTCATCTGGACCTGTGACGCCTACGAGATTCCGCTGCTCTACCTCTGTGACACGCCGGGCTTCATGGCCGGGTCGCAGGTCGAGAAGGACGCCATCCTAGAGAAGGGCAAGAAGTTCATCTACGCCACGTCGTCGGCAACAGTCCCAAAGCAGACCGTCGTCGTCCGGAAGGCCTACGGCGCGGGCATCTATGCGATGGGCGGCCCGGCGTACGACCCCGAGAGCGTCATCGGGCTCCCGTCGGGCGAGATCGGCATCATGGGTCCCGAAGCGGCCATCAACGCGGTCTACGCGAACAAGCTGAACGCCATCGACGACCCCGAGGAGCGCGCGAAACGCGAAGAAGAACTCCGCGAGGAGTACCGCCGCGACATCGACATCCACCGGATGGCGAGCGAGGTCGTCATCGACGAGGTGGTGCCGCCGAGCACGCTCCGCCAGGAACTCGTCAACCGCTTTGCGTTCTACGAGACCGTCGAGAAGTCGCTGCCGGATAAGAAACACGGGACCGTCCTCTAGGCTCGGCCATGTATTGGTTGGATTGAACTGTCTGTTAATCCCGAGATAGGATGCGTCTACTAAGGGAGGAGTCGTCCGAAGTGGCAGGTAGCCGGGGACTGCTGTGCCCGGAGGTGACCCGCTTGTCCACCCTACCCAGACCTCGACTCCCCGCTGCCCGAACCACCACCATCGGTTGGCTCTCGAAGGCCAGCGAGCTGGCCACCGCTCATCAGGCGACGCTGTGGGTGCTCGCTGTGGTCGCGCTCGTCCTCGACATCGTGACGACCACGTACGGTCTTCAGGTTGGACTTGCCGAGATGAATCCGGTTGTCAACTACTTGTTACCGATGCTCGGACTCGCTGGGACCT
Organism: Halogranum gelatinilyticum; assembly: GCF_900103715.1. Classification (NCBI taxonomy): domain Archaea; kingdom Methanobacteriati; phylum Methanobacteriota; class Halobacteria; order Halobacteriales; family Haloferacaceae; genus Halogranum; species Halogranum gelatinilyticum. Next base: position 56,865 of record NZ_FNHL01000003.1, on the reverse strand, counting down.
TCACCTTACTCAAGGGGTTGGCGATGCTCGTTGGACTCCTCGCCTGGTGGGCGATGCCGAAGCCACACCGTGGTATCGTCCCTCTCGGACTCGTTCTCCTGTGGGGAGTCGCAGTGACGAGTAACAGCCTCCTGCTCGCCGACGTGTTACTCTGACGCTCGACTCTCGCGCTTCAACGAGAGAACTGTCCGGTCGAACTCACAGACGAGCGTGTCGTCCTGATTGAAGACTTCGACGTGCATCGTGACGACCCCGCGCTCGCCGTCGGAGGTCTCTCGCTTGTCGGTCACGGTCGACTGCGCGCGGATGGTGTCGCCGTGGTAGACTGGATGGGGATGCGAGATATCGTCGTACGAGAGATTGGCGACGATGGTCCCTTCAGTCGTGTCGGGGATCGAGACGCCGACGGCGAGCGCGAGGGTGTAGATACCGTTGACGAGCCGCTCGCCGAACTGCGTGTCGGCAGCGAACTCTGCGTCGAGATGGAGGGGCTGCTGGTTCATCGTCATGTCGCAGAACCGTTGGTTGTCGCTCTCGCTCACGGTTCGCCGCTTGTCGTGTTCGATGGTCTCGCCGACATCGAACTCCTCGTAGTACCGTCCTGCCATACACCTCGTGCAGCCGTGTCACAGAAAACCGTGACGATTGGCAGGATGTGTCACTACCAACAGTAGTTAAGAACAATTATACACCGTGGCGGGTAACCCTCGGGAAACAGCTCCGACCGGCACGCAGGCCAGTCGGGCCAGTTGCTCGCGGTGGCGACACACCGTGAGTCGGAGGACGACCCACCCATGACACAACAAACCGGCACATCCGAACCCGAGGCACAGGAGACAGCCGTCGAGACCGCCCGTCGGCAGCTCGAACGCGCCGCGGCCCATCTCGACGTCGACCCCGGCACCATCGAACGGCTCAAACATCCCGACAAAGTCCACCAGGTGTCGATTCCGCTGAAGCGCGACGACGGCGACACGGAGATCCTCACCGGGTACCGCGCACAGCACGACAGCGTCCGCGGCCCGTTCAAGGGCGGTCTGCGCTACCATCCCGAGGTCGACGCCGAGGAGTGTATCGGTCTCTCGATGTGGATGACCTGGAAGTGCGCCGTGATGGACCTCCCCTTCGGCGGCGGCAAGGGTGGCATCGTCGTCAACCCGAAGGACCTCAGCCGCGACGAGAAAGAGCGGCTCACCCGTCGCTTCGCCGAGGAACTCCGAGAGGTCGTCGGACCGATGAAGGATATCCCCGCACCCGACATGGGGACGGACCCCCAGACGATGGCGTGGTTCATGGACGCCTACTCGATGCAGGAGGGCGAGACCCAGCCGGGCGTCGTCACCGGCAAGCCGCCGGTCATCGGCGGCTCGTACGGGCGTGAGGAATCGCCCGGTCACTCGGTCGCCATCGTCGCCCGCGAGGCTATCGACTACTACGACTGGGACATCGAGGACACGACCGTCGCCGTGCAGGGCTTCGGGAGCGTCGGTGCCAACGCAGCGCGGTCGCTGGACGACTGGGGCGCGACGGTCGTCGCCGTCTCCGACGTCAACGGAGCCATCTACGATCCCGACGGGCTCGACACGAAGGACGTCGAAGGCCACGACGAGGTTCCCGGGATGGTCTCGGGCTACGACGCCCCGGAGAAGCTCTCGAACTCCGATCTCTTGGAACTCGACGTCGACATCCTCATCCCGGCCGCTATCGGCAACGTCCTCACGGCCGACAACGCCAACGACGTGCAGGCACGGATGATCGTCGAAGGCGCGAACGGGCCGACGACGACGGCCGCCGACGCGGTCTTCGAGGAGCGTGGGATTCCGGTCCTGCCGGACATCCTCGCCAACGCCGGGGGCGTGACGGTCTCGTACTTCGAGTGGCTGCAGGACATCAACCGTCGGCAGTGGACGCTCGAACGCGTCACCGAGGAGTTGGAGGCGGAGATGCTGAAGGCGTGGGACGCCGTCTGCGAGGAGTACGAGGCGCGCGACGTGACGTGGCGTGACGCCGCCTACATCGTCGCCCTCTCGCGCGTCGCCGAGGCACACGACGCACGCGGTCTCTGGCCGTAAGCAGGCAAACAGGTGGCCGGTCGTCGCACGAGGCGGTCGGCCACACAGCCGCTGGCCGCCCCGTGGCTGTCGTCAGGTCACGGGGCGTCTGGCCGCGGCTTCGTACTTGTACTTCTGCACTCGCCCTCCGGTTTCAAACCCGTCGCCGACGACAGAGGAGATATGTCCCGACGTAGCGTCATGTTCTCGCCCGGTGACCAGCTGAAGCTGATGCGAAAAGCACCCCAGACCGGTGCCGACACGGTCGTCTTCGACCTCGAAGACGCCGTCGCGCCGTCGCGGAAGGACGAGGCGCGGGCAGCCGTCCGCGACGTGCTCTCCGACCCTGCGTTCGACCCCGACGCCGAGGTGTGTGTCCGGGTCAACCCTGGTGACGCGGCAGCAGCGGACTTCGATGCGATACTGGACGCCGACCTCCGACTCGACGCCGTGATGGTCCCGAAAGTGAGCGGTCTCGACGACGTGGTCCGTGTCGAAGAGCGCGTGACGCAGGCGGGTTTCGACCTCCCGCTGCTCACGCTCGTCGAGAGTGCTGCCGGTGTGCTGAACGCGGCCTCCATCGCCACCGCGAGTGCGACGGACGCGCTCGTCTTCGGTGCCGAGGACCTCGCAGCCGACGTCGGCGCGGTCCGAACCGACGAGGGAACTGAGGTGCTCTACGCCCGCGAACACGTCGTGCTCGCGGCGAGCGCGGCGGACGTCGACGCAGTCGACACCGTCTACACGGATTTCTCGGACCCCTCGGGCCTGCGCGAGGAGACCGAGTTCGCCCTGACGCTCGGCTACGACGGCAAGATGGCCATCCATCCCTCACAGGTGGACGTCATCAACGACGCGTTCACGCCCGAGACCGAGCGCGTCGCGTGGGCGAAGAAAGTGCTCGCCGCCCGCGACGAGGCCGAAGCGGAGGGGCGTGGCGTCTTCCGCGTCGACGACGAGATGATCGACGTGCCGCTCATCGCACAGGCCGAGCGGGTCCGCGAGCGAGCCGAGGCTGCGGGCGTCTGGTAGGTCTGTCTCTCACGTCCGGCCGCTGGGCCGTGTCCCGTGCCGCAGTCGAGGACGTATCGTGTAACTGGAACACATACAAGGTATCTTAATTATTCTCTATGATATTGTTTCGTCACACTTAACGTATCACCGAGTCGTATATCGGTTATGTCGGATGAGGCAAATCCGTTCGAGTCCCTGCAGGAGCAGATCGACGACGCAGCCGCGTATCTGGACGTGGCACCGGACGTCATCGACCGTCTAAAGCACCCCGAGCGCGTGCTGGAGACGAACCTCTCCGTCGAGATGGACGACGGCACGCTCGGCGTCTTCAAAGCGTTCCGCTCGCAGTTCAACGGCGACCGCGGGCCGTACAAGGGCGGCATCCGCTACCACCCGGACGTCTCGCGCGACGAGGTGAAGGCGCTCTCGGGCTGGATGGTCTACAAGTGCGCCGTCGTCGACATCCCGTACGGCGGCGGCAAGGGCGGTATCGTCATCGACCCCGCCGACTACAGCGACGGCGAGCTGGAGCGCATCACCCGCTCGTTCGCCAAGGAACTGCGGCCGTTCATCGGCGAGGACAAGGACATCCCCGCGCCGGACGTCAACACCGGCCAGCGCGAGATGAACTGGATCAAAGACACCTACGAGACGCTGGAGAACACCACCGCACCGGGCGTCATCACCGGTAAAGCACCCGACTCCGGCGGCAGTGCGGGCCGTGTCGAGGCGACGGGTCGCTCGACGATGCTGACCGCCCGCGAGGCCTTCGACTACCTCGGCAAGGACATCGAGGGCGCGAGCGTCGCCGTCCAGGGCTACGGCAACGCCGGCTGGGTCGCGGCCAAGCTCATCGACGAACTCGGCGCGAACGTCGTCGCCGTCTCCGACTCCAGCGGCGGCATCTATTCGGAAGCAGGCTTCGACCCCAAGGCGGTCAAGGACTTCAAGACCGAGACGGGCAGCGTCACGGGCTACGAAGGCGCGGAGAAGGAACTCACGAACGAAGAGCTCCTGACGCTCGACGTCGACTTACTCGTCCCCGCAGCCCTCGAAAACGCCATCGACGGCGACCTCGCGAAAGAGGTGGAGGCCGACGTCATCGTCGAGGCCGCGAACGGGCCGCTGACGCCCGACGCCGACGACGTCCTCACGGAGCGCGACGTCTACGTCTTCCCGGACATCCTCGCCAACGCCGGCGGCGTGACGGTCTCGTACTTCGAGTGGGTCCAGAACCGCCAGCGGTTCTACTGGACCGAAGAGCGCGTCAACGACGAACTCGAACGCATCATCGTCGACGCCTTCGAAAACCTCGTCGACGCCTACGAGTCCAACGACCTCCCGAACTTCCGGACGGCGGCCTACGTCGTCGCCATCGACCGCGTCGCCAAGGCCTACACGCAAGGCGGTAACTGGCCCTGAGCTGAAGCACCGTCGGGACTCGACCCGCCGAATCTCCGTCTGTGCTCCTGTTCACCGAACCGACGACGACACCGGAAGTCATTGAAGTTTCCTTTCGCTTACCGCGTCACACCACGGCTGACAAACGCTGGGACGCAGCCGACGACGCACCACCGACCTAGACACGTCCGCGCATAACCACCTCCTCACAGAGACCCGATTGATTCAAGCCGCTGCACCGACCGAGTGAAAACGATGCGTCACGACCACCTCATCTCCGCGAACCAGCTCACGCGGGAGGACATCGAGGCGGTGCTCGACCGGGCGGCCGACATCGCCGACGACCCCGCGGCGTTCCGGGAACGACGCGCCGGGTCGGTCCTCGCGCTCTGTTTCTTCGAACCGAGTACCCGAACCAAGATGAGCTTCGATACGGCCATGAAGCGGCTCGGCGGCGACACCACCGACATGGGGTCGGTCGAGTCCTCCTCCGTCAAGAAGGGTGAGAGCCTCGCCGACACCATCCGCGTCATCGAGGGCTACGGCGACGCCATCGTCCTCCGCCACCCGAGCGAGGGCGCGGCCAAGATGGCCGCGGAGTTCACCGACGTCCCCATCGTCAACGCCGGCGACGGCGCGGGTCAGCATCCCTCCCAGACCCTCTTGGACCTCTTCACCATCCGCGAGAACGCCGGACTGGACGACCTCACCATCGGCATCATGGGTGACCTGAAATACGGCCGGACGGTCCACTCGCTGTCGATGGCACTGACGAACTTCGACGCCCGCCAGCATTTCATCAGCCCCGAGAGCCTCCGCCTGCCGCGCGGTGTCCGCTTCGACCTCCACGAGGCCGGCGCGCAGGTCCGCGAACACACCGAACTCGAAGAGGTCCTCGGCGACCTCGACGTGCTCTACGTCACGCGCATCCAGCGCGAGCGGTTCCCCGACGAGAACGAGTACCACAAAGTGGCGGGAGAGTACCAGATCGACCTCGACACGCTCGAAGCCGCGAGCGACGACCTGACCGTCATGCATCCGCTGCCGCGCGTCGACGAGATCGCCCCCGAGATCGACGACACGACACACGCGAAATACTTCGAACAGGCACACAACGGCGTCCCGGTTCGGATGGCGCTGCTCGACGCTCTCCTGGAGGACGACCGATGAGTGAACACGAACTCCGCGTCTCGAAGATCCGCAACGGTACCGTCATCGACCACGTCACCGGCGGCCAGGCACTCAACGTGCTGGCCATCCTCGGCATCGACGGCGCGTCCGGCGAGTCGGTCTCTATCGGGATGAACGTCCCCTCCGACCGCCTCGGCAAGAAGGACATCGTCAAGGTCGAAGACCGCGAGCTGAGCCAGTCCGAGGTGGACGTCCTCTCGCTCATCGCTCCCGAGGCGACCATCAACATCGTCCGCGACTACGAAGTCGTCGACAAGCTCCGCGTCGAACGGCCCGAGGTCGTCACGGGCGTCCTCTCCTGTCCGAACCGCAACTGCATCACGCAGGGCAACGAACCCGTCGCCTCGAAGTTCGACGTCGTCGCCGACGGCGTCCGCTGTAGCTACTGTGGCGAGATCGTCCGCGAGGACATCGCCGCCCACCTCGACGTCGCTTAAGTCCCGGAACCGCCACTTTCACTCCTTCGACGACAGCCAGACGGACAGCTGGCTGACGTGCGTCTGACCGCTCCAGAAAGATTTTGACGGTGTGGTGTCCACTAGCGTGTATGTCCACGAAAGCGAAATTCGTCGTCGCCCTCGCACTAGTCGCACTGGTCTACGTCTTCGCCTCCGGCGGCAGCGAGCCGGTCGAAGTCGAAGTCGAATCGTAAGCTGACCCCTCCTTCGGTTTTTCTCACACTGCCGAGCGACTGCGTTGGAGCGACTGCGTTAGGGCGACTGCGTTAGGGCGACTCGACGGGGGAACGAACGACTTACCCACCGGGCGGCCCAACCGCGAGTCATGTACGGCGTCGTCACGCGAAACGCACCGGAGGTCGACTGGCCCGACTTCGACATGGGTTTCTACGAGGTCAAGGACGTCACGGGCCGGGCGGCCGCACCGCTTCCCAATGCCGTGAACATGGTCTCGTGCTTCGGCGACAACGCCGCCGCCAACGAGAACCCCGAGCTCGTCCCCGTCGACGACGAGGGCAACCTCGCCACCCGCGACCGCACCTACTTCGACTGGGCCTACATCTGCCCGACGAACGAGAAGTACCGCGCTGGACTCCTCGAAATCGTCGAGGACTGTGCCGAACAGAACGGCGACGTCCGCCTCGACGACGTCGGCTTCCCCCGCGCGGAGTACTGTCACTGCGAGCGTTGCACACGCCTGTTCGAGGAGAGCGACTACGACGACTGGTTCGCGTGGCGCGCCTCGGTCATCACCGAGTTCGTCGCCGAGGCCGCCGAGCGGATTCCGGGCCGGACCTATCTCACGCTCTACCCCGACCCCTATCCGGGCCATCTCTACGAGCGAGCCGGTCTCGACATCGACGCGCTCGCCGAACACGTCGACGAGTTTGTCGTGCCGCTGTACGACGTCGACTACGGGACGACCTACTGGCTCGAAACCATCGCGAAGGGCTTCAACAGCCTGCTGAACTGGTCGCCCGAAGAGCAGGAGGGAACGCCCTTCTCCATCGAACTCTACGCGGTCGAGGTCGACATCGACGACCTCATCCACGCGGTGGAGGTCGCCGACGCCTACGCGAAGGACGTCTTCTTCGGCTACGACGCGAGCAACGCGGCGGCGACGCTCAGGCGGATGAAGGCCGACGAGCAAGAGGGCAAGACGTTCGACGGGACCTAAGTGCCCTACGCGCCGCCGGAGAGGAACCAGATGACGACGATACCCAGAACCGTCATGAGTATCGCGAACGCGAACAGGCCGAACATGAGTCGGCGCTGGCCGGAGGTCGGTTGAGCCATGGTCGTAGCAGGGCCTCGATTCGCTTAGTTCGCACGGTAGCGGCTGTCAGTCGCCTCCCGACGCAACGACTATGAACAACCGTGCACATTGGTAACACATGGAAACAGAAGCCACTGCCCCGAACCGGTCGAGATGCCTGAACTGTGGATTCGACGCACCCGCGGGCGGGACCGAGTGGGACCGCGTCGAGTCGCCGCCGTTGGGGCGGCTGACGCAGTGTCCCGAATGTGGATCGACGAACGTCATCAGCGGCTGGTGAATCGGCCGACGGCCCGGCGTGGACACACGGGCCGCGCGGGGCGTAACCGACTTCACCCCCGACCCCGACACCACCATCATGAGTGACGAGTCACGTCGTGTCATCGTCGACACCGACACCGCTGGCGACGACACGCAAGCGATTCTCATGGCGCTCGCCTCCGAACGGCTCTCCGTCGAGGCAGTGACGATCGTTGCGGGCAACGTCGAGTTCGACTACGAGGTCGAGAACGCGAAGTACACCCTCCAGCTCGGCGACGCAGAGGGCGTCCCGCTCTACGAGGGCGCGCGCAGTCCGCTGCTGAAAGACCACGTCTTCGCCGACCACGTCCACGGCGAGGGCGGTCTCGGCGGTGACCTCTTCCCCGACACTGGTATCGAGTCCGCCAACGGCTACGGTCCCGACGTCATCGTCGAGAAAGCCGGCGAGCATCCGGGTGAAGTCTCCCTGCTCTGCATCGGCCCGCTGACCAACATCGCGCTGGCCTGCAAACAGGAGCCGGAGCTGAACGACCTGCTCGACGAGGTGTGGGTGATGGGCGGCGCGGTCAACGTCCTCGGCAACGACACGCCGAGCGCGGAGTACAACTTCTGGGTCGACCCCGACGCGGCCAAGATCGTCGTCGACGAACTCGACACGACGCTCGTCGACTGGGGGCTCTGCATGGAGTACGGCGCGTTCGGTCCCGAGATTCTCGATCAGATCGACGCGATGGAGACGCCCTACGCCGACTTCTACCGGACGGTCACGGGCCACGTTCGGGAGTTCACCCGCGAACAGCAGGGCGTCGACGCGGTGACGCATCCCGACTCGTTGGCGGCGGCACTGATGCTCGCTCCCGAACTCCGCGGCGAAATTAGTGAGTACTACGTCGACGTCGACGAGCGCGAAGGGATGACCCGCGGCTACAGCCTCGTCGACGAGAACGGCGTAATGGACGAAGCACCGAACACCCGAATCGTCGAGTCACTGGACGCGGACCTCTTTGCGGAGATGTCGCTGGCGATGTTGCAGGGCGAAGCACCGGAGTCGGTGCTCTGAGGAGTTAGTCCAGCTTTTCGATGGGGTCGGCGTTCTCGTACGACGGCGTCGGCCCGTCGACCGGCGCGGCCCAGTCGACCGCGTTGGCCAACACCTGCTTGATCTCGTCTTGGTAGTAGATGGGGTAGGTCTCGTGGCCCGGCCGGAAGTAGAAGATACGGCCCGAGCCGCGGGTGTAACAGCAGCCCGAGCGGAAGACCTCGCCGCCCTCGAACCAGGAGTTGAAGACCAGCGTCTCGGGCGCGGGCACGTCGAACCGCTCGCCGTACATCTCGGCCTGCGGGACCTCGAAGTATTCCTCGATGCCTTCGGTGATGGGGTGGCTCGGCTCGACGGTCCAGAGGCGTTCTTTCTCGCCCGCCTCGCGCCACTTCAGCGAGCAGGAGGTGCCCATGAGCTTCTTGAATATCTTCGAGTAGTGCCCCGAGTGGAGCACGAGCAGGCCCATCCCGTCGAGGACGCGCTCGTGGACGCGCTCGACGATGTGGTCCGAGACCTCGTCGTGGGCGCGGTGACCCCACCACGTCAGGACGTCCGTGTCGTCGAGGACGCCCTGCGTCAGCCCGTGTTCGGGGTCGTCGAGCGTCGCGGTTCGGGTGTCGTAGCCGTACTCTTCCAGCCCGTCGGCGATGGCGGTGTGGATGCCGTCGGGGTAGATGTCGGCGACCTCCTCGCTGTCCTTCTCGTGACGGAACTCGTTCCAGACGGTGACGCGTGTCATTACTCCCACGACTCGGCGCGGGGTGAAGTGGATTGTGGAGCGCGACAAGAGTTCGGACTGTCGCCGTCGATGCGACGGCGGCAAGTGGCAGGGACCGCGCGGTTCAACTCCATCCAGCCCAAGACTCGGACGTGTTCGACGCCGACCCCGTGCTCCACCCCGAGGACCGCCCCGACGCCGACGACGAGGCCGGACCGTGGCTCGCGATTCTCGTCGTCGCCACCGTCGCGTGGGCCGCGCTGGCGACGCTGGACTGGCGGCTCCTGAGCGAGGGGACGTTCCTCTGGGCGACCGTCCGGTCGCTCTACGCGCTGGTCTTCGCCCCGCTCGCCGCTGCCGCGCTCGTGCAGGACACGCGGATGCTCGGTCTCGACGACGTGGAGTTCGGTCGGCTGAAGTGGGTCTACGCGGGGGTCGCACTGCTCTTCCCGCCGGTCTGCGTGGTCTATCTGCTCGACCGACGACGACGAACCGGCTAGTCGCGGTCCGCCGACGCCGAATATTCGGTCTCACGAACTGCCAACACCGGCACGTCGGCCCTGCGGACGACGCGCTCCGTGACACTGCCGAGCAGATAGCGGTCGATACCGCTCCGGCCGTGTGTGCCCATGACGACCAGGTCGACGTCGTGGTCGGCCGCGTAGTCCAGAATCGTCCGCGAGGGATGGCCGGTGACGACGCTCGTGGTGACGTCGACGCCGTGGTCACCGGCGAGCTGTGCGACCGCCTCGACCACCTCATTCCCCTCCCTTTCGAGCGCGCTGGCGACGAGTTGTGACTCGCTCATCATCCCTCCGACCGCCGACTGGTCGACGACGTAGAGGACGTGGAGCTGTGCGTCGTACCGCTGGGCGAGGTTCAGTGCGTGTTCGGTGGCGACGGCCGCCGCGTCGCTGCCGTCGCTGGGGAGGAGGATTTCGGCGTACATCCTCGAATGTACGCGCGCAGAGAACTTAGTTGTCGTCCGCGTCGGTGTCGGTGTCGTCGTCAGGATTGTCGTCCGCATCGGCGTCGCCGTCAGAGTTATCGCCCGCATCGGCGTCGCCGTCACGAACCGCCCGGACGGTCTCCTCGCAGACTCTGAGTCCCTCGTACCGTTCGGTCTCGTCGTCGAGCGTGACCGTCTCGACGACCGACCAGCCCTCGTCGGCGAAGAGCAGTCCCTTCACCCACGAGTCGGTCGCGAGCAACACGGCGTCGGTGGGACCGTCGTCGTCGACGGCGACGGCCAGTGAGACCGACTCCGAGCGGTTCAGCGAGGCGACCTCGCCGTCGTCGAGCGGCCGCGGCGGGAGCGAGTCGAGAAACGCCATAGAGGACAGAGGGGTGGCGACGGTGTTGACGCTTGCGAACTCGCTCGAAGCGTCCGGCAAGTCGAAAGCTTTCTCCTACGCCGGAATGCATGGCCGCATATGTCGAACGCGCGCGACCCCACGCCGTCGTCCGGACGGAGTCGGGTCACCCTCGCCGTCGCCGCCGTCGCCCTCCTCGCGTTGACGGCGCGTCTCGTCGGTCTCGGCTCGCGGCCCTTCCACTGGGACGAGGCCCGTGTCGGCTACTGGACGCTCCGCGCCATGGAGTCGGGCGTCTTCGAGTACCGCCCCGTCGCCGGTGGTCCCTTCCTCTATCTGGTCGACCAGCCCGTCTTCGCGCTGCTCGGCGTCACTGACGCCTCCGCCCGCCTCGTCGTCGCGCTCATCGGCGGCCTGCTCCCGCTCGCTGCCCTCCTCTTTCGCGGCCGGCTCACCGACGACGAGACACTCGTCTTCGCGACGATTCTCGCGTTCTCGCCGACGTTCGTCTACTACTCGCGGTTCCTCCGTGGCGACCTCCCGCTTGCGGCCTTCTCGCTCGTCGCCCTCGGCTGTCTCGTCCGACTCGTCGACACCGGCCGCCGCCGGTATCTCTACGGCGCGACGCTCGCCGGCGCGCTCGCGGTGACGACCTCGGGCTTCGTCGTCGGCTACGTCGCCGCGTGGCTCGCCGCGGCCGCACTGCTCTTCGACCACGCCCGCGTCTACGGCGAGGACCGACAGACCGTTCTCGACCGGCTGACACGCTACACGCGGACGCTCCGTGACTGGGCGACGCCACTCGCTCGGAGCTTCCTCCTCGCGTTCGCCGTCGTCGTCTTCTTCTACGCACCCCGCGGGCTGGAGGGAGCCGACCTCTGGGACCCACTGACCATCCCCGCGGTCCTCGACGAGGCACTGTTCGGGTCGGTGCGGAAGTTCGTCGGCGTCCGCGTCGAGTTCCGCGACGGCCACGAGTTCCTCTCGTACGTCGTCGGCTACGCGGAACTGCTCGTCGTGCTCGCGGCTCCCGTCGTCGTCCTCGCGCTGGTCGGCTTCGTCGTCGAGCGCTACCTCGGGAAGAACCGCCCCGTCGTCGCCTTCGCGAGCTACTGGGCGGGGGCGTCGCTGCTCTTCTTCCCGGTCATCACCGAGTTGAACGCGCCGTGGGTCGTCCTCCACAGCCTCGCGCCGCTGAGCATCCTCGCGGCCGTCGGCGGCGGAAAGGTCGTCGCCTTCGGCCGCCGCGCGGTCGCCGACCGGAACGCCGCTCGAACCGGTATCGCGGCACTCCTGCTCGTCGCCGTCGTCGTCCAGGCCGGAGCACTCACGGCCTCGTCGGTCTACGGCGAGTCGGACCGCGACAACCGGCTGGCCCAGTACGGCCAGCCCGCCGGAGACCTCCACGCGCTGCATCAAAACGCCTCGGCCGCGATGGCAGACAACAGCGGCATCGACGTGGTCTACGTCGGCGACCGGTTCTTTACCGTCTCGGAAGCGTCCAACGGCCAGCCGCCGGTCCCCGAGGCGTGGGGCGAACGGCTGCCGCTGCCGTGGTACTTCGAGCGGGCCGACGCCGAGACGGCGAGCATCGTCAACGCCAGCCGCCTCGACGAGTTCGAGTCACAGCCACCCGTCGTCGTCGCCGACCCACAGTACCGCAGCACGCTCGACAGCCGATTGGACGGCTACCGGATGACGGAGTACGAACTCGCGCTGTGGAACCGTGAGGTCGTCGTCTACACGCGACAGTAGGTGGAGTGCTGTCGCTCACGACGTGAAAAACCGAAAACGGAGCGTCTCTGGGGCGATCAGTGGGCGACTCAGCGGAAGCCCATCGCTTCGATCTGTTCTTGATACCGGTTGCGGATGGTGACCTCCGTCACCTGCGCGACGTCGGCGACCTCCCGTTGGGTCTTCTTCTCGTTACAGAGTAGCGAGGCAGCGTAGATGGCGGCGGCCGCGAACCCAGTCGGCGACTTGCCGGACAGGAGACCCTTCTCGGCGGAGACGTCGATGATCTCGACGGCCTTCGCCTGGACCTCTTCGCTCAGTTCCAGCGCGCTCGCGAACCGGGGGACGAACTGCTTGGGGTCGACGGGCTTGAGTTCGAGACCGAGTTCTTGGGAGATGTAGCGGTAGGTACGGCCGATCTCTTTCTGGGGAACCCGTGAGACTTCGGCAACTTCGTCGAGGCTTCGGGGGATACCCTCCTGTCGGCAGGCGGCGTAGAGCGCGCTCGTGGCGACGCCCTCGATGGAGCGGCCGCGAATCAGGTCCTCGTTGAGCGCGCGTCGGTAGATGACCGATGCGACCTCGCGTACCGACCGGGGAACGCCGAGCGCGCTCGCCATGCGGTCGATCTCGCTGAGTGCGAACTGGAGGTTACGCTCGCCCGCGTCCTTCGTCCGGATTCGCTCCTGCCACTTGCGGAGGCGGTGCATCTGGCTTCGTTTCTCCGAGGAGAGCGACCGGCCGTAGGCGTCCTTGTCCTTCCAGTCGATTGTCGTCGTCAGCCCGCGGTCGTGCATCGTCTCGGTGATGGGAGCACCGACACGCGATTTCGACTGCCGTTCGGAGTGGTTGAACGCCCGCCACTCGGGACCGCGGTCGATGGAGCGTTCGTCGATAACGAGGCCGCAGTCGTTGCACACCAACTCCCCCTGGTCTGCGTCCGTGATGATGTCCGTCGATTCACACTCCGGACAGTTCACGTTCTCGTCCGCTTCCTGTTCGACCTCTTGCGCTTGCTGACGCTGACGGGTAGGACGCTCCATTATAAGGTTTGTGGACGAGAGCCAATTTAAACCTTTGTACGGGTACGACGAGATATACCAGTCTTGCGGAAGGAATTGCCGATAGTTAGCGGCAAGGTTAGAAATCTATCGGTCTGTGTGTTAGCCTTTATATACTCTCGTTCCGATTAAATGAGGAAATGGCTGGCGCGCGTTCGCTCGTCGTCGTAGTCGCCGTACTTCTCGTCTCTGCTGGCTGTCTCTCACCGGCCGGAGTTGGGGAGCTGACCCCGGCCGCTGGCGACGCCTCGACGGAGACTGCGACCGCGACCGTCGCAGACGACCTCCCCGGGACGCCCGTGCCCTCCACCGAGCCGGTCGTCCGGGCCACCGTCGTCGAAGTCGTCGACGGCGACACCGTGAAGATCCGGTACGACAACGGGACCCGCGACACCGTCCGGCTGCTCGGCATCGACACGCCCGAAGTCCACGCGGAGAACACGCCCGGCGAGTTCGAGGGCGTCCCCGACACCGAGCAGGCCCGGCAGTGTCTCCGCCAGTCCGGCGTCCGCGCGAGCAACGTCGTCGAAGACCGGCTCGCGGGCGAGCGGGTCGGACTCGGCTTCGACGAGAACGAGGGTCGCCGCGGCTACTACGACCGCTTGCTCGCCTACGTCTACCTCGACGGCGAACAGGTCAACTACCGCCTCGTCGCCGAAGGCCACGCCCGCGTCTACGACAGCGAGTTCGTCGAAGGCGAGCGGTACTACGCAGCCGAAGAACGTGCCCGCGACGCTGGCCGCGGCCTCTGGACCTGTACGACGGCCACCGCGGACGGCGGTGAGACGACAGCCAGCGACGGCGGCCAAGCCGAGCGCACGGCCGACGCGACGCTCGACATCTCGGTCCACGCCGACGCGGCCGGACCCGACGGCGACAACCTGACCGACGAGTACGTCACGCTCACCAACACGGGCGACGACGCCCTCGCTGTCGGCGGCTGGACGGTCAGCGACGAGGCGGACCACGTCTACAGGATTTCCGAGGGGACGACGATTGCCCCCGGTGGGTCGCTCACGGTGTACACCGGCAGCGGGAGCGACACCGAGACCGACCGCTACTGGGGTCGGAACTCCCCCGTCTGGAACAACGACGGCGATACCGTGACCGTCCGCGACGCCCGAGGGACGACGGCTGCGACTCGGACCTACGGATGAGACTGCGATACCAAGCCTGACGGACCGCAGCGGCACCGCAATGTGACAGCTCCCGGGAGCATCCAGAATCTCGGTAAGGGGGAGGGGAGCGTGTGACTCCCCGATACTGTCTTGTGCCGCGTTCTCATTAGTCACTAGGCCGACTTCGGGTGACAATCACTCGGAGTGACGTCTCCACCACATCCGAAGATAACTCTCAGACATAGACAAAGACTTTTGTATTACCTTTGAATATGTATAGACAGTATGAGTACGACTCACTCACCCGGTGTGCAACGCGCGGTCTCGGCGTGTCGGCCCGCGGACGTCACGCCGGTCGCGCTGGACGCGACGGCGCTGGAGTCGACGGCCCCCGCCTACCTTCGCGACTTGAAGGGCGAACTCGCCGACGCGGGCTACCAGCCAGCGACGCTCACCGTCCCGGCGAGCTTCGACGAGGACTGCTCGCTCGCGACCCAGGCCGAAGCCGACGACCTCCGTGAGTACGTCCGCGCGGCGGCGTTCCTCGGTGTCGGCCAGCTGTCGGTCGAACTCGACGCCGTCGCCAACGCCGAGAAGGTCGAGCCAGCACTCGACGCGCTCGCCGAACGGGCGGGTCGCGAGGGCGTGCGACTCACAGTCGACGGCGACACGGACGTCTCGCTCTCCTCCTGATGGCGACGAAACGCGCGTTGGAGGCCCAGCTGTCGGTCGTCGCCGGCTTCGAAAACCCCCAGGCCGCGCTCGAACAGTATCCGACGCCGCCGGAGATCGCGGCCCACGTCATCCACGTCGCCGACCTCCAGGGCGACATCGACGGCCGGACGGTCGTCGACCTCGGGACGGGCACGGGGATGCTCGCCTTCGGCGCGGCGTTGCGCGGCCCGGCCCGCGTCGTCGGCGTCGAGGTCGACCGCGACGCGCTCGCGACGGCCCAGACGAACCGCGTCCGCGTCGGGACGACCACACCCATCCACTGGATACAGGCCGACGCGACCCGCGCACCGCTCCGTATCGAAGAACCCGTCACCGTCGTCATGAACCCGCCATTCGGCGCGCAGGACGGCCACGAGGGCGCGGACAGAGCCTTCCTCGTCACCGCCGCCGAAGTCGCGGACGTCTCGTACTCCGTCCACAACGCCGGGAGCCAGGAGTTCGTCGAGGCCTTCGCCGCCGACAACGGGGGCGAGGTGACTCACGCCTTCCGCGCCACCTTCACCCTCGACCGGCAGTTCGACTTCCACGACGCCGAGTCCAAAGAGATCGACACCGAGGTCTACCGCATCGAGTGGACGTAATCCGACTACTCGTACTGTTCTTTCGCCGCAATCCGTAGCTCCGTCCCGTCGGTCGTCCGCGCGACGATGGTCCGCTTCTCGCGCGTGAAGTCGATGCCCGCGAGCGTCACCGTCTCGTTTTTCCCCGGAAGTGGCGCGCGCACGACGCCCGAGTCGGTCTCGACGCCGACGGTGAAGTTCGTCGCGTTGGCCGCAAAGGAGACGTTGTGACCGGCGAGTACCGGTCCCGCCTGACGCTCCGGCGACGCGTAGACCGGCACCGTCTCGCCGTCGTGGGTGAGCGTGACCCGGTAAACGGGGTCGCCGCCGACGACCGTCCAGCCCTGGCGGGTCGCTGTCAGCGTCTCGCGCCAGCCGACGCCGCCGACGCGGACCGGGACGCTGCCGTCGAACGCCAAGCGTGACTTCGAGACGGCGGTCGTCCAGATGTCGCGCTCGTCGCTGGTGACGATGACGCCGGAGGTGTCGACGGTCGTCGTCTCGCCGAAGAACTCCACGTCGACGACCGCGACCATCTCGTTTTGGACGTCCTCGGCGTAGGTGATTCGGTAGTCGCGCACGTCGACGCCGGGACCGTCGAGACCGCTGTCGGCGTTGGTGAGGAGGTTGACGCCGACGGCCGGTCCGGCGAGCGCGGCCGTGCTGAACAGCAGGAGCGCGGCGGCGAGCTGTCGGCTCGACAGACTCGCGAGCCAGCCCCGGACCGTCTCGTCGTCCGACTGTCGGTCGGCGTCCGGGCGGCCTCCGTCGGCGCGCCCCACCTCGGTCGGCTGTCCCCGGTCGGCCGTGCGGGCCAGCCACGCCAGCGGCCGACTGTCACTCGCGTGGACGGCCGCGACGACGAGCGTCGCGAGAAGTGTGACGAGTGCCAGCCCTCCGGCGCGGTAGAGGACGTACTGGCTGTTGCCGCGATACCAGTAGACCGCCCACAGCGACTGCGACACCGCAAACAAGAGCATCCCGGCCCAGAGCCGCCTGACTGGGGGGAGGTCGTCGCCCCGACGCTGGACGAGCCACAGCCCGAGTAACACGCCGACGAGAAGTCCGAACGCGTGGCCCTGGATGGCGATGTCGGCGAACCACGGCGTCGAGAAGACCGGCTGGCTCCGCGCGCCGACGACAGGGTTCAAGAAGGCGTTGTAGGTCAGATTGACGACCCGCCCGGTGACGAGTGCGAGCACGGTCGTCAGCGGGTAGGAGACGAGCGCGAACCCGGCAAAGGCGAAGACGACGCCCGAGAAGCCGACGACCGGGCCGAGTCCGAACAGCGAGGTCAGCGTCCCGACGACGACGACGGCGGCCGGGAAGACGACGAACGCCCGGACGTAGGGGTTCGTCCGCCACGAGGAGAACGTCGAGACGCCGCGCCGACGCGGATAATGGCCCCACGCGTACTCGGCGACAACGCCGTAAGTTAGGGTGCCGACGAGGTTGCCGACGAGATGGCCCGCGCCGGAGTGTGAGAACGCGGCGGTCAGCATCCCGAGCGGATAGCTGTAGGACCACGCGGTGAAGGGGACGACCGTCGGCGAGTACCAGTAGTCGAGACCGCCTTGCACGAAGAGATAGACGGAGAGGACGAGGAGAACGGAGACGACGGTGCCCCACGGCACCCCGAGGACGAACCGCTCGCGGAGCCGTCGGCCCACGCGGCCCGACGCGTCGAGCCGCCAGAGGACGGCGAGCGCGAGCAGCCCCGCGGCGACGACGGCCGCGCGGTGGAGTGTCACCGTCTCGATACCAGCGAACATATCTCACACTACGCCCGCCCCCGCTTGAACCCCGTGGTCGGGGCGGGGGTCGCCGCGGGGTTGCGGGCCGGAGCGGCCGCTCCGGCTGTGGAGACTCCGCAGTCAGGCGTCCGCGCTCAGAGTTTCGACTCGGCGTCTTCGGCGAGTTCTTCCATGCGCTTGCCGACGCGGCCGGCACTGGAGAACTCGTCTTCGCTCATCGCGCTGGCGAGTGCGTTGCCGAGCACGAAGACGGCGTGTTTGTGTTCGCTCTTGGATTTGTGGACGTGCGACGGGTCGACGCTCAGCTGTTCGTACGGTTCGAAGAGTTCGGAGTCGACGTTGTCTTGCGAGCGGAAGTAGTCCATGATGGTAACCATCTGCTCGTGAAGTTCGAGGAGTTCGTCTTTGTGCATGGACACAGTTACGCGAGTCGGCGTTTTAAGAATTGTTGCGTTCCCCTAGCATAGCGTGGGGAGTAGTCATGTGACGTCCTGACAGCTCAGAAGACGTACTCGTCTTCGTGGCCCATCATACCGTCGTCTTCGAATCCCGGTTCGTTGTCGTCCATCGGACCACTGGTCTTGTACGCCTTCATCCCGGTTGAGAGGAGGTCCTCGATGGCCTCCTCGCGGTTCAGGAACTCGCCCTGTTCGACCATCTGGGCGATCTGCATCTCGAGGTGTTCGGGGATGTTGATCTCTACTTTCGGCATCTGAACGTCCGACGCTTTGGATAGGGCGTATTTAAATGTACCGGGGCATTGGGGTCCGTGCGTACGAGTACCGCGAAGATATTTTGTTACCTCAAAAAGCACAGTTACTGTATCGTCCCCGAGATTCATGCCGATGGCAAAATCCGCCGCCGATTCGGTAACCATAGGTAAACCGAGACCAACTCACGGATATGGTTACTGACGTCACCGATCTCTATCAGGCGTACGGTGAGGACAGACTCCCGCCGGGCCAGCGCGAGACCGACCGCTTTCCGGTCCTCTCGAAGGGCGGGACGCCTTCCTGGGACCGCGACTCGTGGAAGTTCGAAGTCTGGGGCGCGGTCGACGAGGAACTCACCCTGACGTTCGACGAGTTCAGAGACCTCCCGTCGGAGACCCAAGTCCAGGACTTCCACTGTGTCACCGGCTGGAGCAAGTTCGACTGCGAGTTCACGGGCGTCACCTTCCCGACGCTGGCAGAGACCGCAGGAGTCACCGACGACGCGGTCCACGTCATGTTCCACGCGCTCGACGGCTACACGACGGACCTCACCCTCGAGGAGTGCATGCGCGACGAGGTCATGTTCGTCTACGAGTACGACGGGGAACCCCTCCCCGCGGACCACGGTGGTCCCCTCCGCGTCGTCACCCCGCACAAATACGCCTACAAGGGCGCGAAGTGGGTCTCGGGCGTCGAGTTCCTCACGGAGCACGAGCTGGGCTACTGGGAGAAACGTGGCTACTCGGACACGGCCAACCCGTGGAACGAGGAGCGCTACAGCTAACGGTATAGTTAGGGTAAAGAGTCCGCGGCCCTGACCGTTTTTTAATGGGAGCGCCGCAACGCGACCCGGCGACCGTCTCCGATGGCTTGGTCAGCCGGGCTGTGCAGATTTCACCGCCACCGTTCCGGGCAGTTCTCGCCGACGCCGACGCGCCGCGGACGGTCTGGAGTGCCCCCGACGAGGCGACGGTCGTCGGCAGTGGCACGGCCGCGACACTCACCGCAGACGGTCCCGACCGCTTCCAGCGTATCCGCGACAGAGCGGAGGCGCTGTTCGCCACCGGAGACGTCCACGCCGGGACGGAGGCAGCCTGCCCCCGACTTTTCGGCGGCTTCGCCTTCCACGACGACGGGGCCGAACGCCCCCCGTGGACCGACTTCCCCGGCGCGCGCTTCGTCTTCCCGCGCGTGCAGGTGACCTACGCCGACAACGGCACGTGGCTCACGGTCAACGCCGTCGGCCCGGACGTCACCCCCGAGGCCGTCGAGGACCGCCTCGAACAGGAGCGCGACCGCCTCGAGAGCCTCCCGGACCCCGGCCCGGTCTGTGACCCGCCGGGCGTCCGCGACCGCACCCGCACCACCGACCTCGACGACTGGCGCGCCGGTGTCGACGCCGCCGTCTCGCGAATCCGGTCGGGCGAACTCCGGAAGGTCGTCCTCGCGCAGGCACTGGAGTGCTCGCTCGACTCCGAACTCTCGATTCCGGACATCCTCGACCGGCTCGCGGGCAAGTATCCCGACTGCCACCGGTTCCTCGTCGAACCCGTCTCCGGCGACGCCAGCTTCTTCGGCGCGACGCCCGAGCGGCTCGTGACGCTCCACGGCCGGACTGTCGAGACGGGCGCGCTCGCCGGGACGACCGGCCGCGGGGAGACCCCCGCCGAGGACGAGTGGCTCGCCGAGGAACTGATGGACTCCGAAAAGAACGTCCACGAACACGAACTCGTCGCCGACGCCATCCGCGACCAGCTCAGCCCCTTCACGGCGTCGATGTCGACGGGTAACCGGACCGTCCGCAGGCTGGCGACGGTCCAACATCTCTGGACGCCCATCACCGCCGAACTCGCTGGCGACCAGCACGTCCTCGACCTCGTGGAGGCACTCCATCCGACCCCTGCCGTCGGCGGACTGCCACCCGAGAAGGCACTCGACACGATTCGTGACACCGAACCCTTCGACCGCGGCTGGTACGCCGCCCCCGTCGGCTGGATCGACGCCGCCGGCAACGGCTCCTTCGCCGTCGCGCTCCGCTCGGCGGTCGCCTCGGGCGACGTCGCGACGCTCTTCGCCGGCGTGGGCGTCGTCGCCGACAGCGACCCGGACAGAGAGTGGGACGAGGTACAACTGAAGTACCGGCCGATTCTTGACGAACTGGAGAACTGACGCCGACAGCCGACGTTTCTCCCGCGACGGACAAGACATTTATCTGAGCGGTCGGCAGTCCGCATATGTCCCCGGTCCCCCGCCGACGGTTCCTCTCTGGGCTCGCTGCGACCACAGGTATCGCCGCGAGTGCTGGCTGTCTCGGCAGTCTCCAGGAGACGAAGTTCTCTCTCTACACGCGTCCACTCGGCGACTCGCTCGCCGAGGTGACGGACGGCTTCGTCCTGTCGGACCCGACGGCGATTCAGGCCCAACAGGCGGTCGACTACTCGGACGACTACAAGCGGTCCGTCGTCGACACGCTCTTCGAGAACGGGCGGGCCGACGCCGTCCAGTGGGAACTCACCTACGACACCGACTTCGGGACGACGAGCCGTCCCTTGACACGCTTCCTTGAACGTGACGGCCGCTACTACGCGGTCTTCCGAACCGACGAGACCACGTTCACCGAACAGCGGTGGGTGTTCTACCTCGACCGAGTCGACGAGGAGCCGACCGCGTCGGACACGGTCGTGACCGGCCCCCCGTCGTCGCTCTCCGAGACGGACCGACTGCTCGTCGAACGTGCGGTCGAGACTGTCCGGATGCACGGCGACGTCGACGGCCGCCCGCTCGACGGGCGCGGTCCCAGTTTCCACCACGAACTGGACCCCGAGACGAGCGACCTCGTGCCGTCGGCTCCGTTCGACTACCTGCGGCTGGACGACTGGTATCTCGTCCCGCGGGCCGAGCGCGGGCCGATCGACCTGACGCGCTACACGTACCGTATCGAAGAAGTCGCGACTTCGCAGGCAGAGCTGGCGGAACACGTCGCCTCGAACGTCGTCGTCGCCGACTTCGACCCCGACGCGGACGCTCCGGCGACGGCCGTGCTTCGCGACGCGACGAGCGTCGGCAACGGCCGGATTCACACCGAGCGCTCAGAAGACGGCACGATGTCGGACGGGCTCGCCGAGGTGACTGCTCGCCTCGGACTGTCGTCACACATCCCCGACGACGTCTCTCAGCGACTCTCGTTCGACGACGTTGTGTTCTCGTTCGGTGACCGCTGGTACGACTCGGATTTCACCGTCCGCCGAGTCTTCTAACCTCGTCACGGCGGGCACTCGGCGTGGGTACTGCCTCAGTACCCCTGCTGGTACTCGCCGAACACGTCGCGCATGACGTTGCAGATCTCGCCGACTGTCGCGTAGGCCTTCACCGCGTCGACGATGGGCGGCAGGACGTTTCCGTCGCCCTCTGCGGCTGCCCGGAGGTCGTCGAGTGCGGCCTCGACGGCCTCGCTGTCGCGTCGCTCGCGGACGGCCTCGACTGCTTCGACCTGTTTCTGCTCCTCTTCTTCGGCGACTTCCTCGATGTCCATCTCCTCTTCCTCGTCGACTTCGTACTTGTTGACGCCGACGATGATTCGCTCCTCGTCTTCGATTTCGCGCTGGCGGTCGAAGGCGACGTCCTGAATCTCCCGCTGGACGTACTGGTTCTCGATGGCGTCGAGCATCCCGCCGCGCTCGTCGATCTCGTCGAGAATCTCGAAGGCTTCCTCCTCCAAGTCGTCGGTCAGCGACTCGACGTAGTAGCTGCCCGCCAGCGGGTCGATGGTGTCGGCCGCGCCGGACTCGTGGGCGAGAATCTGCTGCGTTCTGAGTGCCGTCCGGACGGACTGCTCGGTCGGCAGCGACAGCGCCTCGTCCTTCCCGTTGGTGTGGAGCGACTGCGTCCCGCCGAGGACGGCCGCGAGTGCCTGGTAGGCGACACGGACGACGTTGTTCTCGACCTGCTGGGCCGTCAGCGTCGACCCGCCGGTCTGGGTGTGGAACTTGAGCTGCTTGGACTTGGGATTCTCCGCGCCGAAGCGGTCCTCCATGATCTTGGCCCACATCCGGCGGGCCGCGCGGAACTTCGCTGCTTCCTCCAAGATGTTGTTGTGGGCGTTGAAGAAGAAGGAGAGCTGCGGCGCGAACTCGTCGACGTCGAGTCCGGCGTCGATGGCAGCTTCGACGTACTGGATGCCGTTTCCGAGCGTGAAGGCGATCTCCTGGGCCGCCGTCGACCCGGCCTCGCGGATGTGGTACCCCGAGATGGAGATGGTGTTGAACTTCGGCGTCTCCTCGGCGCAGAACTCGAAGATGTCCGTGATGATGCGCATCGATGCCGCGGGCGGGTAGATGTAGGTGTTGCGCGCGACGTACTCCTTCAGCACGTCGTTCTGGATGGTTCCTCGCAACTCTCCGCGGTCGACGTCCTGCTTGTCGCCGACGGCGATATACATGGCCAGCAGGACGGAGGCGGGCGCGTTGATGGTCATACTCGTCGACACCTCGTCGAGCGGGATGCCCTCGAAGACGCGTTCCATGTCTTCGAGCGTGTCGATGGCGACGCCGGACTTCCCGACCTCGCCCGCCGACATCGCGGCGTCGGAGTCGTAGCCCATCTGCGTCGGCAGGTCGAACGCCATCGACAGCCCCGAGGAGCCGTTGTCGATGAGGTAGCGGAACCGCTCGTTGGTCTCGGCGGCGGTGCCCATGCCCGCGTACTGCCGCATCGTCCACAGGCGGCCGCGGTGCATCGTCGGGTAGACGCCACGTGTGTACGGTTCCTCGCCGGGGAAGCCGACATCGTCGAGGTAGTCGAGGTCGCCCACGTCGTCGGGCGTGTAGAGCCGGTCGACGGTCTGACCGCCGGTGTCGGTCGTGAACTCCTCCTCGCGCTCCCCGAACCGCTCCAGCGTCGGGTCGAGGGTCTCCTCTTCCCACTCGTCTTGCGCGGAGCGGATCTTCTCCAAGTCGTCGGGGTCGAACATTGTCGAAGGTGACGATTGGTCACGACTTAAGTGTTGGATGCTGCGTGCGTGACGGCTTTCGACCCTTCCGACGAAACTTGAAGGGCGACTGTAACGAACCGCCACCCATGAGCGTCCTCCCCGACGACCTCGCGCGGTTCGTCCGCGCCACCGCACCCGAACACGACGAGATTCAGCGAGAGATGGTCGACTACGCCGAGCGCGAGGGCTTTCCCATCATCGGCCCGGAGGCCGGTGCCGTCCTCCGGCTGTTCGCGCGCCTGACCGACGCCGAGCGCGTCTTCGAGTTCGGGTCGGGCTACGGCTACTCGGCGTACTGGTTCCTGCGGGGGATGGGCGACGACGGCGATGTCGTCCTGACGGAGTTCGACGCTGACGAACTCGACATGGCACGGGATTTCTTCGAGCGGGCTGGTCTCACGGAGCGCGCCACGTTCGAGGAGGGCGACGCCGTCGCCATCGTCGACGACCACGACGGCCCGTTCGACCTCGTCCTCGTCGACCACCAGAAACATCGCTACGCAGAGGCATTTGAGAAAGTACGCGAAAAGGTCGCGGTCGGCGGCGTCGTCGTCGCCGACAACGTCATGAAGGGACCGGTCGACTTCGACGCCCTGCTCGC
Source organism: Halogranum gelatinilyticum (assembly GCF_900103715.1). Classification (NCBI taxonomy): domain Archaea; kingdom Methanobacteriati; phylum Methanobacteriota; class Halobacteria; order Halobacteriales; family Haloferacaceae; genus Halogranum; species Halogranum gelatinilyticum. The sequence continues at coordinate 32,874 of NZ_FNHL01000003.1, read as the reverse complement.
GTACTTCGAAGGCGACGACGACGCGGTAGCCGACGCGGGCGACGACACACAGGGTATCGCCGAGTACCTCGATACTGTCCGCGCCGACGACGCCTTCGAGACAGTCGTGCTCCCCGTCGACGAGGGGATCGCCGTGAGTACGCGCGTGGAGTGACCGCGAAGAGGCGTGTATCTACGCGCCGAACCCGTCTTCGAATTTGAACGTCCCGTCCCGCTGGACGACCTCACCGTCCAGTTCGATGTAGGAGTCCTCGCTCATGTCGACGATCATGTCGGTGTGGACCGCGCTGTCGTTGGCCTCCTTACCCTCGGGGACGTTTTCGTCGATGGCGCGGCCGATGGCCATGTGGACGGTGTCGCCCATCTTCTCGTCGAAGAGCATGTTCTTCGTGAAGCGGTCGATGCCGCGGTTCATCCCGATACCGAGTTCGCCGAGCCGTCGCGCACCCTCGTCGGTGTCGAGCATCGCCGTCAGGAGGTCTTCGTTCTTGTCGGCACTGTGTTCGACGACCTCACCGCCCTCGAAGACGAGTCGGACGTTCGTCACCTCGCGGCCGCGCGTCACGAGCGGCATGTCGAACAGCACCTCGCCCTCGACGCTCTCGGGGTTCGGCGCGGTGAAGACCTCGCCAGCGGGCATGTTGTGCTTCCCGTGGTCGTTGGCCGCGCGCATCCCCTCGACGTTCATGCGGATGTCCGTGGTGTCGCCGCTGACGATGTGGACCTCCGAAGCCTCGTCGAGCATCTCGGTGAACTGCGCTTGGTGGTCGTACTGCTCCTGCCAATCGCGGTTGATGGCGTTCCAGACGAAGCCCTCGTAGACGTCCGTCGGCATCTCGGCGTTCTGTGCGTCGGCCTCGGTCGGGAACTGGGTCAGCACCCACCGCTTGCCCATCCGAATCTCGCTCGTCTCCTTGTTGGCGCGTTGGGTCGCCGTCATCTTCTCCGGAGGGACGTCACTGAACTCGTAGCTGTTTCGATTCGACCGGATGTAGACGAAGGCGTCCGTCGTCTCGGTCATCGCCCGCTCGACGGCGTTCTCCGTGATGTCCTCTTCGTCCTTGGCGTTCATGTGCGCGCGGCCGGCACGCGAGGACGAGAGTTTCGTCGTGAGATTCGCGCCCCGCTCGCCGAGTTTCTCGGCGATGGCGACGACGAGGTCCTCGGCTTCGGGTGCCGCGCTGACGACGACCTCGTCACCAGCCTCGGCTTCGATACTGTAGTCGACCAAAATCTCCGCGTGTCGTTCGATTCGGGGATCCATAGCTGAACCTGCGTCGGGTGACAGTTCAACCTTTCCAGAACGGGAGTTCTGTCAGCGAACTGTTGCCGTGGCTGTCGTCGCTGTCGCCAGAGAGGTCAGAGAAAAGCGGAGTGGGCCGAAGCGTGTCGGCGGGGACTCAGTTGTTCTGGACGAGTGCGAGACCGAACGCCTCGTCGGTCGGTTCGTCGTCCGGCGTGAGATAGCCGAGTGCCATCGCACTGTAGACCGCGCCGCCTGCGAGGCTCACGTCGACCGTCGTGACGACGTCGCCGTCGTTGCTCTCGGTATCGCCGCGGATCTCCAGGCCGTAGTCGCCAGCGGGGACTTCGACGGTACTCGTCTCACCGAACGCGACGCCGTCGTAGAGGACCGTCTCGCCGTCGCCGACGGTCACGTCGACCGCAGGTGCGTCCGGCGAGGCGTGGACCAGCGTGACGCGGGCCGTGTCGTCGCCGGGGTCGCTCAGGTAGTCCTCGACGATGAGCGGCCCGAACTCCGTGTCCTCGCTCGTGAGTTCACCGATGGCGGCGACGGTGTAGGCACCGCTGCCGACCTCGACCTCGCCCTCGAACGCCACGGTTTCGGCGTCGCCCGCGGCGGTGATGGTCACCGTGTGTGGGCCGACGGGAACCATGAGATAGTCGCTCACCGCGCGGAAGGGGACGTCTTCGAGGACGACGCTTCCGTCGACGTAGACGTCGACGTTCGGTGCGTCCGGCGAGGCGTGAGCGACGCGGACCATCCCGGTCTCGGGTTCCGGCGTCGCCGTCGGCTCGGCTGTCTCGGTCGGCGTCTCCGTTGGCGTCGCCGTCGGTTCGGGCGTCGGCTCGGCCGTGGTCGTCTCGCCGCCCTGCCCCGCACAGCCGGCGAGGCCGCCGACGAGCACCACGCCACCGACCGCTTTCAGTACGTCGCGTCGTTGTGTGTTCATACCGTCACTGAAACCGTAGCGACGACGAGAATCTGAAGCTTTTCCCAAATCTCTCCGAACTGTGTCCACATTACTCGCCAAAATCTCTCTGTAAATACAGACTTTCAAGAAATACTAGCGTTTACTCCCTGGCTGTGGGTCGACGTGCGGCTTCGGCAGGAGGTCCGCGAAGGCCTGCTCGTCGAGCCACTCCAAGAGGAAGACCAGCTGCTCCGTCGCGGCCTCGAACAGCTGCTCACCGTTCTCCGCGGAGGCGTCGGTCTGGTCGCCGAGAACCCCGTTGGCAGTGTTGTCGGCGGCGTCGTAGAACGTCCGCGAACCGTGTCGGACCGTGTCGACGTCCTCGGGGAAGTTCCGGCAGCCGCCCTCGGCGGCATCCTCGATTCTGTCCTCGCGGACGTTGTCAGGGTCGAGATGCAACATCATCGAGGTCTCCTTCGGCCCGCCGTGGGGACCGGGCGTCTCGAACAGCTCCTCGACGAGCGGCGTGATGGACTCGTCCCACATCCACTCGATGCAGTAGGACTCGCCGTCGTCACGGAGCCGACGGCCCACCTCGCGGAGATGCTGGACGTTGCCGCCGTGGGCGTTGACGTAGACGACGCGGTCGATGCCGTGGTAGGTCAGGTTTCGCGTGAAGGACTCCACGTAGTCGCGGAACTGCGGCGGGTCGACCCACATCGTCCCGTGGAACTGTCGGTGGTGGGGGCTGACGCCGACGTTGATCGTCGGCGTGCAGAGAAAGCCCGTCCGCTCGGCGGCCTCCCGCGCCAGCGACTCGGCGATGGTGTGGTCGGTCGACAGCGGGAGGTGTGGGCCGTGTTGTTCGGTCGACCCGAGCGGGACGATAGCGACGGACTCCTCGGCGACGTAGTCTCCGAGGTCGGGCCACGTCTGGTCGGCGAGGTACATGGTCGCTCGTCGCGGGCAGGAGAGAAGAAGCTGTGGTCGGGCTACAGGTTGGCTGCGTTCGGCCCGGCGGTCGCCGACGCCCCCGAGTCCGTCTCGGCTGCCTGCGCGGCCACCCGTTCGACGAACAGGCCGAGGACGACCGCGTGGAGCGTCCCGAAGACGGCCGAACTCAGGACGGGACCGACGACGGGGACGGCGGCGAGCAGCGTGTAGCCGAGACCGAGCAGGAGCAGGACACCGAAGACCGACCAGCCCCGGCCGGACGTCGCGACCCAACTCCGTTGGGCCGCCGCTCGGAAGCCGTCTCCCTGCACAAGATACGCCGGAATCACGAACAGCCGGACGGTTACGTAGGTCGCCCCGACGAACAGCGGCAGGCCGACGACGGCGGCACCGCCCGACAGCGTCAGTTCCGGGACGAGCCACAGGAAGACGACGAAGGCGGCGTAGCGTGCGAGGGCGACAGCCGAGAGTCCCCCGCCAATCACACGAGCGATGACGACCGCACCCGCGACGACGGCCGCCAGTCCGGCGACGAGTTCGACCCCCACGACCAACGCGAGATACTGGAGCTTCAGGTCGACGATCGCGTTTAGCGACGTCGTCGTCCGCGAGAGGACCGTCGGATAGAGCGAGGCCTGGATATCGACGCCGGTTTCGAAGCCGTAAGTCGTCGTGCGGACGGGGACTGGGATCCGCAGTCGGAGCAAGTCGACGCCAGCGGCGACGAGTGCGGCCAGCAGAAACGGGAGTGCGAGCGACGGCGAGTCCACGAGGCGGCGGCCAGCGTCGCCGGTGAGACCGGTCGACGTGAGCCGTTCTGCACGGGCGTCGTATCGGCTCGGCTCGCTGCTGTCGGAGCCACTTTCTGCACTCACCGTCCCGCCTCCAGCGCGTAGACGGACTCGTACCCGCCCGACACGAAGAGCACGCCGTCGCTCACCGCTGGAGTCCCCGCGCCGTTCTCCGTCTCGAACCGCCAGTGAACCGTCCCGTCTCCGGCGTCGACAGCGACGACGTCGAAGCCGTCGGCAGCGAGGTAGACGACGCCGTCGGCGACGACCGGGGTGGCCTCCCGCGCCACGTCGGGAACCCGCCACCGCTCCTCGCCCGTCGTCACGTCGACGGCGTGCAACGACCGGTCTTCGGTGTCCGAGACGACGAAGAGCGTGCCGTCGGCGACGGCGACGGCCCCGTCGTCGGTCACGTTGCCAGCGTGGTCGAAACGCCACAGTTCGCTCCCGTCGGCCGGGTCGAGTGCCGTCACGCCTTCCGGGTCGGGGAACAGGACACGGTCGTCCATCGCAGTCGGCGAGAACACGATGTCGCCGTCGACCTCCTGTTGCCACAGCTGTACACCCGTCTGTGCGTCGTAGGCTCCGGCTCCCTGTGGCCACCAGCCGACGTAGACGGTGCCGTCGTGGACGGCGGGGCGACCGGGCTGGCCACTGGCGTTCTCGTGGCCGACCTCGGTGTGCCACCGTTCGCGGCCACTGCTCGGGTCGAGTGCAGCGAGACGGTCCGTCACCGCGTCGGCGACGTAGACGACGCCGTCGGCGACGACGGGTGGAGAGGCGGTCGGCAGAGCACCGATAGTGAAGCGTGATGGCGGCTCGCCGCCCTGGTGCCACCGTTCGAATCCGAACCGTCTCCCGAGCAGGGTCGCGCCACCGCGGCTGTTGAGACCGACGTAGCCTTGCGAACCCGCGACGACGAGCGTCTTCGAACGGTACGCTTCCGCCGGGACCACCCCCGGTCCCGAGAGATACGACCCCTCCACGGCGTACTGGACGGTACCGTCGCGTGCGTCGAGCGCGGCCACACCCGCCCCGACGGCGTACAGCGTGTCGTCGACGAGAATCGGGGAGGCTCGCCCGCCGCGGAAGTCGTTCAGTTCCGTGCGCCACTTCACTTGGACGGACTCACCCGGTCCCGACACGTCCGGGTTGTAGCCCGTCCCGGCGGGGTCGTAGCGTTCGAGCGGCCAGTCGGAAAACGTCGATTCTCCCGGCTGTACCGACTGCGCGTCTCCAGTCGTCGCAAGCACCGACCCGGCGAGACCACCGGCGGCGACGGTTCCGCCAACACCGAGCACTGCTCGACGGGAGAGAGGGCTGTTGGGGACCACGCGCCGCGCTTCGCCGCAACCGGACAAATAGCTGACGTCCGGCAGCGAGGAGCTGAGGGCTTCGTCACCCTTTTTGTACCGGACCCCGACTCTCCGGGTATGTTTGGAGGCGGCGGTATGAACCCGCGGAAGATGAAGCAGATGATGAAACAGATGGGCATCGACGTCACGGAGCTCGAGGCCGAGGAGGTCATCATCCGGACGGCCGACGAGGAGCTCGTCTTCGACGGCGCGCAGGTCACGCGCATGGACGCGCAGGGCCAGGAGACCTACCAGATCGTCGGCGAGCCGACGTCGCGGCCGGTCGGTGCTGGCGACGCCAGCGCCGTCGAGGCCGGTGAGGAGTCCGCCGGCAGCGACATCCCGGACTCGGACATCCAGATCGTCGCCCAGCGCGCGGGCGTCGGCAAGGACGAGGCACGCGAAGCTCTCGAAGCCGAGAACGGCGACCTCGCGGCCGCCATCTCCCGGCTCGAGTGATACTCCTCGTCCACGGCGACCGAGAGTATCTCCGCGCACCGGGCGACGAACTACACACCGACCTCGGCATCGTCGAGGTGCCCGAGGACGTCGAACCCGGACAGGTACTGGAGTCACATCTGGGCGACGAGTTCGTCGTCCGCGAGCCGCGCGGCCCGGACCTGTTCAACCACTTCGAGCGGACCGGCGCGCCGATGATGCCGCGTGACGTGGGGCTCCTCGTCGGCCACACCGGCGCGGCGATGGGTGACAAGGTACTGGACGCCGGAACCGGAACGGGCGTCCTCTCGGCGTATCTCGGCCGACTTGGTGCCGAGGTGACCACCTACGAGCGGAAAGCCGAGTTCGCCGAGGTCGCCCGCGAGAACATGGACCTCGCTGGCGTCACGGACAACGTGGACGTGCGCACCGGCGACGTGACCGACCATCTCGACGACCTCTCGGGCTTCGACCTGCTGACCTTGGACACGGAGAACGCGCCCGAGGTCGTCGAACACGCGCCGGACCTGTTGGTGTCGGGTGGCTTCGTCGCCGTCTACTCGCCGTTCGTCGAAAACTCGCGCGCTTCGGTCGAGGCTGCCCGCGAGGCCGGACTGACAGATATCGAGACGTTCGAGACCATCCAGCGGCATATGGACTTCGGCGACCGCGGCTCGCGGCCGTCGACCGCGGGTGTCGGCCACACGGCCTATCTGACGTTCGCGCGTTACGAGTAGCAGTAGCCGGTAGCCAGTAGTCGGCCGTCACGAGACGCACGGCGCGCGGGACGTGTCGGCGCGCTACCGACGCTCGCCCGGCTGTACCGACCGAACGAGTTCGAACAGCTCCTCGCGGAACCGACCCGGTTCCAACCGCTTCTGTAGTTCTTCGACCTCTTGAGCTGCGTCGCCGCCGTCACGCCGTCCACCGCTGACGCCGGTCGGATACGCGCCACCGGCGAGGAAAAAGTCGCCGTCCGTCTCCCAGACCGCGAGCCAGCCCTGGACGTCGACCGTGAGGTCGCCGACCGGACACTGCCCGTCGTAGGCGACGAGCCGAGCGTCCGCGCCCGCGACGGAGAACGCGCGTTCGTCGGTCCGTTCGACCCGAGTGAAGCCCCGTTCGCGGAGCTGGTCCGCGAAGCTCCGACTCGCGCGGTCGGTCACGAGTTTTCGGAGCGTCCCCGATACCGGGGGCTGTGGCTTGAGGGATACGTGACTCGTGAGAAAGAACCGGCCCGGACCGTCGCTCCCTGTCGCGTCACGGACGGCCGTCGCGAGTTCGGGGTCTTCGTAGACGGCCGTCGCCGCCGTGACTGTGACGAGTCGGACGTCGAACGGCGTCTCGACGCGTTCGTCGACGAGTCGCCAGCCGTCGATGCGGTCGCTCGCGACGGCTGGCAACGTGGCCATCTAGTGGTCGTCCTCGCGCCACTTGTGTTCGCACTCGGTACAGACGAAGAAGCGTGTCTCGGACTCGTCGGCGGAGCGGATCTGCTGCATATACCAGTAGGCGCGGTCGTTCTCACACTTCGGACAGTGGACCTTCGTCGTCGGCAGTCCCTTGTCCTCGGCGTCGCTGACGTCGACGATTTCGCTCTTCTGTTGGCCCTGCGTCGTAACCATCTGCGCTTCCTTGGCACTGTCGCGGAGCTTCTCCGCGCCACAGCTGCCGCAGACCCAGTGGTCGCCATCCGTCTTCATCATCGAACCGCAGTCGTCACAGAATTCCATATTTGGTCTATGACTCGTCTCGGCCACTTAAAGCCGGGGATTCCCCCACCAGAACCGAACGACGGCGTATTCACCGTTATCGACGCGGAGAGACCTCAGGCGTCGCCGTCGGACTGTCCCGGCTCGCCGACGGCTTCGATGGGGAGCGTGTTGTTCAGTGCCGCGTAGAGTTCGTCCGCCCCGTGGAACCGCTCTGCCTGTGCCTCCGAGAGCATCTCTCCGAGGTTGGCCTCGCCGTCGGCCAACTGAACCGTCGTGTCCGAGAACTCTGTCGCCGCCTCGTCACGCGTCACCGGGAAGTCGAGGTCTTCGAACAGCGATTCGACTCGGCTCAGCTTCACCATATTCATAACGAATAATCATTCGCTTCTCAGATACTTAGCCTCACCGGTACTGTCTGTCTTCCCGACGGATCGCTCACTCGAAGTCAGGGTCGCGCTTCTCAAGGAACGCTGCGGCTCCCTCACGCTGGTCGTGGGTGCCGAACAGTCCGCTCCACGCCCGGCGTTCGAAGGCGAGTCCCGCCTGCTGTGGCTCCTCGTGGACCGCGTTGAGTGCCTCTTTCGCGACTCGCATCGCGTGTTTCGGCTTCGCGGCGAGTTCGGCGGCCATGTCGGCGACGTGCCCGTCCAGCTGGTCGTGGGCGACGACCTCGCCGACGAGACCGAGTTCGTAGGCGTCGCTGGCGTCGACGCGCTCGCCGAAGAAGATCAGCCGCCGAGCGTGCTCGTCGCCGACGAGTCGGGGGAGCCGCTGGGTGCCGCCCCAGCCCGGAACCAGCCCGAGGTCGATCTCGGGCTGGCCGATGACGGCGCGCTCGCTCGCCACTCGGAGGTCGCAGGCGAGCGCGACCTCGCAGCCGCCGCCGAAGGCGTAGCCGTTGACCGCGGCGATGACCGGCGCGGGGAACGACTCGATGGCGTCGAACACGCGGTGGCCGAGTTCGGAGTAGGCCTGCGCCTCCGTCGTCGAGAGCTCGCGCATATGGCTGATGTCCGCGCCGGCGATGAACGCCTTGTCGCCCGCGCCGGTGATGACGAGCGCACGCGCCCCCTCGGCTTCGGCCTCGTCGAGTGCCTCGCCCATCGCTTCGAGCGTCTCGACGTTGAGCGCGTTCATCGCGTCGGGGCGGTTGACGGTCAGCGTGGCGACGTCGCCGTCGAAGTCGAGTGTCACGGTGTCCCAAGACATGACAGAGCCGTCGTCGGGAACGGTGATAACCGTTCGGCAGGGGACGGGCGGCCGTGGCGAGCGGAATCAGTGGATAGGGGGCGGGCAGGAGGTGCAAACTGACTGTTCCAGAACGTAAATATGTCCCCGCTGCCGACACGCAGACAATGACACTCGACGAGGAGGAACAAGAGCGGCTGGTGGATATCGTCAAACTCCAGCCGACGAAGAACAAGGAACTCCAGAAGCGGTGGGGGCTGGAGAGCGGCAGCGAGGTCCACCAGTATCTCGAAGGCCATCTGAAGGACTACTACTACCGCGACGACAAGAGTCTGATTCGCGCGACGGCCGAGGCGGCCGAACTCGTCGGCGTCGACCCCGGCGTCGAAGGCGAGGAGGCCGAGGAGGGCGGCGTCCCGAGTATCATCCGCGTCCCCGAACTCGAATCGCAGGTCTTCCAGGTCGTCGCCGGTCCCGACGACCGCTCGGAGAGCGTCGTCAGCGTGCTCAACAAACTCCGCGCGGAGTTCGACATCGACCCCGAGGCGGGCGACGTCCGGAGTGCTCTGCAGAGCCTCCGCCGGAAGGGCGTCGTCGAAGTCGTCTACCGGACCGTCCCGACGTTCAAGCTGGCTGTCGAACGCGACGACGTGGAAGTCGAAGTCGTCTGAATAGTCTGTAGTGCGGTCTCTGCTTCGTGTGTCGGGACCTCGTTTTCGATACATGGGTCCCGTCGGTTGGTCATGTCTCGGCAGAAGTTACGGAACTCCCTCGAAAGCCCACGCACTGTCGACTCCCGGGCTTCGCTTCGCTCCTCACTCACTCTGTTCGCTGCGGTGCTTACTTCAGCCGGGTTCGTCGACAGTGCGTCCCCTTTCAGTCCCACCCGCCACCGCCACACCCTCCCCAACCGATTACGATGCTCGGTCGCTATCGCTCCCTGCGCTTCTCATCCCTCGCGTGAGTGGCTCGCGCCGATGAAACGGCACGAAGCCACGCGCCGGGGTGATCGATTCACTTGTCGCCACATGTGGTTACTCTGTTTCCCTTTCTCGGACCCACTCGCGCCGCCCCTCCAACAGCTGCTTGATGCCTTTTCCCGGTCCGCCTTCGATTGGCCAGCCGCCCGTCCGCCACTGCGGCGGCTCGGGCGAGAACTCCGCACAGGACCCCGAACACTGCGCGGCAGTCTGGCCACACTCTTTCGTCGCACACCACGGGACGAGCGCGCGACCCTCCCGCCGGAGTTCGAAGCCCCGACAGTCCGGCCGCATCGTCTCGTGGAACGACCGCCAACCCTTGCCGTAGGCGCGTTCGGCGATTTCGAGGCGACGGTCGGCCTTCTCGTCGGCGTCGAAGGCGTCGCTGTCGCTCGCGACGTCGAGCGTGCTCGGATGCCACACCACGTCGGCCGCGTCGGCGACGACGCCCCGCGAGAAGTCGAGCGTGAGGATGCCCACGTCGACCGGCAGGTCTTCGAGCAAGGCGGGTTCGACGCTCGCGCCCGTCGCCGCCGTCGCCACCCACACCTCGTCGGCGAGGGCGGTCTCGACGTCGTGTTCGAGTTGGGCCGAGAGCGCGCGCGCCGCGCTGGCGTCGAGGTCCGGCTTGTTCTCGATGGCGACGATGCGTCGCACCCAGTCGGGGTACGGCGCGACCCGCCGGATCTCGATTCGATTTCCTTGCTTTCGCTTCTCGACGACGCCGCGAGCCGCCGCGCGGTGGATGGCCTCACGGACGTAGCGCCACGGATAGCCCGGATGGGGGAGCGCGTCGCGGTAGTACGTCCACTCTGCGGGTGCGTTGCGGACGACGTGCAGGAGGTCGGAGTCGAGCGCGTCCTCGCCGAACTGCGCGCGAGCAGCGAATCCCTCCGGGTCGCACTCGACGACGATGGTGTCCCAGCGACGCTTCTGCGTGCCCAACTGGCGGGAGACGAAGACGGCCGAGTCGCGTCGCTCGTCGGGCGGCCAGGCCAACTCGGCCCACCGGCAGGCGAGCAGTTCGAAGCCGAACTCGGCGTCGCCGTAGGTCACGGCTCAGCCGAGGTAGGTCGTCGTCCCGTCCTCCTCGTCCTGTTCGGCCAGGTCGTCGAGATACTGGTGGGCGCGTTCGAGAATCTCGCGGGGACCGTCCTGCGTGATGGTGTTGATGGCCTGCTCGTAGTCGCGCCACTGCAGGTCGCGATGCTCTTTCGACAGTTCCGCGCTGGCCTCGAACGAGCGGGCGATGAACAGATGGACCGTCTTGTGGATGGTCTTGCCATTCGCCTCGAACACGTAGTCGTAGTCCTCGCGGAATCCGTCGATGAGGCGGAAATCACCGATGCCCGCCTCCTCTTTGACTTCTCTGATTGCCGTCTGCTGAAGCTCCTCGTTCCCCTCGACCCCGCCCTTCGGGAACTCCCAGTCCCCCGGGCGGCTCTTCAGGAGCAGATACTCCCGTCGGCCGCGGGTATCGCGGAAGAGGATGGCTCCAGCACTGACCGCTTCTACCGTCATTGCGCGGATGTAAACCACGGGCCGTTAAGAGAATATCGGACGAGAGACCCGAAAACCGGTCGGCGGGACCGAGTGTGAGCCACTTCGTCATGTGGGGGTGTCACGCGGCGCGGCGGTGTAGATGCGTTTTTGGTGCTGGATGTCCCCAGTACGTGATAGTCACCCCCAGCTATGACCTTCGTCACCAAACTCAGCTTTCAGAGCGGTGACCGCGCCGTCCTCGACGACGTGGTCTCCGACCTGAAAGCCATGATCGAACGCAAAGGCGCGGAGTGTAAAGGCCCCCACTCGTCGCCGCCCGAGCACGTCCGCGTCCCACAGTACCGCAACCTCGCCCCCGGCGACGAGTTCTCGTCGTGGGACTACACCGTCTACGCGCGCAAACTGGAGATCCACGGTGCCGACCACATCGCGCGCGAGGTCGGCCACATGGAGTTCCCCGCGAGCGTCCACGTCGAGATCGAAGTCGAACAGAAGAAGCCGCTCGGCCACCGCCGCAACTGATCTCTCCTCTCTGCAGTCTCGGTCGGTCGACCAGCGAAGCCGCCGCTCCGTGCGGTGGGGTCCTCTCAGTCGGTCGCGGAGCCACCGCTCCGTGCCGTGGCTCTCTCAGTCGCCCGTAGAACTGTCGCTCCGTGTCGTTTCGTCTCGATACCTGAAAAAGGAAGACTCGAACCGACTACTCCTCGTCGTCGAAGACGGAGAGTAGTTCGCCTGCGCCCTCGTGACGCTGCGCGTCGAACTCGGTGACGCGGAGTCGAACCCGCTTCTCGACGAGTTCGCCGTCGCCGTCTGCGTCCGGCAGCTGAATCACCGTGTCGCCGATGCGGACGATGGGCGTCGAGCCGTCCGTCCCGGTGACGAAGGCGGTGAGTTCGTCGCCGACGGCGTAGTCGGGCGTGCTCGTCCGGAAGCTCCAGCCGGCGAGCAGTTTCTTGACGTTCATACGCGGCTCACCTCCTCGCTCTGGCGGTCCGGCACGTACTCACGGCCGAAGCCGGTCCACGCGGCGACGATGAAGACGGCGACGAGGAACCAGCCGTGGAAGACGTACGGGAAGACCGACGCCGGATTGACCATCATCGACTGGGTGAACCACGGGGTCGCCTGCGAGCCGACGAGGTTCTGCATCGCCCCGTAGCCCGCGAGCAGACCGCCGCCCCACGGGAAGATGTATCCGAGCGCGGAGGTGTTGGCGTCGAGGATGTTGGCGCGGCGGTAGCCGTTGATGTTGAACCGCTCGCCGAGGCTGCGGATGTACGGCGCGATGGCGATCTCGGCGGCGGTGTTGATGGTGACCGTCGCGTTGACGAGCGCGGTGCCGAGCACCATCGTCATCTCCGCGCGGCGGACCGTCGTGGCGACGGTGCTGACGAGGAAGTCCTGAATCGCGTCGAAGCCGCCACCGGCGCGCATGATCTCGGCACTGGCGACGAGCAGGACGGTCAGGACGATGAGCGGGAAGAAGCCCGCTGCGCCCGTATAGAGGCTGCCGCCGACACCGGCGTTGGCCGGGTCGACCGGGACGACGAACGCCCCGAAGACCGGGAGGCTGTCGAGGACGGAGACGAGTGCTGCGCCCTCGGGCGCGTTGAAGGCGATCATGTCGCTCGGCGCGGCGAGACCGAGCACGAGGTTGAGCACCGCGGAGACGACGAGTCCCCACGAGACGGCCTCGATGATGTGGCGGCCGGCGACGGCCGTCACGATGACCACCGCGATGGAGAGCAGGTGGACGAGACCGAGCGGACCGACGCCCGCGGCCACGTCGCTGCCGACCTCCATCGGCTGACCGGCCAGCTGCGCACCGGCGACGAGGTAGGCGACGAACGCCAGTACGGCCGCGACAATCGCGTACTTGACACGGGAGGCGACGACGCCACCGATGTCGGCGTTCTGCGTCACCGCGGACACGATGGTGGTGTCACTCACGGGTGCGAGGTTGTCGCCGAAGACGGCTCCCGAGAGGATGGCACCGAACAGCAGGACGGGGTTCGCCCCGAGCAGGATACCGGCGGGGAAGACGAGACCGGTGAAGGCGATGGCGGTCCCGTAGCCGGTCCCGATGCCCGTCGCCAGCAGCGCGGCGAAGAGGAACGTCAGTGCCGGAAAGAGCGCGGCACCGACGTTCAGGGCGGTCGACGCCCACACGAGACCGTCGACGAAGCCGCCGACCTGGATGGTCTGGGCGAACATCCCGGCCCAGAGCCACGCGACGATGGCGGTCGCGGCGACCCGGCGGGTCATCCCCTCGAAGATGACGTCGGCGTAGGTCTTCCACGGTCCCTTCACGAAGAAGAGACCGACGATGAGGCCGACGAGCATCCCGGCGACCAGTCCTGTTGTGTCCCCGATTCCGAGCAGTCCGCTCTGGACGATGGCCCAGGCGATGAAGAATGCGATGGGCAGCGCGCTGACGAGACGCCCCCCACGGAACGACAGCTCTGGTTCGGTCGATGAACTGGTTTCGACGTTGCTCATCTACTCGGGACGATACCGACCACAGTATAAAATCGTGCGGAATTTGTCTCCTGTCACCCGACGGAACCCCTCCCCTCCGGCGACTGTCTCGGCCGTGACACACCCCGGATGTCATCACTTATCACCCCCGACAGCCTCCGACGAGATATGAGCAGTCTCTCCGAGGAACTCGTCGCGTTCCGTCGCGACCTGCACCGCCATCCCGAGCCCGCCTGGCGCGAGTTCTACACCACCGCCCGCATCGTCGACGAACTGGAGACGCGCCCGCTCGACGAACTCTACGTCGGCAGCGAGGTCCTCACCGACGAGCGACTCGCACTCCCCGACGAGGCGACGCTCGACGAGTGGCTCGAACAGGCCCGCGCCGACGGTGCGCGCGAGGACCTCTTGGAGAAGGTCGCGGGCGGCAACACGGGCGCGCTCGCCGTCCTCAAGCGCGGTGAGGGACCCACCATCGGTCTCCGCGTCGACATCGACGCGCTTCCCATCCTGGAATCCGAGTCCGACGGCCACCATCCTGCTGCCAACGGCTTCCGCTCGGAACACGAGGGGTTCATGCACGCCTGCGGCCACGACGGCCACGCGACGCTCGGTCTCGGCGTCCTGGACGCCGTCATCGACAGCGACTTCCAGGGCACGCTGAAGGTGTTCTTCCAGCCCAGCGAGGAGCAGATCGCGGGCGGCAAGCCGATGGCCGAGAGCGGCCATCTCGACGACGTCGACTACCTCCTCGCTGCCCATCTCGGTCTCGACCATCCGACCGGGCAGATCGTCGCCGGTATCGACGGCTTCCTCGCGGTGCACCACTTCCACGCCGACTTCACGGGGTACCCCTCACACGCCGGTGCGAAGCCCGAGGAGGGCGACAACGCCGTCCTCGCGATGGCGACGGCCATCCAGAACCTCTACAGCATCTCGCGGCACTCAGACGGCGCGACCCGCGTCAACGCCGGACTCGTCGGCGGTGGCACCGCGACGAACATCATCCCCGAGGAGTCGTTCATCGAGGGCGAGGTTCGCGGCGAGACGACCGAGCTGATGGAGTATATGCGCGAGAAGGCCGAGCGAGTCATGCGCTCTGCAGCCGAGATGCACGGCTGCGAGGTCGACGTCAAGACCGAAGGCATGGCTCCGAGTGCCCGCAGCGACGACGAGATTCGCAACGTCGTCGCCGACGTCGCGGGCACCACCGAGGGCGTCACCAACGTCCTCCCGACCGACTCGCTCGGCGGCAGCGAGGACGCGACGTTCCTCATGCAGCGCGTCCAAGAGCACGGCGGCAAGGCGGCCTACATCGGCGTCGGCACGAACCACCCCGGCGGCCACCACACGAGCACGTTCGACGTCGACGAGGAGTCGCTCGGAATCGGCATCGACGTCCTCTCAGGTGCGATTCTGAAGCTGGCCCAAGAGCGGCCCTGAACCGAGGAGAGCCGTCCGAGCCTGCACCGAGAGCCAACGTCCGAGCGACAAACAAGTTTCTTCACGATCCCAGTCTCATGCGATAAATGTGAGGATGCTAGAGTTCGTCCGGTCGAGCCCGCTCTTCAGCAGTCTCCGGTTGGTCCTCTGTCTCGGCCTCACGGTCTTCGTCCTGACGACTGACGTACTGTTCATCGGCTTCAAAGACATCCAAACGACCGCTGAATTCGCCACCGAGGTCGTGATTCACACGCTCGGATTCTACGGCGGATACACCATCGTGGCCTTGTTCAACCGCCCCAGCGACAGCGGGTAGACTCCCGTCCCGACAGATGGGGTCCGCTCGCGGCCTAGTACTTGGGTTCCGCGCCGGTCGTCTCGTAGATGCGGTCCATCAGCTCGTCGCGGTAGTTCTGCCAGCCCGACAGCGCGCCCGGGCGGCTCGGATAGCGGTCGTAGTGGTCGATGAGCTTGTCGGCGAGCTGCTTCGTCTTGTAGAAGGTGTAGAGGACGTCCCAGTAGTCGCGGCTCTGGATGGCGACCTGTGCCTTGAGCTTCCAGCTCATGTTCGTCTTCCCGGCGTAGAGCGCCTCCGAGATCTGCTCGCCCGGCAGTGCGGCCAGCAGGCTCTCGAGGTCGTCGACCTCGCCGGCGGTGACGAGGATGTTGTAGACGTCGAGCGCGGCGTAGCGGCCGCCGAAGTGCTCCATGATCCGCTGGTTGTACCGCCAGAGGTTCGCTTCGGAGACGTCGCCGTCGCCGACGGCTTTCACGGCCTGCTCGCCCGCGTACTTCCCGCCGTAGGCCGCGCCGGCGATGCCGCCGCCGGTCGTCGGGTTGACGTGGGCCGCGGCGTCGCCGATGGCCATGTAGCCCGGCGCGACCGCCGAGTCGTAGGGCCGTCGCGTCGGCAGCGAGGCACCGAGTTTGTCCTTCACTTCCGCGCCCTTGAACTCCTCGCGGTTGCGGAGATCCTCTTTGAGGTCCTCGACGAGCTTCATCGGCTGCTCGTTCATCTGGAAGCCGAGGCCAGCGTTGATCTCGGTGTCCGTCCGCGGGAAGTACCAGAGGTAGCCCGCCGCGCGCTTCGTCGGCTTGAAGACGAGCGCGTCGTCCCACTCGACGGGTTCCTCGACCTCGACGATCTCCCGGTAGGCCGAACAGAACTGCGAGTAGGAGACGTTGGTGTCGAAGGTCGCATCGGAGAAGTCGACCTTGTCCTGCAGGAGCGACAGCGCGCCCGCGGCGTCGATGGTGATGGGTGCGTCGTATTCGACGGCCTCGCCCTTGCGCTTGCCCGTGATGCCCGTCACCGTGCCGTCGTCGTCCTGCGTCACGTCTTGGACGACGGTGTCGTAGTGGAACTCCGCGCCAGCCTCTTTCGCACCCTCGATGATGAGGCGGCCGAACTCCCAGCGGTCGAGGACCGCGAGTTCGCCCGGAATCGGGATTTCGAGGACCGTGTCGTGGCTCGGAATCTCGAAGCGGCCGTGCGTGACGTCCGTGTTGGTGAACGCCGGTTCGATCTTCTCCTTCGGAATCGCCTCGGGGAAGGCGTCCGCACCCTTGAGCGCGTCGCCACAGGCGATGTGGCCCGCCTCCTCCTCGTCCTTGCGCTCGACGACGACGACGTCCAGTCCCTCGTTCGCGATGGTCGCCGCGGCGTAGCAGCCGGACGTACCCGCGCCGACGATGACGACGTCGTACTCGTGTGTGGTCATGCCTCTGTCTCCCGGGTCCGGGAGCAAAACTCTTTATCCCCGAATCGGTCCTCGCGCGTCCGACGTATCCACGGATGGCTCTCTCAACGGGAGAAAATGTCAAAAACCGCATAAAACCGTGCTCAGTCGTCGCCGGAGTCGTAATGTTCGCCTGCCGCTTTGGGAATCTTCGTCCGCCCGACGAGCGCGAGCACGACGATGACCGTCACGTACGGCACCGTCTGGATGAGCGTGTCGGGGATGGCGTAGCCCGGCACCTGCTGGAGACGGAGTTGGACGGCCTCCAGTCCGGCGAAGAGGAACGACGCGCCGAACGCGCCGACCGGGTTGTAGTTGCCGAACAGGAACGCCACGATGGCGATGAACCCCTTGCCGTTGACCATCGTCTGACCGTTGCCGATGAACTGGCCGAGGCTGAGCGAGAGTGCCGCGCCGCCGACGCCCGAGAGGACGCCGGAGAGCAGCACGCCCGCGTAGCGGACGCGGCTGACGTTGACGCCGACCGTGTCCAGTGCCTTCGGGTTCTCCCCGCTGGCCTGAATCCACTTGCCGAAGGAGGTCCGGTTGAGGACGAACCAGCTGACCGGGACGGCGATGAGCATCAGATAGACGACGGGCGTCGCGCTGAACAGTGCCCCGAAGAACGGGATGTCCGAGAGCACCGGAATCGTCCACTCCTGGAAGGTGCCCGCGCTGCCGAGGTTCGCGGAGTTCGGACTGCCGTACTTGACGTTCGCCGCGAACGGCGCGAGACCGAGCGCGATGAGCCAGACGGCCAGCCCCGCGATGATCTGGTCGGCACGGAACTCGATGCAGACGATGGCGAAGAGCAGCGAGAACAGCGTGCTGGCGACGATCCCGGCGAGGAAGCCGACCCAGACCGCGTCGACGAAGAGCACCGACTGCCCCACGCCGACGATGTCGGTGACGAGCACGCCCGTGAACGCCGAGATGATGAGCAGCCCCTCCAGTCCGATGTTGATGACGCCGCTCTTCTCGGCGAAGATGCCGCCGAGTGCCGCGAAGACGATGGGGACGGCGAGCCGCAGCGCCGAACTCAGCGTACTCTCGCTCGTGATGATGCGGAACAGCTCCGCGGCGATGCTGCCGGGGAAGAGCAGCCCCGCGACCGCGACGAGCGCGAAGACGCCGACCGTCCCCGCGGCGATACCCTGCCGGTAGCTGAGGGACGCGAGCGGGTTCTCCGTCTCACTCATCGTCCGCACCTCCCTCGACGGAAGCGTCGTCGTCGACGGTCCCGCCGTCGGCCGCGACGGCCGTGTCGTCGTCGCCGCTCAGGTCGACGACGCGCGTGCCGATCATGCGGAAGAACTCCGGCATAGCGACGAACAGGATGATCAGCCCGCGGAGGACGCCCACGAGCTGTTTCGGGACGCCCGTCTGGAACTGGACCGCGAGCGACCCGCTCTTGAGAGTCCCGAACAGCAGTGCCGCCGGAACCACGCCGAGCGGGTTGTTGCCCGCGAGGATGGAGACGGTGATGCCGTCGAAGCCGAAGGCGGGAACGCCCGTCTGCCAGCGGCCGACGACCATCAGTACCCAGACCGCACCGCCGATGCCGCCGATGGCACCCGAGAGTGCCATCGACGTGACCGTGGTTCGCTTGGCGTCGACGCCGCCGTACTCGGCGGCATCGGGCTGTTGGCCGCTCGTCCGCAGGTCGTAGCCGAAGGAGGTGCGCTCGATGACGAAGTAGAGCACACCCACGAGGACGAGTCCGAAGACGAGTGCGATGAGCGAGAAGTCACCGCCCTGCGGGAAGCCGAACGGCAGGAACGACGAGACGGGGAGGAGCAGCCCGAAGTCGGGGATGGGCGTCGTCTCGACGACCTGGCTGTCGGGGTTCTTGAAGAACTCGTCGACGAGGACGAACGCCACGCGCGCCGCGATGAAGTTGAGCATGATGGTCGTGATGACCTCGTTGGCGTCGGCGTAGGCCTTCAACGCACCCGGGATGGCCCCGTAGAACCCGCCCGCGAGCGCGCCGACGGTGATGCCGAGCGGGATGAGAATCAGCCCGCCGACGACGCCCGAGGGGGTGACCCCCGAGGCGTAGAAGACGACGATGCCCGTGGTGAGCGCGCCGATGAGGAGCTGGCCCTGCGTCCCGATGTTGAAGAGACCGGCGCGGAACGCGACGGCGACCGAGAGACCGGTGAAGACGAGCAGCGTCGTCTCCTTCAGCGTCAGCGCGAGTCCGAAGTTGAACAGGCTCCAGTTGGGGTTGAAGACCGCCGGGTCGTTCAGCGCGAACAGACCGCCGAGTGCCCCGTTGAACAGTACGAGATACACCTGAATCGGGTCGTAACAGAAGCCGACGCCGAAGTACGTCGCCGCGGCGGCCTCACAGGTCGCGACGCGGCCGGAGACGAGCACGAGCGCGCCGCCGACGAGGACGGCGAGCACGAGCGCGGCCACGCTGATGAGGAGCCGTTCGACGCCCGAGAGACCGACGAGCCGTTCGAGCGCGCCCTTGACGCCGCCCTGGGAGTCACTCCCGCTCATCGGTTCCCTCCGTCCGTCGTCACGGCGGCACGTTCGCCGCCGTCGATGTGCTCACCGGCCATCAGCAGGCCGATCTGTTCTTCGGTCACGGTCGCCGGGTCGACGACGTCCATGATTTCGCCGTCGTGCATCACGGCGAGGCGGTCCGACAGCCCCTGCACTTCGGTGAGATTCGACGAGACGAGCACGATGGCCTTGCCCTCTCGGCGGAGGTCGAGCAGGCGGTCGTGGATGAAGTTGGTCGCCCCGATGTCGACGCCGCGGGTCGGATGGGTGGCGACGACGAGGTCGGGGTCCCGCTCGAACTCGCGGCCGACGATGAACTTCTGCTGGTTGCCGCCGGAGAAAGACTCCGCGTCGGCCTCGGCGTTCGGCGGTCGCACGTCGTACTGCGAGATTATCTCGTCGGTGTGGGTCCGCGCTCGGCCCCAGTTGATTCGGCCGCGCTTCGCGAACGGTTCGCTGTGTTGGCTGCCGAGGATGCTGTTCTGCGTCAGGTCGAAGTCCATCACCAGCCCGCGCTCGTGGCGGTCCTCGGGGATGTAAGCCATCCCGCTGTCGATGCGCTGCTTGCGCGGCGCGTGGGTGATGTCGCGGTTCTTGTACGTGATCTCTCCCGCCGTCGGCGTCTTGAGACCGGTCACACACTCGATCAGTTCGGACTGGCCGTTGCCGTCGATGCCGGCGATGCCGAAGATCTCGCCTTCGCGGACGGCGAAGTCGGCGTCGGAGACGACTTCGACGCCGCGGTTGTCCTCGGCGGAGAGCCCGGCGACGTCGAGGACGGTCTCGCCCGCCTCTTGGTCGTCCGTCTCGGTCTCCATCAGGACTTCGCGGCCGACCATCAGCTCCGCGAGCTGCTCGCGGGTCGTGTCGGCGGTGTCGACGGTACCGACGTTCTTGCCGTCGCGGAGGACCGTCACCTCGTCGGCGGCGTCCATCACTTCGCCCAGCTTGTGGGAGATGAAGATGATGGTCTTCCCCTGGTCGGTGAGTTCGTCGAACACCTCGAACAGTTCGTCGACCTCCTGTGGGGTGAGGACGGCCGTCGGCTCGTCGAGAATGAGGACGTCTGCGCCCCGGTAGAGGGCTTTGAGAATTTCGACACGCTGTTGGACGCCGACGGAGACGTCCTCGATCTTCGCGTCGGGGTCGACGTCGAAGC
The DNA here is from genome assembly GCF_900103715.1 of Halogranum gelatinilyticum. Classification (NCBI taxonomy): domain Archaea; kingdom Methanobacteriati; phylum Methanobacteriota; class Halobacteria; order Halobacteriales; family Haloferacaceae; genus Halogranum; species Halogranum gelatinilyticum. Next base: position 12,461 of record NZ_FNHL01000003.1, on the reverse strand, counting down.
CGTAGCGGTCGGACAGTTCGCGCACCTGCTTTCGGGCCCGCGCCGAGTCCACGGCGAGGCCGCCCCACTTTCGGGGTTCGTTGCCGAGAACGATGTTCTCGGTGACCGTCATGGGGTCGACCAGCATGAAGTGCTGGTGGATCATGCCGATCCCGGCGTCGATGGCGTCACGGGGTGAGTCGAAGTCGCGGGCAGTGCCGTCGATGCGAACCGTCCCCTCTGTCGGTTGATACAGGCCGTAGAGGATGTTCATCAACGTCGTCTTGCCCGCGCCGTTCTCACCTAACAGCGCGTGGACCGTGCCGCGCTCGACGGAGAGGTCGACGTCGTCGTTGGCGATGACCCCCGGAAAGCGTTTGGTGATGCCGTCGAGATGAACCGCGGTACTCATCTGCCCGCAGATTTTGCACGGTTCCGTATAAAGACGTGGATTCGGCTCCAGAGAAAAGGGGTTTCGGGCCGTCTCGCGCCGAAATATTCGGCCTAACGCTGCGGCTCGTTGACGTGACTCGCGTCGAAAATCCGTCGGTGTGAACGCCGTAGTCGCGTTACTCGACCGACGTCGGGACGTCGATGTCGCCGCTGATGATCGCCTCTGCGGAGGCGTCGAGCGAGGACTTCACGTCGCTGGAGATCTCCGAGCCGAGCGACTGGCCGTAGACGCAGGCGACACCCTCCTGTTCGAGACCGAGCGTGACCGTCGAACCGCCTTCGTACTCGCCGTTGACGACGTTCTCGACGGACTCGTAGACGGCCGTGTCGACGCGCTTGACCATGCTCGCCAGGATGACGTCCTGGTAGCTCGGTTCGGTCTGCGACTGGTCGGAGTCGACGCCGATGGCGTAGCGACCCTGCTCCTGTGCGGCCTGGAAGACGCCGACACCGGACGCGCCGGAGGCGTGGTAGATGATGTCGGCACCCTGGTCGTACATCGACAGCGCGGCCTCCTTGGCCGCCGTCGGGTCACTGAACGAGCCGGTGTAGGCTGTCAGCACCTCGATGTCGCTGTTGGCCTCGGCGATACCGGCCTCGTAGCCAGCCTGGAACTTGCGGATGAGCGGGACGTCGACACCGCCGACGAAGCCGACCGTCATCTCGTCGGGGTTGGTCGACCCCTCGCCCGCCGAGAAGTCCTGCGTCGTGAGCAGGCCGGCGAGATGGCCGACCTGGAAGGAGCCTTCCTCCTCTCTGAAGAGGTAGTTGGCCACGTTGTCGGTCTCGACGACGGCGTCGACGAGCATGAAGTCCTGATCCGGGAAGTTCGGTGCCGTGTTGTTCAGGGCACTCTGCTGTGCGAAGCCGATACAGCAGACGAGGTCGTAGTTGCCCGACTGGGCGAACTGCCGCTGGAACTGCGGGAACTCCTCCGCCGAGGACGGCTGTGCCTCGTTGTAAGAGATTCCGAACTCCTCTTCGGCCTGGACGACACCGCGCTGGGCGGCGTCGTTGAACGACTTGTCACCGAGACCACCGAGCGCGTAGACCATCCCGACGTTGACGTCGCTGGAGGTGGACGTCTCGGTGCTCTCGGACGTCGTCTCCTCGGACCCCGAGGACTCGGTGGTCGTGCTCTCGCTACCACCGTCGCCACCCTCGGACGGCCCACCCGTACAGCCCGCAAGTCCGGTAATTCCTGCAATACCCGTACCTTTGATGAATGTGCGTCTATCCATGTCTATGGACACCTTAGATGTCAAACGCGGAGTTGAACGCATAAACCCGTCGCATTGCCGTCGACGAAATATTAATATAATATATGGTTATCGGACTGTCGTTTCCGCCAACACCTTCGGCCTGTCGTGTCCGCTAGCACACCGACGACGGGGGCGTAACGCCCCCTACGCGGCGTCCGCGACGGCCTCGTCGACGACGGCGCGGACGTCGGCGACGAGACCGTCCACTTCGTCGCTCTCGGCGTAGATTCGGACGTACGGCTCCGTCCCGCTCGGACGGACGAGCGTCCACGACGCGTCGGGGAACTCAAGCCGGACGCCGTACTCGGTGTCGACCTCGGCGTCGGGGAAGGCGTCGGGCAGCGTCGTTGCCACCGTCTCCATCACGGTCGCCTTCGCCGTGTCGGGACATTCGACACTGACCTTGCGGTACGGCCGTTCCGTAACCGGTTCGCGGAGCGCGTCGAGACCGACGTCGGCGACGAGACGGCCGACGACGGCCGCGCTCGTCACGCCGTCGATCCAGCCGCCGAAGGGGACGTGGATGTGCTTCCACGGCTCGGCCGCGAAGACCACGTCGCCGCCGTCGGCGCGGGCCGACGCGATGCCCTCGTGGAGCGCGCCGAGTCGGACGCGCTCGACGCGGCCACCGGCCGCCCGGACACGTTCGTCGATGCGGGCCGAGGCGTTCGGCGTCGTCACGACCACGGGGTCGGCGACGTCTTCCGAGCGGACGTAGTGCTCGGCGAGGATGGCGAGAACCGTGTCCTCGTGGACGACCTCGCCGTCGCCGTCGATGATGACGATACGGTCCGCGTCGCCGTCGTGGCCGAGTCCGAACGCGAACTCGCCGTCGGCGACGAACTCCCGGAGGTCCGAGAGCGTCTCGGGCGTCGGCTTCGACTCGCGGCCGGGGAAGTGGCCGTCGACGTTGGCGTTGAGCGTGACGACCTGCGCGCCGAGTTCGCGGAGCACCTGCGGGGTCGCCAGCGCGCCCATCCCGTTGCCGCAGTCGACGGCGACCCGAAGCCCGTCGAGGTCGGCACCGCGAGTCGACGCGAAGTCGGTGACAGCCGAGCGGTAGGCGGCCAACGGCTCGACCTCGTCGCCCCCGCCCCACTCGTCCCACGCGACGGGCGACGCTCCGGCTTCGACGCGCTCCTCGATGGCCTGCTCCGCCTCGCGGGCGTACTCGACGCCGTCGTCGAAGACTTTGATTCCGTTGTCTGTCGGTGGGTTGTGCGAGGCGGTGAGCATGACTCCGCGACGACCCTGTGAGGCGAACGCGAGTGCCGGTGTCGGCAGCATCCCGGCGCGGTGGACGGTCGCGCCGGCGGATTCGAGGCCAGCTTCCATCGCGGCGGCGAGTGCCGGACCGGTGACGCGGCCGTCGCGGGCGACGACGAACTCGTCGCCGTCCACACCGGCCGCCCGGCCGACGGAAAGCGCCAGCTCGGGCGTCACTCGCTCCGTGACGCTCCCGCGGATTCCTGCGGTGCCGAAGAGTTCCATACAGCCACCTTTCTCGCGGTCCACTTAGAGGGACGCGATTCGGGACCGGCCACTCCGGCGCGCTCGCGGCGGAGGTTCAAATACGAGGACGGAACCAGACGCAGCCATGCGCTGACGAACCGCCGTGAGGCGTTCGCGGGTGTACGGCACTCGCCTCACGGGTCTCGACTGTGCCGTCTGTTCGCCACACACTGCGCGCGACACCGCCGAGTCACGACTGGGTTTTTGCCGGCGGCGGAGCAACGTGGGCATATGTCCGACCGCACACGCGCACACGTCTACGTGACTGGGAAGGTACAGGGCGTCTTCTACCGCGCTACCACACGCGACACCGCGGGGGAGCACGGTGTCGACGGCTGGGTCCGGAACCTCGACGACGGCCGCGTCGAAGCGGTGTTCGAAGGGAGCGAGGACGCCGTCGAGGCGATGGTCGAGTGGTGCCACACCGGCAGTCCGGCGGCGACCGTCGACGACGTGACCGCCGAGTACGAGGAGCCACAGGGCGAGGACGGCTTTCGGATTCGTCGGTGAGCGAACGGGAGTCTGCCATCCGTCGGTCGCCCGGCAGACACGTCTCAACGAGACGGCGAAAACGCTCTTGAGGCTGGTTTTCGTCCTGCGAGTAACGACACGTACTCATGAAGATCGCCGCGATTCCCTGGATGGTACTGACCGCAGTCGGTCTCGGTGTGACGACGACGACCGGCTACCTCGTCGTCCGCGGACCGTTCTTCGGCGGCGCGATGCTGCCGCCACGCCTGTTGCTCGTCGCGACGGGCGTCTTCATCGTCGGTCTCGTCGTACTCGCGCTGGGCGGGTCGAAGCTCGCGCGGGTCTACACCGGCTTCTGACGCCTACGCTCTGTCGGCCGCCGTGACGCTCACCAGCCAGACGCCGACCGCGAGGATTCCCCCGCCGAGTCCGAACGTCGCGCCGACCGCCTCGCCGAGGAGGAACACGCCGAGGACCGACCCGACGACCGGCTGGGCGAAGAAGAACGCCGCGACGGTCCCTGCGTCGACGTATTCCAACCCCTTGTACCAGAGATACCACGCGGCGGCCGTCGCCCCGATACCCAGATAGAGCACTGCAGCGACGCTCTCGACAGTCACTGGGAGGGCCGTCGGGTCGATACCGCGAGCCGCGAGTTCGACGCCTGCGAGGACGGCTAGCATCGGGACGGACGCGAGCGTCGAGTACGTCACCGCCGTGATCGCCGAGTACCGCCGGACGTAGGGCGCGCCCCAGACGGTGAACCCCGCCCACGACACACTGGCCGCGACGAGCGCGAGGACGCCGAGGAGGTCCCCCGTCGCCAGCGACGAGAGCCGGTACTGTCCGACGATGACGACGACGGTCCCGAGCGTCGCGAGCGCGATGCCGACCGTCTTGCCACGAGTGAGCCGCTCGTCGAGGACCGCCACGCCGAGCAGGACGGTACACACCGGCGTCAGGACAGTGAGCAACGAGCCTTGCGAGGCGTTCGTCAACTCCGTGCCGACGAACTGCGTCGCGATGGTGGCCGTCACCCAGCCGCCGAGGAGAACGAACCCTCGGTAATCGTCTGGTTCGACGGTGACGTCCCGACGACGGACCAGCGGATACAGGACCGCCGCACCGAGCGCGACCCGCAGAAACCCGAGCGTGAGCGGGGGGACCAGCCCGAACCCCCACTTGCTGACGACGTACATCCCGCCCCAGAGAGTCGCTGCTGCGAGGGGTGCGAGTGCGAAGGTGTACCGCCGAACCATGTACGCGAGAGTCGCGTGTCGGACGGGTTTCGGTGTTGCGGTCGGCGGGACCACCTATCTCGACAGCGACCGTACCGGCGGTGAAGACGTTTTCGCGCAGGCAGAAAAAGGACGCAGCACCGACCGGGTCGGCCAGCGGCTACTCGTAGTCGGCACCGCCGAGGTAGAGCTGCGACACCTCGGGGTCGTCGAGCAGCTTGTCTGCGGCACCCTCGTAGGCGACCGTCCCCTGGTCGAGGACGTAGCCGCGATCCGAGATGGCCAGCCCCTCGCGGGCGTTCTGCTCGACCATCAGAATCGAGGTACCGAGTTCGTTGACCGTCTGGACGTTCCGGAACACGTCCTCGACGATAGAGGGCGCGAGTCCGGCCGACGGTTCGTCGATGAGCAGCACGTCGGGTTCCATCACGAGTGCCCTCGCGAACGCGAGCACCTGTCGCTGGCCGCCCGAGAGCGTACTGGCTTTGGCACCCCGTTTGTCGTCGAGAATCTGAAAGCGGTCATAGAGTCGGCCGATGACGTCTTCGAGTCCGGACTCGCGGGCGACCCCGCCCATCCGGAGGTTCTCGTCGATCGACAGCGAGCCGAACACGTTGTCGACCTGTGGGACGTAGCCGACGCCCATGCGGACGAGATCAGCCGGGTCGACGCCGCCGATCTCCTCGTCGTGGAGCGTGATCGAGCCGGTCCACGGCTCGAGCAGGCCGAAGACGGTCTTCAGCACCGTCGACTTACCAGCACCGTTCGGTCCGATGAGACAGACGATCTCGCCGTCGTCGAGGTGGAGGTTTAGGTCGTCGAGGACCTGTACCTCCCCGTAGCCGCTGTCGACACCGTCGGCCTGGAGCACGTGCTGGCTCATTCGTCACCTCCCGCGCCGGGGCGACCACCGTCGGCTCCGCCGAGGTAGGCGTCGATGACGCGCTCGTCGGTCCGAACCTGTTCCGGCGTCCCCTCCATGAGGACGCGGCCCTGGTCGAGGACGATGATCGGGTCGGCGAGGTCCATGATAAAGGGCATATCGTGCTCGATGATGAGGAAGGTCTGGCCCTCCTCGTTGAGCTCGCGGATGAACCGCTTGATGTCGTTCGCCAGCGTCGGGTTGACGCCAGCGACCGGTTCGTCCAAAAGCAGGACGTCCGGGTCGGTCGTGATCGCACGGGCGAGCTCGACCAGCTTCAGCTGGCCGCCGGAGAGATCCGTCGACGGCTCGTCGATGAGGTGGGCGATCTCGAACCGTTCGAGCAGTTCCTCGGCCTTGTCGAGGTTCTGTCGCTCCTCCGCCGTGACCTTGCTCGGCGAGAGGAACAGCGGGAGAATCGACTCGCCCGCCTGTGGCGTCGCGCCGACCATCATCGCCTCGCGGACGGTCATCCCCTCCAACTTCCGGGGGGTCTGGAACGTCCGAATGAGACCTTCGCGGGCCACCTCGTGTGGATCCTGTGCCGTCACCTCGGTGTCGTTGACGTAGACGCTGCCCGCGTCGGGCGTATAGAACCCCGAGACGAGGTTGAACAGCGTCGACTTGCCCGCGCCGTTCGGGCCGACCATCCCGGTGATACTGCCGCGCTCGACGGCGAAGGAGGCGTCGTCGGTGGCGACGAGGCCGCCGAACGTCTTGCGCAGCCCCTCCGCACGGAGCACGACGTCGCCCTTGTTCAGGTTCGCGCCCTCGTAGACCATCTCGCTGTCCTGGCTCATGAGTCGTCCTCCCTGGCGGCAGGCCAGATGAGCTCACGCTTCGGCGGGAGCAGTCCCTCCGAGCGGAAGCGGACGACCGCGATGATGAGCAGGCCGACGAACAACAGCCGCAGGGCTGCCGCGTCGAGACCGAACCCGACGCCGCCGAGGAACCGCGTCCCCTCGCGGATGAGGACGATGGTGACCGCCCCGAGGACGGCCCCACGGTTGCTGCCGGTCCCGCCGAGGATGACCGCGACCCACACGTAGAACGTGCTGATGGGTTCGAGGTCGCCCGGTGCGACGTAGCGGAACTGGTAGGCGTAGAAGACGCCCGCGAGTGCCATCAGAATGCTCCCGATGACGAACGCCTGCATCTTGTACCAGTAGGTGTTCTTGCCCAGTGCCTCCGCGAGGTCCTCGTCCGAGCGGATGGTCCGCATGACGCGGCCCCACGGCGAGCGGTGAACCCGCCGGAGGAACGCGTACACGAGGAGGATACCCACGCTGACGAGGAGCAGGTCGACGAGTCCACGGTACGGGAACGCCGGTGCGTCCGGCGCGAAGATGCTATCCAGAAACGTCACGAGCGACGGGAACAGGGCGTCGATACTGATGCCCTGACTCCCCGCCGTGATCTCGCGCTCGTTCAGGATGACGAGTCGGACGACCTCGGCGAGACCGAGGCTGGCGATGGCCAGATAGTCCGTCCGCAGTCGGAGCGTCGGAATCCCGATGAGAAGTGCCAACACCGTCGACGCGACGACCGCGACCGCGACCGCGACGAAGAAGCCCTGGTTGATTCCCAGCGGCGAGCCGGGCGCGGTGAAGAGTGCCACGGAGTACATCCCGATACCCCAGAAGGCGGCGACGGAGAAGTTGATGAGTCCGGCGTAGCCCCACTGGACGTTGAGTCCGAGCGCGAGCAACGCCCACATCCCGACGAGCGCGAGCGTCGGCAGCAGATACGCCAGGGTGAGACCGCCGGTCGCGACGCTGGCGACGAGCAGCAGGGCCACGGCGACGATGCCGCCGAGGACCCATTTCTCGCTGCCGACCTTGTCGATGGCGTCGTTGACCGACATCTCAGGCTGCCTCCCCCATGATGCCCTTCGGACGGACGAGCAGGATGATGACCATCAGGATGAACGCCACTGCCGAGGAGTATTCGACGCTGACGAACGGAATCGCGGGCGTCAGCTCGTGAGCCATCCCGATGACGAGCCCGCCGAGCATCGCGCCGTAGACGCTCCCGATGCCGCCGAGGATGACCGCGGCGAACACGATGAGCAGGATGTCGAAGCCCATCCGGGGGCGGACGAGCGTGTCCAGCCCGAGGAAGACGCCGCCAGCTGCGGCGAGCGCGCCGCCGATGATCCACATGGCGAGGATGACCTCACCGGTGCGAATACCGGCGACGCGGGCCAGGTCGGCGTTGTCCGCCGTCGCCCGCATCTTGCGGCCGAGCGTCGTGTACTGGAGGAGGCTGTGCAGCCCGACCACCAGCACGGCGGTCAGTCCGAGGATGACAACGTCACGGGGCGTGACCGAGACCCCGATGAGGTCGTTGACCCACTCGACGCGTCCCGTTCGGGCGATCTCGTAGGTTCGCTGGCCGGAGCCGAAGCCGAGTTGGACGATGGCGCGGTAGCCGAGCGCGACGCCGATACTCGTGATGAGCAGTTCGATAGAGCCGGCGTCGAGCGGTTCGTAGATGAACCGCTGGGTGACGACCGCGACCAGCGCGGCGAAGGCCATCCCGACGAGGATGCCGACGTACAGCGCGAGCGGCAGTTCGAAGAGCACGATATCGGCACCCGGAATCGGCAGCGACGGCAGCGTCACGCCGAAGATCGTCGGCGGCGCGCCACCGAGGACACCGGCGGCGACAAGCGCGCCGAACGCCCCCGCAGTCATCAGGTCGCCGTGCGCGAAGTTCGCGAAGTCGGCGATGCTGTAGACCAGCGAGAGACCGATTGCTGCGAGGATGATGATACTCGAGAAGATCAGCCCGTTTACCAAGAGCTGTAGGAACTGGCTCGCTGCGACCATTACGGCACCTCCAGTGGCTGGTCGACCATCTTAGCCAGTGATGAAGTCGCCGAACTCGTAGGTGTGGTCGTTGACCTCGTAGACCTGGTAGAACCCCGGCGGGTCACCGTTCTCGTCGAGGTCCACCGGTCCGGAGACGCCCTCGTAGTTGACGTCGCTCGGGCCACCGCCGTCTTCGAGGATCGCCTTCGCGTCCTCGAAGGTGTAGACGGCCTCGCCCTCGGGGCGGGTCACGTCGCGGACGACCTCCTGCAGTGCCGCACCGGTGAACTCGTCGGCTGCCTCGGTCGCGATGGCCGCGACCGTCACCGCGTCGTAGGCGTACGCCGACCAGACCGACGGGGCCGAGCCGAACTCGTCCTCGAAGGTACTCGCGAAGTTCTGGTAGCTCTCCTGGTCGACCGGGGCACTCTCCGTGATACCGGTCATGCTCTCCATGCTGCCCGGCTCGGTGTTCTCGGTGATGGCGTCGGCGACGGTCGACTCCGCGCCGTAGTACTCCACCTGCTCGTGGTAGCCCTGGTCGTACGCCTCGTTGACCATGATGGTGAACTCGTTGGCGTAGGTGATCATCACCCACGCGGTGGCGTCGGTCGCGGCCATCTCCGAGAGGATGCCACGGTATGAGGACTGGTCCTGGTCGTGCGGGGTGTTGTAGGCGACGTCGCCCTCGAACGAGTCGGCGAAGACGTCCGACAGCCCCGTCCCGTAGTCGTTGTTGATCCACGTGACGGCGACGGTGTCGTGGTCCTGTCCGACCAGATTCGCGAGTGCCTGTCCCTTCGCCGAGCCGGACGGACTCATCCGCATGAGTCCGGGCTTGTTTGTCAGCTCGGGGCTGGTACTGTTCTGTGAAATCTGGACGACGTCGGTGCCGGAGACGACGCTGTCGTAGATGGCGATGGAGACGCCGGAGCCGACCGCGCCGATGAGCAGCGGGACGCCGTCCTGCGTGACGAGCTTCCGGGCCGCGTTGACGCCGGATTGGTTCACACTCTCACTGTCCTCCTGGACGACGGCGAACTCCGCACCGTTCGAGCCGATACCGACGTCGTTGATGTCCGCGAGCGCGAGCTGGAGCCCGCGTTCGTTACGCTCGCCGTACGGCGCGAGCGACCCGGTGAGGGAGTTGACCATCCCGATGGTGTACGTGTCCTGCATACTCCCGCCGTCGCCGGAGCTGTCGGTCGTCTCGCTCCCGCCGTCGCCGGAGCCACCGTCACCGGACCCACCGTCGCTCCCGCCGTCACCGGAGCCATCCGAGGACTCCAGACAGCCAGCGGTCGATCCGAGCACGACGAGGCCTCCTGCGCCCGTCGTCTTCAGCACATCTCTGCGCGTCACGTCGTCTCTGTCAAGTTGTCTCATGACGAACTATCACGTACTATCCGAAGGGTGTTGTTATACCTTGACCCTACCATGGTCGGAACCGACCGTACGTCACGGCTTCTCCCCCGTTATTGGGCGGTATGGTCCATTTTTAGTTCACAAAAACACGGATGAATTGTTTGGTAGGGAGGTGGTTTAGGGGGATCCCATCGTGAGAGGACACCACGCATGATTCCGCCGATTGCGAACAACTTCGTCGCGGGCGAGACTCCCGAGGGGGCGCTCGACCACGTCGCCGACCTGAACGAGTCGGGTGTGAAGGGGATACTCAATCTGCTCGGGGAGCACTACGACGAACGGCCACCGGCCGACGCCGACGCCGACGCGTACATCGATCTAATCGAACGCATCGACCGCACCGGTCTCGACTGCTGTGTCTCGGTCAAACCCTCCCAGATCGGTCTCGACGTGGGCGGGGAGGTCTTCGCGGAGAACTTCCGCCGCATCGTCGAGGCGGGCGACGACCACGGGGTGTTCGTCTGGTGCGACATGGAGGATTACACCACCATCGACACCACGCTCGACACGTTCGAAGCCGTCGCCCGTGAGTTCGACGGCGGCGTCGGTCTCTGTGTCCAGGCGAACCTCAAGCGCACGCGCGCTGATCTCGAACGCCTCGCCGACGTCCCCTGCAAGGTCCGACTCGTGAAGGGAGCCTACGACGAACCGCCGGAGGTCGCCTACAAGGAGAAGTCGAAGGTCGACGAGGCCTACCGCGAGTATCTGGCGTTCATGTTCGCGAACTTCGACGGTGGTATCGCCGTCGGCAGCCACGACCCGAAGATGATCGAACACGCCCTGGAGCTCCACGAGGAACACGGCACCAGCTTCGAGATTCAGATGTTGATGGGCGTGCGCGAGGACGCCCAAGAGGTGCTCGCCGTCGACGGCGTCGACGTCTATCAGTATATCCCCTACGGCGGCAAGTGGGTCTCGTACTTCTACCGTCGCGTGCGCGAGCGCAAGGAGAACGCGCTGTTCGCGCTTCGGGCCGTCCTCGGATAGCCGTCGGAGGCTCCCGTTTCTCTCAGTCGTCGGGGTCGAGCAGTTTCGACTCCGCCTTCCGGAGATGTTCGAGCATCGTCGTCTTCGAGACGCCGAGTTCCGACGCGAGTTCCCGCGTGGAGATGCCGCGTGGCCACTGGTAGTAGCCGCGGTCGCGTGCCAACTCGAACACCTCCCGCTGGGTCGTCGTGAGGGAACTCATCCGCCGTTCGCGCTCGGACGTCCCCGTATCGGACGTGGTGATACGCGAGACGCTGACCTCGGCACCGGCGTCCTCGCGCACGCCGTCGAGGCTCGGTTCGATCTCTTTTCTGTTGCCAGCGAAACAGACCTGCCAGTACTCCTGGCCGTCTTCGATCCGAACGGGCGCGCTGTGGACGAACCCGTGTTTGAGCAACGTCGGACACACCATGTCCCGCGGGTTGTACTCGAGGAAGAACTCGCGGACGACGTTTCCGGGGGCGTCGTTGCGGACGTTGCGTCCGAACCGCTCTTGGAGCTCTTGGACCGACCCCGCGTACGGCGACTCCCGGATCTGGTCGAGCAAGGCTTCGACTTCGCTCTCGCTGTCGCCGAACGCCGTGAAGAGTCCGTTGACCGACTCGCTCGTCACCGTCGGCGAGTTGTAGATGGCGTGCGCCAGTACTCCACCACCGGTCTGTTCTGTGGACTCGATTGCCCAACAGTTCGGATGCCACAGTTCGAGTGTGAGTCTGGTCCCCGCTGCCGTCTCCGTCTGGCTCATCGGCTATCCGTTGTTCGGGGAGACGTATGTATGTGTCTGATTCACACGCACTATCCCTCCCATGGACGGGAGTGGTTATTCGACCGTCTTCGATAGTCTCTCACACATGGGTCAGGACGACACAGTATACCAACACTACATCGGCGGTGAGTGGACGGACGGCGAGAGCACGGAGACGTTCGAGAGCGAGAACCCCGCGACGGGCGAGACCCTCGGCACGTTCCAGCGCGGGACCGAGGCGGACATCGACGTCGCACTCGCCGAGGCAGACGAGGCCTACGAGGAGTGGCGCGAACTGTCGCACATCGACCGCGCGGAATATCTCTGGGACATCTACCACGAGCTCCGCGAGCGGACCGAAGAACTCGCAGAAGTCGTGACCAAAGAGTGCGGCAAGGAAATCTCGGAAGGTCGCGCGGACGTCATCGAAGCGTACCACATGGTCGAGTGGGCCGCTGGCGACGCTCGCCACCCCAAAGGCGACGTTATCCCGAGCGAGATTCCCGCCAAGGACGCCTATATGCGCCGCAAACCTCGCGGCGTCGTCGGCTGTATCACCCCGTGGAACTTCCCGGTCGCCATCCCCTTCTGGCACATGGCCGTCGCCCTGGTCGAGGGTAACACCGTCGTCTGGAAGCCCGCCGAACAGACGCC